>CAZXPD010000058.1:0-13348 GCA_964643065.1 uncultured Gammaproteobacteria bacterium | reverse complement strand
GCGGCTTTTTCAGCGGAACTGAAAGCAGGTCAATTATAAAAGGTTGGGGTATGCCTTCTTCGGAAACGATTCTTGATATGAGCGGTTTTACAAACACGGAAAAGGCTGTTGAATTCGTTGTTGATCAGGTAAAACGACTTACTTTACTGGCATAATTCGGGCATTTGCTTATGAACATCAATTTTTCCGGAAAGTATATTCTTCAGTGTAGTAGGGCTGAACAAGCCGCCAGATTTGCCTGTCAGGAAATGCAGAAAACTAACAGCGATGTTCAAAATGAGCTTAATACAATCAGAACCAATCAGTCTGAAGTTGATAAGCTTCAGACTGATATTTTTGAAAAACAAAAAGAGCTTGATGAATTGTCAAAAAAGCCTTTTAAGACTCTTGAAACGCCGCAACAAATAACAAGTTTGTATGGTGATATCTCCGAAAAGCAAAATGAAATAAGCAAAAAACAGATAGAAATTCAGGAAAAACAGCTGAGCATAATGAAATTAAGGAATTTCGCCTTTATTTTAAACGGCAAAGAATTGGCAGAAGGTGATGAACGAGGAAAGGGCTCGGGTGCCAAGTTAATTACAAACGGAATTGTTTCCGAAAAAGAAGATCTGTTTGAAAGCGAAGGTAATGCAAAAATCATTTCAGGACTAAAGTCCTTTGATGTTGCGGATTATTTTGCAATCAGAAACGGCCTTGCCGAAGCTTACAAAGATATTGACGAAAGGAAAAAACAAAGGTTTTTAAAAACTTTTGACAAAGTATTTATGAAGCCCTTGGATTATCAGGGAAACAAGGTTATTGATCTAAAAAGCTGGGAAAACGGAATTATCTATAATTAATGACAACAATACACAGAGGCAGGTTATAAAGCCTGCCTCTGTGTATTTTATGATATTAAATTATTAAACTCACTCTTGCAAAGTATTCAAATTCTCATCGTCCATATAATCTATGTAATCTCTGACTTGTTCCGGCTTGATTTTCGATCTTAGGTAAACATATTTTGCGTTTGCTGACTTTGTTTGGGATGAAGACAATTTTTGGATGTTTTTTTCGATTGCTTTCATGTAGTCCTACCTCATTTTTTTGTCAGTTGCCAAATGTAATAAAGTATTACCCTGTTGAATTTGAACTGTTAAATACATCAAAAATCTATTTTTTTACTCACTACCTCCTTACAGCCAATTAATCTAAACATTAAAAACATTTGCATGCTAAAGCGGATGCTTAAGGTTTTATTTTATTCTCAATCATTACTCTTAATATGTCCAACCTCTAATTCGAATCCCCAGTTTAAAGCACTATTAAAATATAGCATGGTTTTAAGGGACTTTCAATTTAGAAGATGGGGTAATAATTAATTTTTTTCTTCTTCAGCTTTGGCTTTTATTTTTTCATAAAGTTCAAAATATTTTTTTGATTCCTTGGCATTATTCAGTTTTTCATAACTTAATGCCAGATTGAAATAAGTTTTTGCTTCGTCCGGATAGAATTTATATGCTTTTGCAAAAAATTCTGCCGCTTTTTTATAATTTTGCAGCTGATAATAACTGCATCCAAGATTATAGGTCAGCGCAAACGAATTTTTGTTCAACCTGTATGCCTTTTCAAATGCTTCTTTTGAATCTTCATAACTTTCGTTTCCGTAGTAGAGAACCCCCAGATTATAATATCCGACAAAACTCTCAGGATCTATTTGTATCAGTTTATTTAAAGTTTCAGCGGCTTTATCTTTATTTCCGAGACTTTCATAGCAGTTAGCAGTCAAAATTGTAACTTCTTCATCCACATAATCTGATTTAAAGTTTTCAAGATATTTCAGAGCTTCTTCGTAATTGCCCTTATCGTAAAGGATTAAAGCCTGTTCTTTTATTACCTGCGGGTTTGATATTTCTACGGCGGATATTTTTTCACTAATATCTTGAGAATAGACAGATTTTACAAAACAAAAGAATAAAACCCCGACCGTTAATAAAGTTTTTGCCTGTATTATTTTTTTCTGATATTTAACTGTTTTTCGCATCATTTTCACCTTACTAATAGGTATTTTAAACACAAATAATCCATTATTAAAAGAACCGAACTCAACAAACTATTATATAAGCAAAAAACAGCACTTGAATAATAAGGGTTTTTAAAATATCATCAATAATACTATCTGCGTGCTTTACATGTTATTTAAAGAGTAAAATTAATTATAAAAGAGGTAATACAGCAATGAATCCCACAATCAAGGAACTGGAAGCCGGGCTTATAAAGGACACTCTGCCTCAACTTAACCCCGGTGATACGGTAAAAGTATTCGTAAGAATCAAAGAAGGCAACAAAGAAAGAACACAGGCTTTTGAAGGCGTTATTATCAAACAGAGAGGCGAAGGCGCCAACAGAACTATAACGGTAAGAAGAGTATTCCAAGGTGTCGGTGTAGAAAGAGTATTCCCTGTTTTCTCACCCAGAATAGAGAATATTAAAGTTTTAAGAAGGGGACAAGTTAGACGCGCAAAACTTTATTATCTCAGGGAAAGAACCGGCAAAGCCACACGTATTAAGGAAAAAACCAGAAAATAATTTTGTATGTCTATTATACATTGGTATCCCGGCCATATTGCAAAAGCGGAAAGAAAACTGCAGGAAAGGCTTGGTTTGGTTGATGTTGTTCTTGAAGTCATTGACGCAAGAATTCCGGTTTCAACCAAATATGATAATATTGAGCGGCTTACAAGCGATAAGCCGCGTCTTTTAATTTTAAACAAAGCTGATTTAGCCGATGAAACCTTAAACGAAAGATGGAAAGAATATTACGAAGCTAAAACCGGCTTAAAAGTCATTTTGACTAGTTCTCACAACCAGAAGGATATTTCTGCAATAATTAAGGCTTCTTCGGACTTAGGCAAACCCAAAATAGAAAAGCTGATTGCACAGGGAAGACTGCCGAGAGCCATCAGGGCTATGGTTATAGGCATGCCTAATGTAGGTAAATCAAGCCTGATTAATAAAATCATTAAGTCCTCCAAGACTAAAACCGGATGCAAAGCAGGTATAACAAGAGCCCCGCAGTGGATAAGGATAAATCCAAAGCTTGAGCTGCTTGATATGCCCGGGATTATCCCTATGAAACTTGAAAATCAAAAAAGAGCCATGAAACTTGCCATTGTTAATTCAATAGGAGAAAAGTCCTACGACACAATGGAAGTTTCAAAAGAACTTATAGCGCTTCTTCAGGAAAACTGTCCCGAGCTTTTGTTTGATAATTACAAATTAACTGCCGGTACTGACCCTACACTTGAAAATATAGCCGTCAGCAGAAACTGGCTCCTTTCCGGCGGAGTTCCCGATATTAACCGAACTGCGGAAAGTATTTTATCCGATTTCAGAAACGGCAGGATAGGAAGGATTACGCTTGAAAGTCCTCCGCAAACCAAAAATTAAAGATTTAATAAGGTTTGATGTTAAAACATCAAAAGATTGCCTTTTAATCGGAACCGACGAAGCTGGCAGAGGACCTCTTGCAGGACCTGTCTGCGCATCTGCCGTGTATTTCCCCGAGTTCAGCAAAGAAATTATTCAGGCGCTGCAATATCTTGACGATTCAAAAAAATTTTCTTCAAATCATATTCTTAGAAAAGAAATTTCTGAGGAAATAAAAAAATATTCCTTACACTCAATTTGCTTTTGTTCGGTAAAGGAAATAGAGAAGCTCAACATTCTTCAAGCCAGTCTTTTAGCGATGAAAAAAGCCGTTAAAGACGTTATGTCGAAAATTCCCGATGAAAAACCAAAATTAATTCTCATAGACGGCAGACAGATTATTCCCAAATTCGATATTACTCAGAGCGCGCTTGTGAAAGGCGATGCAATATCGGCTTCGATTGCGGCGGCAAGTATTCTTGCAAAAGTTGCCAGAGACGACTTAATGATTGATCTCTCAAAAAAATTTCCTCAGTATCTGTGGCATAAAAATAAAGGCTACGGAACAAAAGAACATATAAAAGCCATACGCGAAACAGGAATATGTCCGCATCACAGGAAAAGTTTTTTGAAAAAATTTGACTTGCAGGAACAGTACTAAAATCATTAATTAACAGTAGTTCTAAAGACTTCTTATATGTTAATTTATAAGCATATTTTACTTATAAAGGAAATTTACAATGACGCATCATCAAAACAATCAAGCTGTTGATGAATTTATGAAGAAAGAATTCTTTTTAAATCAATACAACACTGCTTTTAGGGGTCTGGAAAATATGCAGACCAAAATTACAGAACTTCAAAAATATGTTATTTCTTTTTTATCGGTAGTTTATGCAGGTGTATATTATCTTTCAGCAAAGTTTACAACGATGGATTTTGCTAAAATGGTTGATAAACTTGCTGTTTTTTCTATAATTTTGGCGATATTCTGGTTAATTCAAGTCATTTGTCTTCAGAATAAAGCCAAATTCAAAGCTAAATTGATTCGGGATATGGAAAAAAATGTTCCCTTTAAGTATATGACCGAACATCAGCAACATAACAAAAAATATGAGGTTTTATACTACATTTGTGACTTCTTTTTGCCCTTAATTGTTCTGATTACAAGTATAGTTTGTTTTTGGATATTTTAAATAAACATACATTTAATCCCAATGGTTCTCGTTTATGTTATCTTAGAGTTGATTTAGTTATTAACATAATTCTTGAATCTTGGAGTTTTGAATATGAAGGATTTACCGACAGCATACAATCCTAACGAAACAGAAAGCAAAATTTATTCCTTCTGGGAAGAAAACGAATATTTTAAAGCAGATGCAGAAAGCAAAAAACCGCCGTACAGCATAGTAATTCCTCCCCCGAACGTAACAGGGGTGCTTCATATGGGACACGCCCTTGACGGAACGCTTCAGGATATCTTAATCAGATATCACCGTATGGCGGGATACGAAGCATTGTGGCTTCCGGGAACCGACCACGCCGGAATTGCAACCCAAAATGTCGTAGAAAAAGAGCTTCGCAAACAGGGACTTTCAAGATACGACCTCGGAAGGGAAAAGTTTCTGGAAATCGTCTGGAAATGGGCAAATGAACATAAAAGCAAAATTCTTCATCAGTTTAAAAGACTCGGGGCTTCTTTTGACCTTTCAAGAGAAAGATTCACCCTTGATGAAGGCTGTTCAAGAGCAGTAAGAGAAGTTTTCGTTAAGCTTTACGAAAAAGGACTGATTTATAAAGGTTCATATATCGTCAACTGGTGTCCGAGATGCCGTTCCGCAATCAGTGATATCGAAACCGAATATGTTACGGAAAAAGGCAATTTATGGGAAATCAGCTACCCCTTTAAAAACGAATGGGGCGCTGTTGTAGTTGCAACAACGAGACCGGAAACAATGTTCGGCGATGTTGCCCTTGCGGTAAATCCCAATGACCCGAGATACAAGGACTATATCGGCAAAACCGTTGCAATCCCGATGTGCGGAAGAGAAATTCCCGTTATTGCAGACGAATCTGTCGAAACAGATTTCGGTACGGGGGCATTAAAAATCACTCCCGCCCACGACCCTAACGATTACGAAATCGCAAAAAGACACGGGCTCAAGCCGATTTGGATTATGGATACAGAAGGCAATATGTCTGATTATGACATGGTGCCGCATGAACTTCGCAAAATGAACAGATTCGAAGCAAGGGAAAAAACAATTGAAATTCTTGAAAGACAGGGACAGCTTGTCAGAATTACTCCGCATGAGCACAATGTCGGACACTGCCAGAGATGCGGTGAAACAGTCGAACCTTATCTTTCCGAACAATGGTTCGTAAAAATGAAACCGCTTGCTGAAAGACCGATTAAAGCCGTAAAAAACGGCGAGCTTAATTTTATTCCCGAAAGGTGGACTAAAATTTATCTCGACTGGATGGAAAACATCCGTGACTGGTGCATAAGCAGACAACTTTGGTGGGGACATCAGATACCCGCTTATTACTGCAATGACTGCGGAGCTTTGACGGTATCGGTTGATACACCCAAAAAATGTTCAAAATGCCCCGGAAAAACATTCACGCAGGAAACCGACGTTCTCGACACATGGTTTTCATCAGGCTTATGGCCCTTCTCAACAATGGGCTGGCCCGATGAAAAAGCAAAGGACTTTGCCAAGTTTTATCCTACAAACACGCTTGTGACTGGTTTTGACATAATTTTCTTCTGGGTTGCAAGAATGGTAACAATGGGATACGAGTTCACGGACAAATCCCCGTTCAAATACGTCTATATCCACGGGCTTATCCGTGACGAACACGGTCAGAAGATGAGCAAATCAAAAGGTAACACCATCGACCCCGTTGAAATAATTGACAAATACGGAGCCGATGCTCTGCGCTATACCCTCACAAGCCTTGTAACATACGGCGGACAGGATATCAAAATAAGCGATGAAAGGTTTGAATTCGGCAGAAACTTTGCCAACAAAATCTGGAATGCCTCGCGTTTCGTGATGCTTAATCTTGAAGGAGTTGAAAACAAGCCGTTTGATAAAGAAAAGCTCACGCTTCCCGACAAATGGATTTTGCATAAGCTGAATTCAACCGTTAAGGAAATAAACGATTATTATAATGTTTTCAGAATCGGCGAGATTGCGCAGTCATTATATGACTTCTTCTGGAATGATTACTGCGACTGGTATGTCGAAATTGCCAAAGTTCAGCTGAACGATAAAGAACTTAAGCAGAACACTCAGAGGGTTCTCAAGTATGTACTGGAAGAGACGTTGAAGCTTCTGCATCCGATAATGCCGCATATTACAGAAAGTATCTGGCAGTTAATGCCGTTTAAACGTTCAGAATCAATAATAATTGCCGATTATCCCGTCTATACAGAGGCTTATAACGATTCGGCATCAGAAACCAAAATGGATTTGATTATTCAGGCAGTTAAGAGCTTGCGCAACATCAGGCAGGTCTTTAATATTCCGCCGTCAACAAGGTTTAAAGCCTCTGTTTACTGCGAAGACAAAACCGAAAAAGCCGTGCTTGACGAAGGTAAAACCATGATTGCCTCGTTGGCAAAAACGGAAGAATTGACCTTTACAGGAAATGCCGTAAAGGATGTTAAGGGCTGCGCCAGCGCGGTTGTCGGAACATCCAAAATCATCGTTCCGCTTGCGGGTTTAATCGACCTTGATAAGGAAACAGAGCGTCAGAAGAAGAAGCTTGAAGTCTTGAACAAAGAAAAGCAGGGGCTTTTAGGAAGGATTAACAATCAAAAGTTTGTTCAAAACGCTCCCGAAGAGGTTGTCTTACAGACTAAAGAGCGTATTGCCGAGATTGAGAAGCAGTCTTCCGCAGTTGATGAGTTGATTAAATCATTATCGTAAATAAATCCTTATACCGTCATGCCGTACACCGATACGGTATCTCAAGGTCGTTGTTACCCACATCCCAAACAAATCATGTCATGCCGAAGCATGTTACCTTGCTAATATTGACTAGCGTTGATGTTCGGCATCTGACCAATGCTCAATAACCGCATAAAGCCCTTTCCCGTCATCCTGAACCATGTGCTGAACTTGTTTCAGTATTGTTTCAGGATCTCCTCCTTTAAAAAACCTTGCGAGCAGAGTGAAGCAATCTCGTGAGCCTAACAATCCAAAAATCTCTGTATAATTCCATCGTTTTTCAAAAGGTACTGTTAGTTTCTTTTTCGCAGCGTTTCACTTTCCTGCGACCCCGCTTCTTTTTTTCACAAATAAAGAAGCGGGGGGAAGAAAAAAACTTGCCTCGACTGCTTCACATCCTACATTTCAACCCTGCTCACGATTTGTAAATTTGGAATTCGTTTCGCTAACTCGGGCTGTAAACAGCCCTCAAACAAGAGCTAATGTCGTTTGGCGCAGGGCGAAACATCACGCCCGCTCGCTACTCGGTACGGGATTTGGTTATCGGTGAGTTGTAAGTATCTTAGGATTCGGTTAAAAGGTTTAAATCAAAATAATTAAAGATGTAGCGAATAAAGACTAGAATCTTCAATTTCAAGAAATGTAATTATGTTATTCCCCATCAAGCAAGACCATTCAAATATTTTAGCATCTAAATTTCCTCTAAAATTCGGAAACCAACAGGTTGGGTTATAATCAGTTCGGGATTTTCCATTAAGACTTAAGTCACCATTTGCTATGCTATTAGCGATAGAATCTTCACGAATACAGCTTTGTCTATCAATAAATAAACCTTTTCCATAATTTGAAAATTCTTTAGACCACCTTAAATTCAGAATTTTCTTAGTTTTCGGATCAATCTGCAAACAAACGCAAATCGAATCATTACAAAGATTAGCAACTTTTAAGATAGCTGCCATAAATGAAGTATCGTATTCTTTTGCAATAGTTTCAGCAATTTCTCTACAATTATTACCTTTAGAATATATCCTTTTTACTGTGTGAGTTGGAATCAAAAGTTCTGCTGCAAATATGTTTGCTTCATATTCTTTTTTAAATGAATATTTTCTCGCAAACATATTATTAGGATCAGTTAATCTATTTTGGTTATCAACATCAATGTGTGATGGTATATAACAATGTCCTAACTCGTGGGCTAGAGTAAATCTGCAATGTTTTCTTTTGAAATTATCTTTTAATACTTCTTCAAAAGAATCACCATAAATATTTGCATTTAAATAAATTATTTTCTCAGTCTTGGATATTTCTGTAAGTCCAGCCTCATCGTTATTTTTAAACTTATGATAGTTAAAGAACAATTTTAAGCCAGTTTCTTTAAGCCACTCAGGAATTTCAAATACATTTATTGGAATTTCATCCACCCCAATTGTATCTGTTAAAAGCCTAATGGCATAATTTTCTGGATTAATATTGGGTAAGAAAGAAGGATTAGTTGCCATCTCGTGAAATCTTTCTATAAGCTTTAATAATTTCATGTGTACTGGCTTTTTCGGCAAAAGACTCAGACGCTTTTTTAAATTGTTCAGCAGCTTGTGCTCTAACCTCAGGGGTATCAACATTTTCAATATTAACACCCAATTCATCTATGATTTTTTTAAGAGTTTCTTCTGAAGGATATCTTTGTCCTGATTCAATCATTGTTATTACTGTTCTTGCTATTTTTGTTCTCTTAGATAATTCTACCTGGGATAACCCTCTTTGTTCTCTTAAGAACCTTATTCTAAGCCCTAAAGCATTTTGTTTTTCTGACATAAATTAAACCCTTGACATGTCGCACAAAAATTGTTACACTCTGATTATGGTGTCGCACTTTTAATGTTACCATATAACTTTAAATTGTAAATGGGGATAGTTAGTAATGAAAGATTGGAGGTGATTTCTGGGAAAATTAGAGAATGGTAATAAAAAGTTGACATAAAGTAAACAGACGGCAGATTTTACGAAAGGTTCTTAAAATGACTATAACAATTACAGGAAAATCCAGTAAAAAGTACACATTTGAGGGTGGATACACTACAACTAATCAATTGCTAGATAAGTCAGGAATATATGCTATTATCGACAATTTAAATAACAAATTATCATTAATTGATGTAGGAGAATCTGCACAAGTGAAAACGCGAATTGAAAACCATGATAGAAAAACTTGTTGGAATGGCAAAAAACAAGGTACTTTAGAATGTGCTGTTTTGTATACATCAAAGCTACATCAACAAGGTAGAATTTCATTAGAGCAAGATATCCGAAATAATTATCCAAATTTATGTGGTGATAGATAACAGAAAGGGAAAAGACCATGGCTAAAAATGGAAAATCAGGTGATGGACACAGAAACGGTCAAGTAACAGGTAGATTTCAAACATTTAATCCTAAAACTGGACTTTGGACAAAACATGATGCTGATACAGGAAAGTTTATGGATAACAAGCAAGATGGAACACCATTTAAGGGTGTAAGAAAAGAAGATAAATGAGAATAGTTTTAATAAAGGCTCTTAATACTAAAATTAAGAGCCTTTTAAATATCTTCTACTTTTATATAAAACATAAATCCAACTCCCCGTGCCGAGTTGTGCAGTTCCGTAATTTTTCGCTTTGCGTATCCTGTCTTGTTTTCATGTCTGAGGGCAAAGCCCGAGTTTGAAAACATCGGATTGAGAAAGAATTAAGACGTAAGCAAAGCAGAAAAATAGGAGACGGAACATCCGAGGCTAGGTTTTCTTTCCCCAGTTTCTTTTGACGGCAAAAGAAACTGGGTCGGGTAAAGGGTGAAACGCCTTTGATAAAAGAATAAGTACCTTTTAAAAGGCTCTATGCACATTAAATACTTTTAAACGGTCATTGCGAGCACATTCGCTTCGCTCAGTATAAACTCCGCGCGGCAATCCAAACTACTATTTTGGATCACCACGTCGGGCTGTTGCCCTTCTCGTGATAACCTGAAAGGTAGGGGCAGACCTGTGTGTCTGCCCTTATGAAATGGGCGAACACATAGGTTCGCCCCTACATTAACAAAAAAACATGAGCCACATGGCTCAAAACATGAGACCTTCGGACGCACAAAACCCTGCTATAATAGTAATATAAACCGATTATATTTACCCCTCCCCCGGAATATTACAAAAATATCAAATCAAAACGGGATTGAAAGGGCGGAGCCCTTTCTACCTCTAAGGGGCGGCGGGCGGGCATAAAAACCGTCGTCATTCTGAGGCAAAGCCGAAGAATCTCGTTTGCAACATACAAAATAAGCAAATAATAAAGGCAAAACTCAAATGCAAAAACAAAATTTAAAACCTCAAACCCCCAACAACAGCCTCAATAAAGGCGATTTGAATATAATAATGAAAACCGACCCTCTCAAAAAAAACATCAAAATATGTACACTTTTGTCTACTTTTGTACACCAAAAATCATCAAAATGCACTTGTGCAAAGCCTGACAGCGACTCGGAATTTTTCGGCAAAAAACACAAAAACAGCTCAAATTTGTCTCATTTTGTCAACCAAAATGGCCTAAAACCAAATATCCACAAGCATCTTCAGCTTTTTCAGTGGACGCCGACTGCCGTAAAGCCCTGTACCCACGCGCTAACAGCCACAAGAAAAGAGCATTTTTTATCAATAAATGAGACAACTTTAAAAAACTGTCTCATAAAACCGGAAAGAACCGGCTCATACAAACAACTTCGAGGATGTAAATTTGTACAATATAAAAAAGACGGGGGTTTAAGCCCGCCTTTTTAACTGATTTATGTTAAACTACTGCCCTAAGTATTCTTTAACCTCCAAAGGCAGTTGTTTTGTGTCGATTTTAATACTCGGTCCCATAGTGGTCGTAAGATGAACCGATTTCATGTAAGTGCCTTTAGCCGTAGCGGGCTTGATTCTGATGATAGCGTCAGTAAGAGCCGCGAAGTTCTTCATCAAAGCATCTTCGGTGAAGTTCATCTTGCCGAGAGGCACGTGAATCATACCCTGTTTGTCGGCTCTGAATTCAACTTTACCTGCTTTGATGTCGTTGATGGCTTTTTTAATATCAAAAGTAACTGTTCCTGTTTTCGGGTTGGGCATCAAGCCTTTTGGTCCCAATACCTTACCGAGTTTGCCGAGAAGCCCCATTGCGTCGGGAGTGGCTACGAGAGTATCAAACTCCAACCAACCGCCCTGAATTTTATCCACAAGGTCTTCTGCACCGACGAAATCTGCTCCGGCATCTTCGGCTTCTTTCATTTTTTCGCCCTTGGCAACAACGGCTACTCTGATTGTTTTGCCCGTACCGGACGGAAGAACGGTGGTGCTTCTGATTTGCTGGTCTGCGTGTTTGACGTTAATGCCTAATCTCATGTGGCATTCAAGAGTTTCGTCAAACTTCGATACTTCTTTGCTGATGAGCTTAAGCTGTTTGATAGCTTCCATACCTGTTGTCGGCTGGTCAAGCGCTTCAAGCATTTCCAGCACTTTTTTCTGTCTTTTTGTAATTGCCATAATTACTCCTTTGCGGTCATAACGGGTTTATGCCCTGCCGCGGTTATCGTAAAAAACTTTTATTAATCAGCTATTGTTACGCCCATGCTTCTTGCGCTGCCCATAACCATAAGTTCTGCGGCTTCTACCGTGGTTGCGTTCAGGTCAGTCATTTTTGCTTTTGCAATTTCGGTGACCTGAGCTTTTGTGATTTTGCCGACTTTGTCTTTATTGGGAACAGCCGAGCCTTTTTCAATTCCTGCGGCTTTTTTGATTAAAACTGATGCAGGAGGA
Source organism: uncultured Gammaproteobacteria bacterium (assembly GCA_964643065.1). Lineage (GTDB taxonomy): Bacteria > Cyanobacteriota > Vampirovibrionia > Gastranaerophilales > CAZEDP01 > CAZEDP01. The sequence goes on along the minus strand of CAZXPD010000058.1, from coordinate 1,159 downwards.
GTTTTAAGCACGAATGTAAATGATCTGTCTTCATACACGGTAATTTCTACCGGTATAATAGTTCCTGCCTGGTCTTGTGTTTTGGCGTTGTACTGTTTGCAAAATTCCATAATGTTAACGCCGTGCTGACCGAGAGCCGGACCTATCGGCGGAGAAGGATTTGCCTTACCTGCCGAAATCTGAAGTTTTATTTTTGCTGCTACTTTCTTTGCCACTTTATGTACCTTTCCTAACTTAAATCCTTTTTATAGGTTTAAACTTTTTGTATCTGATTGTATTCAAGTTCAACAGGCGTGTCTCTGCCGAATATCGAAACTGATGCACGGAGTTTTTCCTTGTCGGGATAGACTTCCGTAATATCACCCACGAAATCGGCAAACGGACCGCTGATGATGCGGACTTTATCTCCGACTCTGATATCAAATACAACTTTTTGAGTTTGAACCTGAGCTTTGTCGATAATTTTCTTGATTTCGGAATCCTTTGCAGGTATGGGTTTTTTTTCCGCTCCGACGAATTTTGTAACGCCGCTGGTGTGGCGAACAACGTACCAGCTGTCTTCATCCATAATCATTTCGACAAGAACATAACCCGGGAAGATTTTTTCCTGTTTTTCCTGACGTTTGCCGCCTGTGACTTTGGTTATGGATTTTTGAGGAACTTCAATCCTGAAGATTTTGTGCCCCATGTTCATAAACTCGATGCGCTTTTCAAGGTTAGCTTTAACCTTGTTTTCATGCCCCGAATAAGTATGGACTATGTACCACCTTTTTTCTTTTTTGGGCTGAATCTTAATTTCGGCGCTTTTTTCTGTATTTGTTTCTATTCTGTTGTTTTCTTGCATTTTTTACCTGCTCGGAATTAACTGAAATAAACCTTTAAAAATAATATCAAGAATATAAACAAAAACGGTAAAAAAGATAACTACTCCCAATACAACAAAGGTTTCGTAGATAACCTGCTTTCTTTCGGGCCAGGTTATCTTTCCCCACTCGGATTTAACGCCTTTCAAGTAGCTAGTAAGACCTTCTTTAAGGCTTTGGGCTTGTGATGTAATTTCTTTTTTCTTAGTTGCTGTCATTTTCTCAATTTGTTTTTTGCTGTTTGTTATTTATTAAAGAACGCGCCCTGTAGGATTTGAACCCACGACATCCGGTTT
>CAZXPD010000057.1:0-13607 GCA_964643065.1 uncultured Gammaproteobacteria bacterium | reverse complement strand
GAGAATACGACCTTGAGATCCTTCGCTTCACTCAGGATGACGGGAAGGGGCACGGCATGACGGTTCTGTGTCGGCTAACGGCAATTAAGGAACTAATTCCACGGCTTCGGTCAAATCAGAATCAAGTTCAAACTTGGTATGAATTGCCTTAAGAGCCTTTTCTGCCTGATTTTTGTCAACAACACAGCTTATTTTGATTTCACTGGTGGAAATCATTTTAATATTTATCGAAGATTCCGCTAAAGCAGCAAACATATTAGCCGCAATACCCGGCTTATCAATCATTCCTGCGCCTACAATGCTTATTTTAGCTATATCTTTATCAACCATTATTTCTTCCGCGCCGATTTCATTCTTTACTCTTTCCAAAATCGGTACAGCAGCAGCCAAATCAGCCTCGGCAAGCGTAAATACGATGTTGTTGAGCTTTACTTCTTTAATATAAGACTGAACAATCATATCAACGCTGATGTTTTCTTTAGCCAATGACTGGAATATTTTCGCGGCAGTACCCGGGGCATCCGGCACTTTAAGAACAGCAATTCTTACCTGCGAAAGGTCGGCTGCAATTCCGCTGACCGGTCTATATATTTCCATATATTTTTCTCCCGTAATTAAAGTTCCTAAATCTTCCGGTTTAAAAGTGCTTCTGACACGCATCGGCACGTTAAACATTTTGCCTGTTTCGACAGACCTCGGATGAAGAACGTTTGCGCCCACTCTGGCAAGCTCAAGCATTTCATCATACGAAATAATGTCCACCCTGCTTGCCTTCGGAACAATTCTCGGATCTGCCGAGTAAACAGCATCAACATCTGTGTAAATATCGCATCTTTCTGCATTTAACGCTGCGGCAAGAGCAACAGCGGTTGTATCGGAACCTCCGCGTCCCAATGTTGTGATTTCGTTGTCTTTTGTTACTCCCTGAAATCCTGCAACAATGACGATTTTACCTGCATCAAGATATTTTCTGAGCCTTTCGGTTTTTATTTCCAAAATTCTTGCCTTTGAATGGACTTTTTCGGTAATTATACCAATCTGGTCTGCCACAAGACTGACAGCCGGCCCGCCTTTTTGTTGAATTGCCATAGCAAGCAACGCAATGGAAACCTGTTCACCGGTTGAAAGGAGCATGTCCATTTCTCTTTCGCACGGATTTTGGGTGATTTCGTTTGCCAGCTTTACGAGATAATCGGTTGTATGCCCCATTGCAGAAACGACCGTTACAACCTGATGCCCTTTTTTATGCTCTCTGATAACTAAATCAGCTACTCGCTTTATTTTATTAGTATCTCCAACAGATGTTCCGCCAAACTTTTGTACAACTATACTCATATTTCAGCCTTTTCTCGACTTGCCTTCTTGTATTCTCTTTCTAATTAATTATTTCGTCTGCACTCTTAGGATAATTAAGTTTCTCAACGAAATTCTTTAGGTTTTCATATATCATATTACGATAATCAGGATAGGATTCAACCATTTTTTTAAAGTCGTTTTCAAATCCCTGCTCATCTCCCTGTTTTGCTTTAATATAAGCAATATTAATTATGCAGTAAATATTGTCGGCATCTATTTCCAACGCTTCATTAAGACAATTCACAGCCTTGCCGTAACATTCCGCATCTCCTTCTGAATCGCCGTACTCAACATAAAAAGCACCGAGCAAAAACTTTGCGGGAGCAAAATCAGGACTTTTTTCAATCGCCTGCTGAATCATTTTGATTGCTTCGTCATATTTTTTCATTTTAGCAAGCGTTTCAGCCATCGCAATCAGAATAAAAATGTTTTCGGCATCATTTTTTAGGGCTTTTTCAAACTTTTCCAGAGCTGATTTATTATTTTCAGGGTTTTTTGAAAGTACCAAACCGTAAGTGTAATTGACCTTCGCAGATTCGGGCTCCATCCTTAGCGCAACACGGATTTTTCTCAGCGCTTCAACATCATCACCCCCTTGACTCAACAGAATTGATGCATCCACATAAGGCTGAACGTTCGAAGGATTGATTTCGATGCATTTGTTGTAGTGCTTCAGCGCTTCGACTGAATTACCGGTCAAGTTATGGATGGAAGCCGCCAGCATATGCGCCTCGGAGTTGGCAGGCGATAACAGAATTGCCTTTTCGAAACACTTAAGGGCACTTTCCTTGTCGCCTTTCAAATTATGGATTTTGCCTGCTTCTGTGTAAAAATCATCTCTTTCGGGTGCAATTTCAAGAGCACATTCTAAAGCTGCAACTGCTTCGTCATATTCGCATTTTTCCTTGCTGCAGTTCGCTAAATAAAAATAGGCTTCCGGTCTCTCTTTTGAAATCGAAAGGGATTTGTTTAATTTTTCAACAGCTCCGTCAATATCACCCTTTTTATACAGCGTAATCCCCCAAGAAAGATAGATTTGATAAAAATTAGGCTCGATTTGCTCCGCCAGCTTGAAACATTCTATCGCTTCATCATAACTTTCTTTGTGAGTGAGCAGATCACCCATGTTAATATAAACATCAGATTTCATAGGGTTTAAATTAAGAGCAACTTTGGCTTTTTCAATCGCTTCGTCAATTTTGTTAAGACGAAATAACGTCATTGACCAGTAATGCCAGACATCTGTGTTTTGAGGCTGAACTCTGGAAACTTCTTTGAACCTCTCAATCGCTTCATCCGGTCTGCCCGTCTCCGCAAGCACCATCGCCAGCATAAAATTGGCGTATGTTGACTTTGGATTTATAGAAAGAGCTTTTCGAAACTTTGTCTCGGCAATTAAATTCTTGCCCTGCTTGCCCAGAGCGATTCCCCAGTTTATATATGTGTCAATGTCCTTGGGGTTTAAAGTTAAAGCTACTTCATAGCGGTTTTCGGCTTCTTCAAATTTGCCCAGCTCGACCAAAGCCGCTCCCCATAAAGAATAGGCTTTAACATACTTGGGATCGATTTTCACGGCATCTCGAAATTTTAAAATGGCTTCCTGAAATCTGCCGGTTTTTGCAAGAGCTATTCCCCAATTAGTAAAGCTTTCGGGATTTTTTGGAGGCATATATGCTGAGGATTCGAATTTTTTTATCGCTTCCTCAATTTGCCCCGAGTTCGCAAGAAAAACTCCCCAGTTTAAAAATGCTCTCGAATGGATATTCGAGGACTTTGTCACAACTTTATACTGCGTTAAAGTCTGATTTACCTTAGCGACATTTACCAGCAGTTCCTTGAGAAATTTGAACATTTTTTCGGAAAAATTTTTTTTACCTTTGATGTTAAATTATACCAAATTTCTTATTTAGGTAAGTACGGGAACAAAAATAATACTTCAAGCGTCTTAGTTAACGTAAAATTAAAATACTGATTTAAAGAGTCAACTGTGCTGGTATTTTAAAATTTCTTCTGATACAATATGTATCTAAAGAAAAGCCGATGTGGCGAAATGGCAGACGCAGTTGACTCAAAATCAACCGGGATCAAACCCGTGTCGGTTCAAATCCGACCATCGGCATTTTGATTTTTTACAAACCTTAAAAAGCCTTTATATATCATGGGGACGTTTTGGATTTGACAGGGCGCATGATATACCCGGGCTGCGAGTCGGAGCGCTGTTCTCCGTTATCAACGAGCAAAACTAAACATAAATGGCAACAATGTAGTTAGCCACCTCAACTTCAGACCAGCTCAAGCTTTAGCAGCTTAGTTATCTGATGAGGCACCGGATAGCCCCAGCCGGTCGGGTTATTCGGTAAATGATACCGGATGCTTTCAGTCAATGAGAGTAGGCTGAATTAAGACAGCTCTCAAGCTCGGCAGAGTCTAAAATGCTCAGTTTCAGTTAAGAGCCTCGGTTGGCGGCTCGGCTGAAATGAATTTAAAGTCAACCTACGCTCGTAGACGTTCGTTTGTATCCGTTTTGGACGAGAGTTCGAATCTCTCCGTCTCCACCATAAACCGCCATCATTAATTTGAGGGCGGTTTTTAGTTTGTGCTTATTTTAAAGCCGGTAATCAATCGATTTCAAAATATTTTTCATCAGGAGAAAGATTGTCTATATATTCCAAATTAATAGATTGCTGTTTTTTGAATTCAGTTACAATTATTCTGGTGTACATTTGTCCGAGCGGTGCAACTTTACTTATTACCACTCGCAAATGATCAATTGAGCTTGCTAAAACTCTCATAACAATATCATCACCACCGGTAACATTATTAAATTCAATAACTTCCGGTATATTTTGGAAAGACTTTGCCGCTTCTTTTAATTTTGGCCCGAAGAAACCGGGTAAACTAACATTAATATATGCCTCTATTTCAAACCCCATTTTTTTATGATCTATCTCAACCGTATATCCTTTTATAATTCCGGCCTTTTCCATTTTCTTTATTCTCTCATTTACGGCAGGAGGAGACAAACCGATTTTGCGCCCTATTTCAGAATTCGATAATCTGGAATTTTTTTGGAGCAGCGAAAGTATTTTTAGTGATAAATCGTCGATATTTAGTCTCTCTTTTAAATTGAAAGTCATATTATATTTTTACCTTTTATTTTAATTAACAATATTAATTATGAATTAATAATTAATTAATTATAAGCGAAATTCCTTAAATTTAAAAGCACTTATTTTTGCTTTTTTAACTTAACGATAAAGTAAGAAGTTTAAAAATAAAAAAGGAAGAAAAAAATGAGGCTTTTAGCTTGTGATTTGGTATGCCCAAAAAGTGACAGTAAAGTGACTGCAAGATCTAACGGACTTGGAATATCCAAAAGATCATCAATTCCTAATCAATTGGCAAATACTAATTATGGAAAAAATATTTTTCAAGTATCACCCAATTTGATCCCGTTACACAAGGATATCTTTATACGAAATCAAACTTTAAGTTTTAAAGGAACCTCAACAGAATCAGAGGTATACGAAATAATCAAAAGTACCGCAATAGGCAAATTTATTATTAATAACTTTGACCTGTAGGTTTATTGAGTCTCTCTTTTAAATTGAAAGTCATTTTATATTTTTACCTTTTATTTCAATTATCAACATTAATTAAAGCAAAATTCCTTAAATTTTAAAGCGCATATTTCTGCTTTTAAAAATATCGATAAAGTAAGAAGTTTAAAAAATTAAAACAAAGAAAAAAGAAAAAGGAGAACAACTATGAAAATCAATTCAATCGGAACACAAGCCAGAAGTTTTAACCTTGCATCATCATCCTGTCAAAACCAAAATCAGCAAAGCTTAACTTCAAATCCTATAGGACACGATACAGTGTCTTTTGGGATGTCTGCTACTAAGACATTTCCGATTAAAAAAGAGATAGCAAAACAAGCACGGGAATTAAGGGGAATATTATCCGGAGAAATAGAAACAAAACATATACATGGAGTGTATGGTGATATAACAGAGAAATTAAAAATTTTAGAAAATTATCCACATTTAAAAGAAATCTTAATTGATAAACCAGGCGAATTTTCTATTGCTCATCTTCTTGCAGAAAAATATGGAGAACTTTTGCTTAGGACAATAAAAGACAAACCATATCTTGCAGAAATTTTGAATGAACCTAGTGGGATGGGATATCCTCTTTCTTTTTATTTCGCAACAAATAGTCGGTGCTTATCTGATTTCTTGGAAGTTGCAGCAGAAAAAGCACCAAATATATTTATGAGGGAAGTTAAATCATTAAACCTAAAAAAATTTCCTGAGAATATAGTTGAATTAATAGAGCAAGCCACCAAGGATCCGACAATAACAAAAGCTGAAGCATTAGAGTTTTATAGAAGCATTATGAATAAACTTATGAAAAGTAAACATAGAAATGAAATATTTATAGGAAAGTTAAAATTTCATAGTTCATATGATCATGGCATAGAGATAGGAAAAGCTGCTGACGTAGTACTTAAACAAATCTGGGATATTTTATAAACATAAGAATTTACGCTCATTCTGCCTTTAAAAACATTAGAGAACAGAATTCTGCTCCACAAAGATAAAGTTCTAAACTCGTATGCCGGTCTCTGCCATAAACCGCCATCATTAATTTGAGGGCGGTTTTTCGTTTGAATTACGTGAATGATGACAAATAGCTAAAAAACTCGTTTTTTCAGTTTTTCAACAATCTTGTATAAGGATAAGGTTTTCATTTACTTTGCAAATATCAGATAAAATAATCAAATAATAATATTTTATATAATAGATAAATATTATTTCAATAGAAAGTTTAATTTAGGTTTTATATCGACCTATAATTTTTATACCTTATAAATATACTTGAGCCATACCGCGAGAACGTTTTCGGCACTTTCAAAAAAAGGAAAACGCAGACTATATTGACAAAATAGGCTCAATATCCTAATATTAAAAAATCAAGAGCAAAATATATCCAGTTAATATAATAAATAATTTGTTGAATAAGTAATATTTTAGTAAGCAAGGCGATTATTGATGTGTCAAAAATATAAAGTTTTGGTTATAGATGATTCACCTTTTATCTTTAAAGCCGTGGCAAAAGCGCTTGAGCCGAAAGGTTTTCAAATTGTAGATACTGCTCCTAACGGTAAAGTCGGAATTGAAATGGTCGAAAAATACCATCCTGACATTGTTACCCTTGATATTACCATGCCGATAATGGACGGAATAGAAACAGCTAAAATTCTGGTTAGAGATTACCCTGATACAAAAGTTTTAATGTTAAGCGCACTGGGAGATGAAGTTCTGGTTAACGAAGCCAGGGAAATAGGCATCAAGTATTTTCTTTCAAAACCCTTTAAATCGGAAATTCTCTTGGATTGCATTAATGCTTTATTAGACGGAGCTGCTTAAAATGAGCAACGAAAGATGCGATATTTTTCTGAATTATTCAAAAAATGCATTTATGGAAATTGCATCTGAACTTACCGATGCCCAATATGATGTCTGTGAATCGTGCGATATCGACAATAATGAAAAAATAGCAGTCATTATAGGAATTACCGGCAAAAGCAAAGGAAGAATAATGCTTCAATGCGGCACGGATACTGCAGAAAAATTTGCGGTCTCCATGAACTGCGGAGATCCTCTCGATACTGCCGAAGATAAATATTTTTATATGGCTGAATTTGCAAATATGTTCTGCGGCAGAGCAGTTACAAACATTAATAACTATTTTAAACAGCGGGATGCCTGGCTATGCCCCCCCGCTATTTTTTCCGGGATTAATCTTGAAGTTATAACTCCCACAGTAAATTCAGAAACTGTTTGCTACGCCGGCAAACAAGGATGTTTTATGCTCGATATAGGTTTTGAAGGAGATAACTAAACTTGAGTAGCGTTATCGCAAGTTTAAAAGATGTTTTTGTTGATGCGGTTAATGAACTCCTGCCGATGTTTGGCTTAGAGTCCGAGTTTTTATGCGAAACCTCTGAAAATGCCCTTAAATCAACTGAACCGATTAATGTTCTTCTTGGTTTGACCTCAGGTTTGAAAGGCAGTGTTGTACTGCAGATGAATAAAAAAACAGCTTTTAAAATAGTATCTGCAATGATGGGAGGAATGGAAGTTACTGAACTTGATATGATTGCCAAAAGTGCTTTAGGAGAATTTACAAATATGCTGGGCGGAACCGCACTAGGAAAATTAAACTCTGAAACCTTGATAGATATTTCTCCTCCGACTTTAGCCATAGGAGAAAACGTCTTCCTATTAATAAGCAGAGTTCCGTCAAATAAAATTTGTTTCAAGCTGGGGGATGAAACTTTTAACATTTCGTACTGCATAGAATAGGATAAGGAGAATTTCCTTGGATAATGAGATTGATATAGGCGAAATTGATGTTAATGAGCTTCTTAAAAGGATTTTAGAAGAAGAAGAGTACGTAAAAAGCCAAACTCTGAACTATCAGGAGTATTTGCCGGAATTTATAGCCCGGGCAAGGGAAGACCTTGAGCTAATTGAGGCAAATGCTCTCATATTGGAAAAAGACTACGGGAACAAAGAAATAATTAACGATATGTTCCGGTCATTCCATAATATTAAAGGGTCTTCCGGTTTTGTAGGACAGGATATCATACAGAAAATAGCTCATCAAACAGAAACAATGATGGACGGCTGCAGAAAAGGAGCTATTGAAGTTGATAAAAATATTATCGATTTCATACTTATATCAGGCGATTACATAAGCAAAATTTGCGATGAGCCTGAAATTGCAAGGGATGAGGCTTTTCTTGAAGGTATTTTCCTGCATATTCAAAACATGGAAGCTAAATCAGCCGACTTTGCAAATCAAACCGCTAAAAAAAGCAAAAAGAAAGAAAAAGAAGGCGAGCCGCTGCAAGAAGAAATAATCAATAAAGAATTTTTTGATCACTTTGTTATTGAAGCAGGCAGATACATTGATAATGTGGATTGTAATCTTTTACTGCTCGAAAAAAATAATCAGGATTCGGAATTAATGCATACCATATTCCGTGACCTCCACACTATCAAAGGACTTGCCGGTTTTGCAGGATTAACTATAATTCAAAGAATTTTGCATCAGGCAGAGTCTGTGATGGATGACTGCAGGAAAGGAACCGTAAAAACAAATAATACAATTATTGATTTACTCCTTAAAGCCATTAACTATGTTGATAACATATGCAAAGATTTGAAATTAACTCAAAATAAAGAATTTTTGGAAAATATTTGTCTGCTTATTAAAAACCTTCAGGAAGAAAAAATTAAAAACAAAAACTTTGAAGAAAATGAATATCTTGAAGATTTTCAGGTTGAAACCAAAGAACATCTTGAATTCATTGAGATGAATGTTTTGATACTTGAAAAAGATCCCGAAAATGAGGATTTAATTCATAGTTTATTCAGAGCATTTCACACCATTAAAGGCATGTCGGGATTTGTTGAACTGGATATCATAGGACGAATTGCCCACCAGACAGAAACAATAATGGACGGCTGCAGAAAAGGACACACTAAAGTAACTAAAAAAATAATTGATTTGATGCTTAATTCTGCAGACTATATTAAGAAAATTTGTAATGATGTTACCCTTGCTGCTGACGATGATTTCCTTACAGAAATTGAAACGTACTTGAAATCAATTGAAAAGGACTTATTGAATCATGATGATGAAATTCAAGAGGAAAAGAAAATCGGCGAAATTTTAGTCGAAGAAAAAGTTATCAAAGCTCCTGAAGTTGAAGAAATTCTCGAAAAACAAAAAACCGATTACCCTGACCTTAAATTCGGTCAAATTGTAGTCAAAGAAAATAAAGCAGATGCAAAAGAAGTTATAAACGCTGTCAGGAAACAGCAAAACAAAGCAACGCCTCCTGAACAGGATGATTACATGCGAATATCTACAAACAAAGTTGATAATCTCGTAGATATGGTCGGGGAATTAATAATCACGCAATCATTAGTCGAACAAATAGCCAGTGTAACTTTGGGTACAAATAATTCTTTTGTGCTTAATTTCGGCAGAATGACAAGAATAACCAAAGATTTACAGAATCTTGCCATGTTTTTAAGAATGGTATCTCTGAAATCAACTTTCCATAAAATTACCCGAATAGCTCGAGATACTATAAACGAGCTGGATAAAGATATTAACTTTACTACGTTCGGGGATGAAACCGAAATAGACAGAATTGTTACCGAAAAACTGCTCGACCCGCTTGTTCATCTTGTCAAAAATGCTGTTTCTCACGGCATTGAAGATAAATCAGAAAGGATACAAAGCGGAAAACCTCCTCAGGGGAACATATCCGTATCTGCTTATAACAAAAGAGGCAATATTTACATTGAAATTGCCGATGACGGCAAAGGCATAAACATTGAAAAAGTTTACCAAAAAGCCCTTGAAAAAGGATTGATTGACCCCAAAAAACAGTACAGCGAAAAAGAAATGCAGGAATTTATCCTGCTGCCCGGCTTTTCAACAGCTGAAACCGTAAATAATATTTCGGGACGAGGGGTCGGTATGGATGTCGTTAAAACAGAAATCTTAAAAATAGGGGGGAAAGTCGATATATACAGCAAAGTTAACGAAGGTTCCGTATTTACTCTGAAAATACCCGTCAATCATGCGGTTATGAACGGAACAATCGTTGATATTGAAGGCTCAAACTACATTATACCAACCGTCAACGTTAAACAGATACTTCAGCCCAAAGACGAAGACTGGGTTTATATTCAGGGAATAAGGTCTATGATTAAAATCAGGGATGATATTATTCCTTTAATATACATTTCAAAACTGTTCAGAACTAATAAAGAGGAAGAAAAACCTTCTCTTATAATCGTTTTGGAAATGGATAGAAAGTTTATAGCTCTGCCGGTCAGAAATATTATCGGAAGACAGGAAATTGTTATAAAACCGTCAGGAGAAGAATTTTCTCATCTGGCATACGTTTCCGGAATGTCAATTCTTGGAGACGGGAAAGTATCATTAATTCTGGATATAGAGTATTTATTTGAAGCAGAAGGAGCGCAATAGTGGAGATTCAAGACGGAAAGCATCTTACATTTTCGCTGGGAAAAGAGGAATACGGACTTCCAATTCTCAAAGTCAAAGAAATAATTGGAATGATGGAAATTACTCATGTCCCGCAAACTCCCGACTTCATTAAGGGAGTTGTCAACCTCAGAGGTAAAATTATTCCTATAATGGACTTGCGATTAAAACTCGCCATGCAGGAACGTGACTATAACGAACGTACCTGCATTATTGTTGTCGAAGTCAAAATTAACGACGCAAAAAGATTAATGGGTATCGTTGTCGATACCGTTTCTGAGGTTATCAATATTCAACAAAACGACATTGAACCGCCGCCTGAATATCAAACAAAGGTTGATAAGGGGTTTTTAACAGGCATGGGGAAAATTAAAGGAAAGGTTGTAATGCTCTTAAATATTGAGCAAATTGTCAACTGCAATGAAATGGTTACTTTGTTAAATGATATGAAAGGGAACTTGGCACATGTTTAAGAATATGAAATTGGCTTTCAAAATCGGCTCAGGCTTCGCCGCAATTTTATTATTAGCATCATTTCTCGGGGGATTCTGCGTGCTCAGCATGAAAAATGCGCAAATCCAGTCCAACAAGCTTTCAAAAGAATTTATTCCTGCTGTATCTCTTGCAAATGAAATTGAAAGAACTAATGCAAGCATAATGCTTGATGTAAGAAGTTACGGCTACACGGAAGATCCGAAATTTCTGGAAAGTGCAAAAAGCAGTTTTAAAAAAATCTATGAGTTCACATCCAAAGGTAAAGAACTCGGTGAAAAATACCCCGCATTAAAAGAATTGAAAGAAAAATCAATTCTTGCTCAGGAAAATATTGCAGAATATGAAAGACTTGTAGGCGAAACAGAAAAAATTAACAAAACAAAAACCGAAACTATTGCAAGTCTGGGCGCTACTGCTACAAAAGAATATGTTCCTAATTGCTATAACCTTCTTAACAGCGAAAAATTAACGGTTGCCGAAGCGAATTTAGTAAATGACCTGATTGTTCTGGGAACTCAAAACCGTATGGCAGTCTATAGAACCATGGCTCTTAGAGACCCTAAATACATGAAAGAGGCTATGAGCAACTTCGATGAAATTGACAGAATCATATCAAAACTGAAGTCGTCAATTAGATCAGGATCCGGATTACAAAATTTAGAGAAAATTAATGCATCCGCAGAAAAATATAAGGCAGGAATGAATGAATATTTGGATGTTTGGACAAAAGCCGGTGAAATAGTTAAAATACGTACCGAAGTTTCAACGAAAGTTTTGAAAGCTGTCCAGGAAATTGCATCTTCATATATGAAACAAACAATCAGCGCCGCAACAACATCTTCATTAGCATTAGCAGCTTCATCAGGTCTGATGATTATCGGTCTTATTGTTGCGGTAATATTCGGCTCATCTCTTGCCTGGCTGATTATCGTCGGAATTACAAAACCTATCAATAAAATAGTTGACGGTCTCAATGAAAGCGCGCAGCAGGTTTCCGCAGCTTCCGAACAGTTGTCTTCTTCAAGTCAACAGTTGGCTGAAGGAAGCGCTGAACAGGCTTCTTCCATACAGGAAACATCCTCTACCCTTCAGCAATCATCATCAATGGTAAGACAGAATACCGAAAACACAAAACAAGCTGCATCGCTTGCTAAATACACCAAAGATTCCGCCGACAAGGGCAATAAAGAAATGAAAAATATGATGGTTTCAATGACGGAACTTAAAAAATCAAGCGACGAAATTGCTAAAATCATTAAAGTAATTGATGAAATAGCTTTCCAGACAAATATACTCGCTTTAAATGCCGCTGTTGAAGCTGCAAGAGCAGGGGAAGCCGGCATGGGATTTGCAGTTGTCGCCGAAGAAGTCCGTAATCTTGCGCAAAGAAGCGCTCAGGCAGCAAAAGACACAGCCGCAATTATCGAAAGCAATATCAATCTTTCCGAAAAGGGAGTCGAAATTTCGAGAGAAGTTAACGAATCTCTTGAAGAAATTAATGTTCAGGCTCAAAAAGTCAGCGAGCTTCTTGACGAAGTTTCTGCTGCAAGCCATGAACAGGCTCAGGGTATTGCTCAGATCAACAAAGCAATTACACAAATGGAACAGGTTATCCAATCAAACGCATCAACCGCAGAAGAAAGCGCCTCCGCATCAGAAGAGCTTTCATCTCAGGCATGCAATATGAAAGAAATCGTCAATCATCTCGTTGCTCTCGTTAACGGAGCTCAAGCGGTTCACAATGAAGCCTATGCCGTCATAGCAACGAAATCTACACATAGAAGGGCACTGCCAAGCATCGAAAAAAGAGTGCCTGCCGGGAAAAACGGTTCCCGTAAATACAGTAAAGATACAAGAGTTGTAAATCCCGAGGAAGTAATTCCTCTTGAAGACGATCTTCAAGACTTTTAGGTAATAAGCTCAGCTGAATGCCGGCAATTGCCGGCATTCAGCTGCCTAAAAAAGGTGTGAAAATTGAGTAATCTTACTAACAAACAATTTGAAAAATATTCAAAGCTGATTTATGAGAATTTTGGAATTCATCACACTAATGCCAAAAAAGAAATGGTGCAATCTAAACTTTCTAAATTAATGAGATGGGCTAATATTGAAGATTATGACGACTATTATGATTTTTTGATGAGAAATTGCGGAAATGAAAACTGGGATTTGTTTGTTAACGAAATAACAACTCACAAAACCCATTTTTTTCGCGAAGACAGTCATTTTGAATATATCCGCTCAAAAATTGACAATATTATAAAAAATAACCCCAGAATACTTAATAATAATGAACTCAGAATATGGAGCGCAGGATGCTCTACCGGCGAAGAACCTTATACAATAGCCATGATTCTAAAAGAATGCCTGCCGAATTATATTGATGTAAAAATTCTGGCAACCGATATCAGTCCGGTTGTTATTGAAAAAGCTCAAAAAGGTATTTACCTTTTGGATGAAGAAGACGGAGTCAGCGCATATTATTATCATAAATATTTCATTGCAAACCAAGAATTAAGCGTTGTCGTTCCTGAAATAAAAGATTTAATTACGTTTAGAACATTTAATCTTATGAATCCTTTCCCGTTCCAAAATACTTTTGACATTATTTTTTGCAGAAACGTAATGATCTATTTCGATATGACAGTTCAGGAACA
>CAZXPD010000056.1:0-13615 GCA_964643065.1 uncultured Gammaproteobacteria bacterium | reverse complement strand
ACATTAAATATTCTCGTTAAAGGAGCACAATCATGCCAAGGGTAAAACGCGGAAACGTTCTTCGCAAAAGACATAAAAAAATATTAAAATATGCAAAAAGTTTTAAAAGCGCAAGAAGCAGATTATTCATAGTAGCTAATCAAGCCGTTATGAAGGCTTTTAAATATCAATATGCCGACAGAAGAAACAAAAAAAGAGTTATCAGAAGACTTTGGATAACAAGAATCAACGCAGCAGCAAGGATGTTTGGACTGAGTTACAGCCGTCTAATCAATGCTCTTAAGAACTCAAATATCAACATTAACAGAAAAATGCTTGCAGATATTGCAGTCAAGGATATAGAAGCATTCAAAAAGATAGTTGAAACAGCTAAAGAAAATTTGAAAAAATCAGCTTAAGCGTTAATTATTGCAGGTTTTTTAGTTGTTAGTATAAATACTTAATTTATGTTATATTAATCTGAGACTAAATGTTATTTTTTTAAAAAATTTTTTTGGAATGATGATTTTATACTTATATGGCAGGAATTTTTTAGGGAGAGCTGTTTTACAGGTGAATGGAGCTTCAGTTTTTAACCCTGCCAGGGAGTTTTAAAAAGGGGCAATTTTTAAATGTACAAAAATAAATGCACTAAATGCGGCACAGAGTTTGAAACAAAAAATCCCAAACGTGTGATATGTCCTTCTTGTTTATATCCGGATAGACCGGCAGCTACATGGTCACCATATTCTGAAGTAAATACAGTAAGTAATTCTCCCGAACAAGAAGAACCCAAAACTTTTCAGTCATCTCAAGATGGACAACAGCCATATAGAAGACCTTATCAGCAAGGTCAGGATGGATATTCTCATCAAGGCGGCGATTTTAACAGACCTCAACAGGGCGGCGGATTTAGACGCCCTCAGCAAGGCGGATTTAATAACCCTCAGCAGGGTGGATTTAACAGACCTCAACAGGGCGGATTTAATCGTCCTCAACAAGGCGGATTTAACAGACCTCAACAAGGCGGTTTCAATAGACCGCAGCAGGGTGGTGGGTTTAGACGCCCTCAGCAGGGCGGATTTAACAGACCTCCTCAGGGAGGAGGATTTAGGCGTCCTCCAATGGGCGGCGGAGGGTTTAGAAGACCTGCTGTTCAAAAGACTTTGCTTGTTACAAGAGAACAGGTTGCCGAAATCGAAAGATTATACAAAGCAATGCTTCCGCTGCCAAATCCGGATGCGCATGAAATAATTGCAAAAGAAATCAATCTGGAACCGAACAAAGTATTTTTTGGCATTAATTTGGTCAGACAAAAAATGAAACTGCCGAAACTGCCTTTCCCGAAAAGGAAGCTTGCTGTTTCAGCCGATCAGTTGACAGCTATCGAGAATTTATACACTCCTCTGTTACCGCTCCCTCCGATAGGGTGCCACAAATTCATCGCAAAACAGCTCAGGATGGATGAATGGAGAGTTCATGTCGGTATAGGAATAATCAGGAAAAAACTCAACATTCCACGATGGAATCCTGACAGAGAAGATGCTCCTGCTGAGTTTAAAGCCCAAAAGGAAGCTGGAACGGCTGAAAATTCAGAAAGTTAAATACTCTGTTCCGTTACGATAAAATTTATTTTTAATGTAAAGAAATATTAAATCCAGGGTTTGTTTGTAAACTTGTTTTAATATTTCTTTATAATTTGATTTAAAAATTCATCTAGGTGGTATGTAATAATATTATATATATTATATATAGAATATTTAAAATATTGCGGAGAAATGAAGATGAGCCTAAATTCTAAAAAAGCCCAAAGTCTTGTGGAATATTTAATTATCGGAAGTCTTGTAGCAATTGCAACTCTCCCGTTAATCAGCCCCTATGCCAAGCAGGTGGGACAAAAAATAGCAGATTCAGCGCCTGCTAAGAGTCCGGTCATTAAAGATTTAAAATTTACGTCGCAAACACCGACCGAATTGCAGAGCGTTACGCCCACACCCCCTAATATCAATCCGGTAAACCCTAAAATTACTCCTCCAGACGATCCGGTTATACCCCCGCCTGTTACGCCGCCCCCTCCTCCTCCTCCGGTGAAACTTTATGCTTTTTCAAGCCACTATAGAGATATACCAAATCTTTTCAAATTAATAGATGTCGGAAATCCTGAAAGTTATAAGAAAAAAATTCTGGATGATGTCTGTAATGTTGCGCCTATCAAACCTACCAAACCGATGGTTCCATTAAGACCGAAAGTTATATCAGAACCGGTTAAACCCGTTGAACTCGAAAAACCGGTTCAGGCAGAAAATGAATCCGATTGGGATTTTAATCAAAGAATGTATCAGTATAACCAGGATTATCAAAAATATCAAAATGACATCCAGCAGTATAATCAAGATGGCGAAAATTATCAAAGATACCTTAAAGATTATGATACATATAATCAAAAATATACAAAATATCAAATTGCCTATCAAAAATATCAACAGGAATATGCAGATTATCAGGAAAGATTGGTTCTTTATCAGGATTGCCCGAAGGGCAGCGGTATGGCAGGTCTTATGATTCTGACTTATCCAAACGGAGATTTGTACGGCGTTTATCCCTTAACAACGTTCCAAAGAGCCAATGATATATCCTTTGACGAAAAGGGCGGAAGAATAACCTGTTCTAAACAACCTCAATTTTGCAACGGAAAGAAATCAACAAACGGATTGGGATTGTTCAATAACACTGTATATGTTCCTAATGCATCTGAAGCCATAATAATAACAAGAAGTGTTCACGCATCTCCTTTAGCCTTTGACATTGACGGAAAAGGCATAAGAACATCCGATAAAAAAATCTGGTTTGATATCAACGGAGACGGTAAAAAAGAACTTATTAACGATGTTCTTAACGGCGTACTCTGTATTAGAGGCGGCAAGTCCGGCTTGGATTTGTTCGGCGATAATACGGATTTAAATAACGATAAAAAGCCTGACGGCTATAAAAACGGATTTGAAGCTCTTAAAGCTCTCGCTAAGAAAGAAAATCTCATTAACTTTAAAAATGATATGAAACTGGACAGCAAAGATTTAGCTTTGCTCGAAAAGAAATACAACCTGAAAATGAAAATAGTCGGCTATTATGGAAAGCTTACATCATTAAAAGTGCTGAAAATTAGTGAGATTAATCTTGGCAATACAAGTAAAGTAGGTATCTTAAATAACTTTGACAACAGAGGCAATATGCTGATGACACAGCAGGGAGCAACTTTCAAAGTTAACGGGATTATGAATACTTTTGCCGACGTATGGCATAAAATAGCGGATTTTGTGAAAAACACAGCCGAAAATATTAAGAATCTATTTACTGCATAATAGAGGGTTCTAAGTATGAAAAATAGAAATGCTCAAAGTCTTGTGGAATACATAATACTCGGATGTATTGTTGCAGTTGCAACGCTGCCCTTAATCAGCCCTTATGCAAAACAGGTTGGACAAAAAATTGCAGATTCGGCACCTGCAATGAGTCCTGTTATAAAAGATTTGAAATTTACATCACAGACACCAACCAACTTGCAAAATTCCACATCTAACGCTCAGAATTTTAATCCCGTTACATCCACAACTAATCCACAGATTGTTAATCCTCCTCCGGAGGTTGCCATTCCACAACAGCCACCACCTCCTACACCTCAAAATCTTAGAGGTTGCAGTGGGGAAAATATTTACGATTATGAAACAGAACTTCAAAATCTAAAGAATGAAATGGGTGGTATTGAATCAATTGATGACTATAATACTGCAAACTGGGATCCTGTTAATAATCCAGTTCACAAAAAAACTCAGGAATCTTTTGATTTACTTGGGCTTTCAAGAGACTACGGCAGCCCGATGTTTTATAACCCTGCCGATGCATCCGAAAAAGCAACAAGGAATGAATTGGCAAGTAATAAAGGCTGGTTACCTAGCATTGTATATTTTGAACACGAAAAGATATTTGATGCTTCTCCCCCAGTGATAGATACGAATCTTTTTTATAGCAAACAAACGATGACAGAAGCGCAATTATTCTTATTAAGCGTTATGAAAAAGGATAAACAGCGAAACAAGAGTGGCGAATTACAATATAATGCTCAACTTGATAGTCCTGTCTTTGATTTTGCAACTTTTAACGGGTATCTTGAAGGGTATTGGTCTGCTTATTACAACGGAAATCTAGCAGGTAAAAATATCTATCAAATTAGAGAAGAATTTTGTTTAAAAGATCCTAATACTCAAAAGTATGACCCAATGACAGTTACTATTAACGGTGAACAATTTATGTTCGTCCAGGACAAAAACGGTGACGGAAAATTCGGCGGTCCAAATGAATTATTAGGGTTTTCAGATACAAAAGCAACTTTATTTCATGAAATAAAGTTGCTTGATAAAAACGGAGACGGATATGTCAGCGCAGAAGAGCTTGCAAGTGCTAACATTAAGCTATTAAAAGTCGAGAACGGCGTTCTTACAACTCAGGAATATTCATTGAATAATCTGAAAGGGATAAGATTAAATTCTTTTGAAACAAGCAGCAATAATCAGGACGGCGTTGGCGAATTTGGAACCTTTGAAGTTGAATTAAAATACGGAGTTGCACAGGGACAAGAAACTTTTGATCTGTGGTCAGTTCTTGTTAAACTCTTTACCGCTATTAAAGATTTTGTTTTTAACTTTTTTTAATAACACTCAATAATTTTTAAGACAACAACCTGCGGTAAAAACCGCAGGTTTTGTATTTTTTCGCGATTGAAAAATTTACATATTTGACCTTATGTATAAAAAAAAGTTTAATAAAATATACAAAAAAATCGACAATTTGCTTAAATCATATATGTTTTATAATAAAGCAATTCCCAAAAATCAGTTTAGGAGCACATTTTAATTTATGACCGAAAGCCTTGATATTATCTGTATAGGGGAAAGTTTAATAGAACTCTCAACAGACGAAAGACTTGTTTTTGCTCAAACTTTAAATAAATATTACGGCGGGGATGCTATTGTAACTGCCGTTGCTGCTTCCAGACTGGGTTCAAGGGTGGGTTTTATAACAAGAGTCGGAAATGATGCTTTTAAAGATTTTTTATTGGACTCATGGGCGGCAGAAAACATTGAAATAAACTATGTCAGGCTTGTTGAAGGGTACAACGGGCTTTACATAGTATCAAGGCAGTCTGACGGTAAAAAAGAACTGGCTTTTTACAGGAAAAAAAGCGCCGCAACAATGCTTTCCATAGATGATATTCAGGAAGACTACATAGAAAGAGCATCCATAGTTTATTCAACCGGCATAACGCAGTCGCTTTCGCAATCGGCTCGTGATGCTGTAAATAAGGCGTTTTTTGTAGCAAAGTGCAAGCAAACCCTGACGGCTTATGATCCCAATTTCAGGTCGGGGTTATGGAGCGAAACGGAAGCCAGAGAAGCGTTTGAAGAAGTTGTAGACAATGTTGATATTCTTCTTTTAAATTCAAAGCACGACGGCGAAAAACTCTTTCAGCAAAATTCTCCTGATAAATTAATAAAAACTTACTGGGACATGGGGGTTTCGATTGTAGCGGTAAAAATGGGTGATCAAGGCAGTGTTATTGGATACAAAGGGGAAATCAGCCATATACCTTCCTGTATAGGAGATATAGTTGATACAACAGGTGCGGGCGATGCTTATAACGGAGGATTCTTACACGGAATTTCAGCAGGTTACACTCCGTTTGAAGCCGCAAAACTTGCTTGTATTGTAGCCGCAAAACAGATACGCGGTCTGGGAGCAATTAAATCAGTTCCTTACAAGGATGATGTCTATTCGGAATTTAAAAGAGGGGGAGAAGTCTAAGCAGGAGTATAGTTATTTAATGTTTACATTTCTTAACCGTTCAAATACTGTTTTTAGTCGATAAAAACCCTTTTTAGGAAATGTATATTAATAACAGGGCGTTAATACGGGGAGAATTTTGCATCTATGGAAGACACTTTTCTTAAAAAGAACCTTGAGCAAATTTCCCGATATGACAAAGAATTAGCCCTAAAAATTGAACAATATTGCGAGTTTAAACATAAATTCGAGTTTTCGGAGGCAAAATCAGGTGATACTAACTTACTTTTCGACGGCAGTTTTCTCCACAATGATGTTGATCCAAAGGAAGAAGCACTTAATATCTATGGCAGTCTGTCTGATAACTTTAAGTCGTCTGTTAATGTTGTATTTGGGCTAGGACTTGGGTATCTTTTCAAAAGGCTGTCTCTTAATTGCCGCGGAAAAATAATTGTTTTCGAGCCGAATTATGAAATATTAAAATTTACTCTAAGCGCCGTTGATTTATCCGAAGACTTGAGCAAAGAAAACGTAATTCTTGCAGCCGATTTTGAAGGACTGCAAAGGGCTTTTGATAAACTTTATTTTGATGATGCTCAGGTTCATTTATGTGCGCTGCCTTCCTATAAAACCCTTTTTCCTGAAAAATTCGCCAAACTGATTGAGGAGCTTTCATTCTTAAAAGGCTTATTTGCCAGCAATTATTTAAACCTTTTCAAAAAATGTTATGACTGGACTGTTTCAACCATAGACAATTTGCCGGAAGTCCTTTGCCATGATGAAATAGAAACGCTCAGAGAAAAATTTGCAGGCAAGCCTGCCGTTATTGTTTCCGCAGGTCCTTCGCTGGACAAGAATATTGATATTTTGAAACAATATGAAGGCAAAGCCCTGATTTTTTGCGTGGGAACGGCATTAAAAACAGCGGTAAAACACGAAATTAAGCCCGACTTTCTGACTGTTGTGGAACATAATGACTGCTCAACACAGGTCAGCGGCATTGATGTTTCCGAAATGAATTTAATACTTCAGCCAATGACGCATAAAGTTTTTCATAATCTAAAAACCAAAAGAAAATTTAACTACTATCCAAATAATGACTTTGCAATCCACTGGCTGAAAGATGTTCTCGGAATACCGCTTGCAGAGTACCAGAATAGAGGTACAGTATCTTTATGCGCTTTGTTTTCGGCAAAAATAATGGGATGCAGTCCGATAATTCTTATAGGGCAGGATTTGGCATATACAAACGGGGAATGTTACGCAAAAGATTCACCTTATGGCGGTTTAAAATGTGTAAAAAATGAAACTACCGGCAAATTTGAAGTAGCGCCTGTAAACTGGGGAAAATATCTGTCCTCAATGAATTATCCCGAAGGAGAAGACGCAGAATATATAGCAAAATTAAAGCTTGATGATATTAATCAAAATCTCTACTTTGTCAAAGGTTCAAACGGCGAAATGCTTCCCACGGAGCCGGGATATGCAACCTTTATAAGATATTACGAGAATGCCGCAAAAGAATTCGGCAATGTTGTAAAATTCATAAATGCCACTGAAGGCGGAGCATATCTTGAGGGATTTGAACATATGACACTCAAAGATGCTCTTGAAAAGTATGCCGGCGAAAAATTTGACGCTCAGCAAATTATAAAAGATTCTCTTAAAAACGCCAGAAACTTAAATAATGAAATTGGCGGCAAAATAGGCAAAGAGCTTGAAAATACCGTGAATATTTTCACCGACAACCTTATGTCTTTTGAAATGGGCAGATATAGGACAGGACAGCTTAAAAGCCTCTTCAAAATGAAAAGGATTTATAACGAAAAGTTTAAAGAGCTTTGCGCCGAGATTTTAAAGTATTTTCTTGAAGTAGAAGAAAATGTGCTGAATAAAAATGTTCTTATCAAAAGCATGATTTTGCCCGAATATACCAGGTTGACAAAACATCTTGACGATTCGGGAGATGATTTTATCAGCTCAATAAGCAAATTTGTTCAGCTGCTGGATGACTTTTTCGCAGAGGGTTATCAGAGGATTTATGATTATCACTTTAAGATGAATGACATTGCGGAGAAATTGAATGATAGCCGTTATACAGCGTGTAAAAAAGGCTGACGTTACAATTGACGGAAAAATTTATTCCGAAATCAACCAGGGGCTGCTGATTCTGTTGGGAATTGAAAAAGGCGACAGCGAAGACAAAGCAAAATTTCTTGCTGATAAAACAGCTGATTTGAGAATTTTTGAAGACGAAAATGAAAAAATGAATATGTCGGTGAAAGATGTTCAAGGGTCAATTCTTGTTGTCTCACAGTTTACGCTGGCAGGCGACTGTTCAAAGGGCAAAAGACCAAGCTTTGACAAAGCCGAAAAGCCCGATAAAGCAATACCGCTCTATGAAAAGTATATAGAATATCTCAAAGAACAAAATATCCCCGTACAAACGGGGATATTCGGAGCCATGATGGATATAGGACTTATCAATGACGGTCCTGTAACCTTTGTTGTGTCAAAGTAGATTATGCTTCCGTACTGAGACCTTCACCTTGAGTGCTTTCAATCGGGGCTTCAATAGATTTTTGTATATCGAAATTTCTTCTGATGCCTTCAGCAACTCTTAATCCGTCTGCAATTGCATAAACAACCAACATTCTTGACTCGGGGTTGTCTTCAATGTTAGGAGAAGCATCACCGCCTGAATAAATATTTTTTGTACCGACTGCCTTGCCGGTTCTGGCATCAATTTTGATATTTCCGTTTCCGTTGGTTTCAAATCCCAAATTTTTCATTACTTCAGCATCCGGCTTAGAACCAAGAGCAAAAACCACATGGTCTGCTTTAATTTCGGTATATTTGCCGGTTCCCTTAATTTTAGGTTTATCAGAACCGCTGTCAATGCCTACAACTGCTTGTTTTTGAAGTTTTATTCCGGTAACAACGCCGTTTTCGCCCAAGACTTCTTCCGGAGCAAGAAGTGTTTCGATTTTAATGCCTTCTTTGACCGCTTCATTTACTTCCCAGGAATCTGCAGGAAGATCCTTTCTTCTGTAAGCAATTACGACATTATCATATCCGCCCTGAAGCTTTGCAACACGGGCAACATCAACAGCCGCATTACCGCCGCCGATAATGACCAATGTTTTGCCTTTGCCGTCAGGGATATTCGGTATGTCTATTGATTTAAATTCTTTTTGAATAGGATAACTTCTTAAGTTGTAAGCAGATAATAATTGCTTAGCGCTGTAAACGCCGTCTAAATCTGTTCCTTTAATGCCGCTGCCGTTATTGGGCTTGTTTGCCCCCGTTGCCATAACAACAGCATCATATTCTGTCGCTAATCTGTCTAATTCTTCTTTGCCGGATATTCTGCGGTTAAACTCAAAACTGACATCAGCATCTTCTAATCTCTTATACTCGCCCATCAAAGCTTCTTTTGGAAGTCTAAATGAAGGGATTCCGTCAGCAAGAACGCCGCCGAAGTATTTGTTACCGTCAATCATTGTCACTTCATGCCCCTGTTCGCGAAGCTTCATTGCCGCTGTAATACCCATAGGACCTGTACCTATAACTGCCACTCTTTTGCCGGTTGAAGGCCCGACCTTAATCGGTTTTTCAGCGAGTTTTGCCAATCCTGCCTCGATTTCGTAGGTTTCAATCATGGCAACATCTTTGTTTCCTAATGAGCAACCTTCATGACAGCAGAGTCCCGGACATACAAAACCTGTTATTGCCGGTATCGGATTGTGTTGAGCCAATAAATCAGCAGCGCCCTGTTCATCACCTTTATTAAGAAGTTCTATAATTTGATAAACCGGGGTTTTAATTGGACATGCCGACCAGCATTGAGCTAATTTTTTTCCACATTCGTTGCAGTTATTTGCGGAATCAAAAGATCCCTCAGTAGCTCTCTTTCTGGGGTCTCTATGCCGGAAATTTACATTTCCAGTATTGTTCATAAATAAACTGACTTTGTTAAACATATTTTCCTTCTCCTTTATCAAGTAAAACGTGAATTAAATTACTTTCTCTCGTGTGAATAAACACCTGTAAAAAATTTTTTTGCTATTACGTTTGATAAACTTTTACAAATCTATACATTATGCCTCACGATTTAGTTTGTTACCGAAAGAGGGTTTCTTATAAGCTCTTACCTCATCAAACAAATCTTTTTCTTTTAAGTATTCATCAACGCCATCGGAGCATCTGAGCCCGTCCGCAATCGCAAAAGCGACGAGAAGCTGTAGTTTTTTATTTGTTTCTTTATCCGGCGAAGCATCGCCCCCGGTGAAGATATTTGCCATGTCCTTGCCGTCTTGTCCTACCGCTTTGCCGGTATCTTTGTTGATCAATATATTGCCTTTATTGTCAGTTTTGAACCCCAAGCTGTCTATAAGCCTTTTATTAGGCTTTGAACCAAGAGCAAATATTATATGGTCAGCTTTCATAGTTTCAAAATCGCCTGTTTCAATCATAGCTCTTTTACCTGATTCATCAGGTTCTCCAAGCTCCAGAACTTTAAATTTCATGCTTTTTGCAACGCCGTTCTCTCCGATAATTTCTGCCGGGGTTCTTTTGACAACAAACTTAACTCCTCGTTTTTTGTTGGCACGGAGCTCTTCCGGAAATGCGGGAAAATCAGCCCGCCTGTAAACCACTTTTACTTCGTCGTATTTTCCGTATTCTTTGGCGACTCCGGCAACATCCATAGCGGCATTACCGCCGCCTATGACGATTGCAGTTTTGCCATTTGAATCCGGTTTCTCAGACCTCTTATTACTGTAAAATTCTATCTTAGGGTTATTCAAATTAAATGCGGTTAAATAATCCTTGGCGGTATAAACTCCTTCAAGCTCCATTCCTTTAACTTCGCCCTCAGGAGGCATGATGGCGCTGTTAGCTCCGGTTGCCATAATAACAGCATCAAAATCTTTCTTTAATTTGTCAAACTCATAAACACTCTTGCCATTAGAAGGCTGAAAATCCCCGTCGGCAATGTATGTGTCAAATTGGAATTCTACTCCCATGTTGGAAAGCCTTTTTTGTTCATCATTTAAAATCTCTTTGGGAAGTCTGAACTCAGGTATGCCGTCAGCAAGAACGCCGCCGAAATAGTTATTTGCATCAAACATAACCACGTCATGCCCTTTTTCCCTGAGCTTAATTGCCGCAGTTATTCCCATCGGACCGGTTCCGACTACTGCGACCTTTTTGCCTGTGGGCTCACCGGGCTTAAAATAATAACTCATTTTTGATGCAATTAGGTTTTCTATAAAGTATGGTTTGATTTTTTTCTTTTCATCAGTACTTTTTCTTTTGATACAACCTTCTGTACAGCACAAGCCGGGACAGACTTTTGCAGTTATTTCGGGTATAGGATTGTGTTTATATAATAAGAGCGCTGCGTTGTAATAATCTTCAGCTTCCAATAAATCGATTATTTCTTTTACGGGGGTCTTAACAGGGCATGCCTTTGCACATGGAGGTTTGCCGCATTTTTGACAGTTGCCTTCCATTTTTTCGACATCTTCATCAGGCATCCATCTGGGAGAAGAAGTGTCTTCCGATTTAAAATTTAAAGTTAAAAGATGATTATGATAAGGGTATAAAGGGTTAATTTTATTTATCATTTTTTATTTGCATATATTCGTGAACAATTAATTAAACACCCCTGAAAAAAAAAATTGCTACTTTATTAAGCAATTTTTTACATTTATTGCAAAAAAATATCATTGCCAAAAAGCAATGATATTAAGTTTGTTTATATGGCATCAATAAAAAATTAAACTACTTAATTAATGATACTTTCCATCTCAACATGAGTTGGTCTGCCCAGAACACGCACTAATTCAAGAACGGTTGCTTTCATTTGACATTTTTGCGGACTGTCCTTAAAAAAATCGTTATAGAAACAACCTGAACAAACACACCCTCTTTTATAGCAGTCGGTAGCGGTTTGTGTCCACCTTCTTACCGACGCTGTCCTTCCTAATTCTCTACTTTTATACAATTTGAACTCACTCCCCTTAACAAAACTCTCTTACGTTAAAGTTAATAGCCTTTGAATTTCACCGATTACTTAAATTATATTCAGCAAATTGTAAAATACAACAGTCTATTGAACAATTATTACATTACTATACAATTGCCTGAATACAAATGAGATTGTGAACTTCCAAAAGTCACTGCCAGCTTAACATGTATCGTACATGGATTTCGAGAAAAAAATACCTGAAAATTCTTTTTACGACATGTTCTTAATCTCATCAAAAAGGGCATAAATTTGAGATATTTCGTCACATTTCATAAAATTTGCCCTATATTTTGAGACATTTTTTATTCCTTTAAGGTACCATGCGATGAATTTTCGCATGAATTTAATTGCTCTTTGCTCTCCCCGATAATAAATTTCTTTTTCAAGATGTTTCAAGGCAAAATCAAGTCTTTCTCTTATGCTTATTGCTTCAGGGAGTTTTCCTGTCTCAAAATAAGTCTCGATTCTGTGAAGCAAATCGGGATTTCCGAGTATTCCCCTTCCGACCGCTATCGCGTCACAACCGGACTTTACGATGCATTCAAGAGCTTTTTCCGGCGAATTTATATCACCGTTGCCGATTACGGGGATTTTTAAAATGTTTTTTATTTCGCCTATTGCATCCCAGTCAGCTTCGCCCGAATACATCTGAGACCTTGTTCTGCCGTGAACCGTTATCGCATCCGCGCCCGATTCTTCCGCCATCTTTGCAAATTCAAGATAATTCCTCGAATTATTGTCCCACCCCAGTCTGCATTTGACCGTAACCGGTATTTGGACTGAATTTTTAACTTCCCGAATAATTTCCGAGGCAGCCTTTAAATCCGTCATTAACTTCGAGCCGTCATTATTTCGGACAATTTTTGGAACCGGACAACCCATATTTATATCAATCAGAACAGAACTTTCTTCAAGTCTTTTTGCGGCTTCCGCCATAACTTTCGGTCTGTGCCCCGATATCTGAAACGCAAGGGGATGTTCTAACGGACTAAAATCTATGATTTCGTGTTTTTTGTTCATTCTCAGAGCTTCAGCGCTTATCATTTCAGTCAGAAACAGTCCCTTGTTGCTGAAAGTTCTCAGCATCTGTCGAAAAACAGTATTTGTAACCCCCGCCATCGGCGCCAGAACAACACAGCTGTCAAAAGTAACAGATGCTATTTTGAGTTCTTTTTTAATTTTTTTATCAGGTGTTATTTTTTGCACAATCTTTTAAAAATCCTCGAATTTCGCGCCCATTTTGAGGCTGTTGCCGTTTCGGTATCTAAAGCCCTCAGAAGCAGTGTCTATAATGTTACTTATTATATACTAAACGCATTAATTAACTTGACATAGTCATTCTGAAGTTTTGCCGAAACTCATTATCATTGTCATTACCGGCTATCCAGGGGCGCGGGAATCAGTCCAATCCAACACCAATCCCATACGCAAACCCTATTCATTTGAATATGCGATAAATTAAAATTCACTGCTTTTATTTTTGATTTGGTTTTGTAAAAAAACATTGAATTTTGCATCCCATTTGCAG
This sequence comes from uncultured Gammaproteobacteria bacterium, assembly GCA_964643065.1. GTDB lineage: Bacteria > Cyanobacteriota > Vampirovibrionia > Gastranaerophilales > CAZEDP01 > CAZEDP01. The sequence goes on along the minus strand of CAZXPD010000056.1, from coordinate 239 downwards.
CCTTTTTGCAACCTTTTTTGTTTTGGTGAGATTTGGCAGTTTGTAGTACGCAAAAGTGTTTGAGGGTTTTTTGGATTGATTCTGGTTCTTTTGTCTTTCCTGATTTATTGATTATTAGAGAGTTTTTATGCCCGCCCACCGCCCCATAAAGTAGAAAGGGCTTTGATTTTTAGAGGGGTTCGGGTTTGGTTTTGTAAAAAATCATTGAATTTTGCATCCTATTTGCTACCTATTTGCAG
>CAZXPD010000055.1:0-14370 GCA_964643065.1 uncultured Gammaproteobacteria bacterium | reverse complement strand
TTGGGTGCATTTTGGTCGAAAAAGGCTGCAAACAGGATGCAAAATTGCAAAAAAACGTCAAAAAAGTATGCTCAAAACCCTATGTTTTCCATAGGTTTAGCGTATGTTTAGCGTGTTTTTTGAGTGAAATTTGTGTAACGTGTGTTATATACACTTGTTGGGGGATTGGTGATTTTTGTTGGGTAAAATGTATAAATTTTACCCAACCTACTTTAGCCACCGAAACAGAAGAAAAGTATTTTAAAATAGCTTTTGGATACTTGATTTGGCGTTGGTCAGATTGCTTCGCAACTGCGATTATTACTAACAGCAAGGATTTTTGGCTCGCAATTGTATATGTTACATAATTCGCTTATAGTGGTATTTTTGCACAGGCGGGATGCTGGACATCAACAATAATAATTGCCAGCAACGTTATTTGCTTCAGCAATACATAATTGGTTTGTGTTTTAAACAAATATTATTTTAATTTATCTATGGCTTTATTTGACATAATTGCCCATTTACTAAGCAAAAAGCCTAGTATCAATGTTGCAGCTACGGGAATAATCCAGTTTAAGTAATCCATATAAATCTCACCTCAAAATATTATTTAATTTTTCATTGGTTTTAAATAAACCTTCCAGGAACAGGTAATCCAGAAACAAACCTATGATTAATAACAACAATTTAGTCAGATTTGAAACACAAATTATTGGAGAATTAAATGAAAGAATTGAACCTACAATACCGGCGTTTAAAATTATCAATGTAGTCCAAAGACTTTTCTTATGCTCAATTAAAACGTCAACTTCTTTTTCAAGTTTCTTATCCATATAATAATTTTAACATTTTTCCGGCAACACGCAATTAGATTATGTGTGAAATATGGTGCAAAATTGCAAAAAAAAATTTGCAAAATGTATTAAAAACCTCCAATAAAACGCTTATATAAATCTAAAAGCTTCTGATAATGAGCTTTTTCGGTGTACTCGCTTTGAGCCTTCGTAAACGCATTTTTGCCCAAATCGGAAATAACAGCTTTGTTTTGAATTAAAAATCCGACCTTTTCTGCTAACTGCCGAGCATTCCCTGCCTCAAACAAAAAGCCGTTAACGCCGTTGTCGATTATTTCGGGAATAGCTCCCAAATCACTTGCAATAACCGGCTTCCCGCACGCAAATGCTTCAACGGTTGATAATCCGAATATTTCAAACCACTTACAAGGCAATATTCCTGCAAATGCATTCTTATATAGCGAAATAATTTCATCTTTTGTTTGATGTCCAAGGAATTCAACGTTCTTCAGCTTCATAAACAATGCCTTTTTTTTGTAATAATCTTCCATCGGACCGCTTCCCGCAATCTTAAAACGAGCTTCGGGAATTTTGCCTGCCGCTTCCAAAAGAGTATCAAGTCCCTTTTCTTTTGATATTCTGCCTGCATATAAGAAATAGTCTTCTTTTCCGTACGCAGGCGGACTTTCAAAAAACGCATTGTCCGCGAAGTTGTTTATGTGATTGAGTTTTGATGTCGGAATACCTGCTTCTGCCGCAATATTTAACAATGCCTTACTTGGCGTAATAAAACAGTCAACCCTGTCGTAAAGGTTGGATGCGCGATTAAAAGCAAATTCCAGAGCGGTTATAAAAGATTCTTTCAAGTTTGAATTCTTACATTTGTTTTTAATGCAGGGCAAAAATTTTCCCTTTATGCAAAGTTTTTCGGTGCACGGTTTTTGAGCACCAAGGCTGAATGTACCTGCGGGGCACATCAGTCTTGTATCATGAATAGTCATAATTACCGGAATATTGAATTTTTTTAACGCTTCAAGAACAGACGGTGTTAAGTGGTAGTGTATATTATGAATATGAATAACATCGGGGCGGATTTTTTCAACCATATCCGTTAATTTTTTTTTCGCTTCGATGTTATAAAAAGGTCTGAAAAGGTTTTTAAGCGCTTCTGATTTTGAAAGCTCTCTGTAATCAATAAACTCAGGAAAAAATTCTGCTAAAGGATAATTTTCAATGAAATAAGGCTTTCGGTCGACGGCAAAAAAAAACGATTCATGTCCGTCCTGCTGAAGAAGCAGAGCTTCTTTCAGCATTATGTTTTCCGCCCCTCCGAACTGTGTAAAAAAATTGTTTATGAAAAGTACTTTCATAACTTCAACATATCTTTATATGCGGCAATGTATTCATGCTTCATATCAAGATAAATTTCTTCCCTGTAATTTTCTTTTAATACATCCAAACCTTTGAGAATTTCCTGCGGAGACATAAATGCAAGGTCATCGGCGTGCACTATTTTTTGTCCCGGAGTTATTTTAAGAGTGACACCTTCAATCTTCTGGCTGTAATATTCATCAGAAAAAACGCACACTGAAGGAATATTAAAAATAGAACAAAGAACCGAGAAATGATAAGCAAAGCCCAATCCGACTTTTGCTTTTGATAAATTCTGCAGGAACGGAAGAAATCCTTCTTCATAAGGATTGTGTATGGTGAGATTTTCAACCAACCCTCTGTCAAATTCCGCTAGGGCATGGTGGTCCAGTCCGAATGAAAAGAATTCAACCTTGTATCCCAAGGAATGCAGGAAGATTATAAGGTTTTGAATACTGTTTTTAACTCCGCCGTATTCGTGCTGTTTGTCAAATTTTAAGTTTATGGCAAATATGTTTTCGCGGACTTTTCGCTCAGAGCTTTTGAATATTGGCAGAAGCATCATTGCATCATCGCTTATAGACGTAAGATTAACATTCTCACTCATAAACCTGACCGTTTCGTATGAAACATCATCTCTTGTAAATACATAATTAAATTGGTTGATAAACAGAGTGAAAACAAATTCGTACAGGCGGCTTTCTATGGGACCAATTCCCAAACCTGTTCCTATTATTTTGATTTTCGGATTAATAAATCGGGCAAGAGAGATAAATAAATATTCATAAACCAGATATTGAAGGCTGAATTCCCAAATAGTGGTAAAATACCCGCCTCCTACATAATGAATAACATCAAGGTCTTTGATGAATTCGACAGTTTGTTTATGAAAAAGAGGCTTTTTGAAAATTCTGTATATTAAAGCATTTATAAAAGCAAAAAAGAAATAAAAAAGTGTCTTTAAAGCCGTAAATTTGCCGGCTTTTTTGGTTTTTTTGTTTTTCTTTACGGATTTTTTAATGGGTTCTTCAAAATCCTTGAGATTTAGCTGTTTATAATATTTCAGGTAAGGCAGGCTGTCTTTTTGTTTTTCATAATAAAGATTGACTTTGTCCGGTGTAAGTCCCAAATCTTTTTCCAACAGCTCAATATTGGCAAGTAAAAGCAGATCATCACCAAAATTAAAAAAATCATAATATCCTTTTAAAAGAATGTTAATCTTGTCTTTCAAGAATTCTTCTCCTGTTACTGATGTTTGACGCTGTAAGGGTTAAACGGAAATGCTGAATTAATATCAGGGAAGTAGCCGTAATCTTCCGCAAATTTGCATATCGGCGTTAGTCCGGTTGATTTTATGTAATCGGTATTTCCTTCCGATGTTATCGTAATATCGGCAAAATCACAAATTTTTATTACGCCGTTGTTATATATATTTTCCTCAAACTTGGAAGGTTTTTCAATAACTATTGCATCGGCGTCAAAAACCCCTGTTTGTCTGGAAGATTGCCCTGCCGGCAAAATTTTTAAGCTGCGCCATTCGGTGATTTTTATGGCATGAGTTGTTCGATTTGTTATTTTGCCCCCGAAATTGTTTTTTATATAATCTCTAAAACCGGGAAGTCTTGAAAAAGCGGAGCTATGACTGACGAATAACATATATGAAAACAGAAAAAAAACTGTAAAAAAGCTCAAAATTGATAAAAAAATCCGCACTCTTTTCATTTTTTTTTGCCTTTTATTTTCCTTTTAAATAGTTTACTGCAATCGAATGCATAAGTATCGAATCAATTATAATCCGTCCCACCCAAGCTAATGGCGCACCGATTATTCCGAACTCTTTTATCAAAAAGAATAAATAAACCAAATACAAGGGAAGCTCAAATAAATGAACCTTTGCGGTTACATCAGCCCTGCCTAAAGCCTGTATTACTCCGTAAGAAGTTAAATTTAAGCTGTAAAAAAATGCTCCCACAGTTAGAATTTGGGCAATTAAAAAGCTTTTTTCCGCAAAATCAGGATTGAGCCAGATTGATAACCCCCATTTACCGAATAACAGCACCAGTATGACAGGGATAATCAAAACTAATGCAGTGTAATTCATGCTCCTGAAATAGAGTTTGGTTGCCCTTGCCCTGTCTCTTGCAAATTCGTGTCCGAGTGCAGGGAAAATAACGCTCATTATTGCTGTCGGGATTATCCACATTTTTGTTATCACGTCGTAAGGCGTTGTATAATATGCAACGACACTCGAAGTAATCATTCCTGCAATAAAGAACCTGTCCATGTATATCATCATAGGGCTTACTATGTTACTTATCGTGAGCCATCCGCCAAATCTTATCAATGCTCTGAAATATTTTTTCTCAAATCCTATCTGAGAGTAAAAATTATCAATCGTGCCTGAAACAAAATAAAAATACCCGAAAAATGTCAAAATTCTCCCGATTACAAGCACAAGAACAATATAAAAGAGATTGTTGGTGAACGGAAAAACTAAAAGAGGACCTACATAATTGCAGAATATAACAGGAAGACGCAGCAGGCTTATTACTGCAAATTTTTGAAAAGATTCCAGAATGCCTTTTAAGCTCATTATTGCGATTAAGAATGGTAGTGATAATGCCAACAAATGCATTGTATCAAGGGCTTCAATTTGGTAAAGGTCAGGCACGTTAAGCAGTTTTACAATATAAGGGCTGCTAAAATAAATCAGAAAACCTGCAAGAATTCCAAGAGCCGAAATTATTGCCAATCCTGTCCAAACTACAACAGGTAAGTCAGCCGTATCTCCCCTGCCGAGTTTTCGTGATACCAAAAGTGTCAGTGCCCTTCCCAGACCTAAATCAAACAGACTTGAATAGCCAATTACTGCCCACGCCAACGTCAAAATACTGAAACGCTCAATGCCCATTCCTTTTATAATTAAGGGAATTGTGAAAACGGCAATAATTACAGGCATGCCCTGAATAAAAAAGTTCCACATAACATTCTTAACCAGCAGCCGCCCGCTTGTGAGCCCTTTTGTGCCTGTTTTATCCAATTTTATTTCTGCCTTTAACTGTAATTTATATTGATTTTGCAGTGTACATTTTACAAAAAATAAATTTTATTTGCATTGACCGTATTCTGAATTGACAAAAAAATATATTTTATGAGTTAGCTAAGAAACATAGGATAAAAAGGTTATTTAAAAGGGTAAAAGAGCCCTGCGGTTAACTCACGGGGCTCTTTGTATATATAGATTATTACTGATTATTATTTAATAAGGTTCCATACATCGGCATATTCTTTTTCTTCGCCGTTTACTTTGAATGTTGCTCCGGATTCTTTCATTAGTTTGTTGCCTTTGCTGTCAAAGTTATCAACTGTTTCAAGTTTGCCGTTTCCAAGATTGATTTCGGAGATGCCAAGCTTAGACAGTGATTGAGCTTCGCTGTTGTAGCCGCCGGTTTTCATTCCGAATTGATATTTGTCTTCAAGTGTTTTGATGTCGTTTGCGTCGAGCTTCATATCATCTGCGCCGTTTATAAGACTTTCTTTTGATGCTAAAGCTTTTAGAGATTCAAAACCGTTGGAATAAGTTTTGCCGTCACCAAGGTCGGTATTGTCACCAAAAAGGTCTTTACCGCTCTTTCCGCCGTTTATACAGAGTACGCCGTCGTTTGCATCATTTATGGTTTCTTGCTTTCCGTCGCCGTTTATGTCATAAGATGTTGTTTTATCTGAGGTCTTTATTCCGTCGCCGTTTAAATCAAATGTTAAAGGAGATGAGAATGCATTGTCTATAATTTCGACTTTTTTGCCGTCGGGCAGGGTAATTGTTTTACCTTTTTCTGTATCTATACCACCCCAAGTTTTAGTGCCGTCAGGATTTACATATGCTCCGTAATGCCCACCGTTTAATTTTTCAATGTCTGCGGTGTTATAAACGCCTACTAAGGAACCATCTTCACCGAAAACTACGTTTTTGCCGAGCATTGAACCGTAATTGTCAGCAGCGGCTTTAGCTTCAGGATCCAGTTTCTGAAATATGCCGTTGAAATTTGTTGCTGGACTATAGTTTGTACCAAACTGCTCAATTAAACCGTATGAATTATCAGCCTGTCCCTGACTGGATTTTGTCGTATTAAGCGGATACCAGCTGTTGCCGTACATATAGACTTTTTGTATTTCAGGTTCCGGCGGTGTAGGCGGAGGCGTGGGCGGTTCCGGTGGTGTAGGTGGTGTAGGCGGTTCGGGTCTTTCGGGGCGATGAGGTTTTTCGGGACGTTCAGGATGCTCAGGACGTTCAGGTTTGAAACAGCGTTCAGGTTTCTCCGGTCTTTCCGGTCTGCAGGGCTCATGTCTTTTGTGATGTTCGGGACCGTGTTCTTCTATCGGCGGGAATTTTTTTCTTCCGCAGTGTCTTTCTCTTTCGGGAAATCTTACATGTCTTTCGGGGAAATGAATTTTTTCTTTATGTTCTCTTTTCGGAAATATATCGAAGTTTTCGCTCTTGCCGCTTATAACTTCATTTTTTTGAACAATTTTTGAATTTGATGATGTAGTAATTGCCGTATTTGTCTGAATAATATTTGTGCTTGAAAAATATGTCATACCAATTCCTCCTGTATAAACAAGTCATTTTAAACAGCTTTGTTATTTTTACTCTTTTTGTTTTTTCCTCACTAAATTAATAAAAACAAAAAAGATATAAAAATTGCCTATTTTTTATATATAAAATATATATCTGTTACATTTCTCAATATTTATTTTAGCTGTAAGAAGATGCGGGAAAATTATATTTTTCTCGCATCTTCCATGATCTAGTGACGAGGCAAAATCGCTGGCTCCTCGCCACCGCTATTGCCTCTTACATGAATGAGTTATCAAAAGAAAACTCATCGTTTCCTTTTGTATAACTCCCGTTTCACAACCTTTCCAAGGTCGGGTTTGAAAAATTCGATTTTTCCAAAAAATCAGAATTTTTCCGTACCCTCGTAAGAGTGAAAAGATACCGTCTTATAATTGCGGGAAAAGGTCTTTGATATATTTTGCAAATTATTTATGCTGTCTTTATTAAGACTAAGATTAAACCAATATTGTAAAGATATTTCCTGCGGGTAATTTGAGTACATAAAATTGCCGTATGTTTCGTATTCCGAGAAAAAAGAAATATTATTGCCTTCTGCCGAATCTATAACAGCTTTATACCAAGGCAGTCCGTGCTGATTTTCAATTAATATTTTGAGCTCTCTTAATCTGTTCCTGTTAAACAAAGTATGATGAGATACAAATGAAAGGGGACTTTTCGCTTTTAAACCGGTCAGTTTTCGGTATGTTTTAAAATATTCTTCGTGATATTCGTCGGAAATATCAAAAAGAATTTTATTACCCGTAATAAAGACTTGCGGACGGATAAAAACAGTATCGGCATCGGCAACCAGTATAAATTTTTCATCAGAAATTACATCGGCGCTGAGTTTGAGCAATTGCTGAAAAAGCCAGCCGGAACGGTCAATGCCGTCATAAACATAATTTATTTCATTTTTGTTAACCGGTAAAACAGAAGTTTCATCAATAAAAATGCAAAATTTCTCAAGGCATAACTTTTTAATTTCTGTGTTTTTAGGAGCAGCTATAAATATTTTGCCTATCGGATGCTTTATATTTTCCCTTATTGAATCAATTACATAAGGCAGGATAGCCAAATCTTTTTCGATACACGGGATTAATATATCTATTTTAACAGCAGCGGGGATGATTTTGGAGGAATCGTAAAGCGATTTTTTTTTCTTGAGTCTGTTTAATTTATATTTTCTATAAAAAAGAAAAGGAATTTTTGAAAATTTTTTCAGCATATTTAAATTTTTCAAATTAAAACTTGCTCTGCATTTATTTCATTATACAGGCTTTCGAATAAATCAAGACTTTCTCTGTGCTCAAAATCAAAATCGTAGTTAAGTTTGTTAAGAAGGTAATTTTCTATATATTTTTCGTCAATGTTCAGGTTTTGTTTTGCCGCGGCTGTAACTTCGCTTAAATAAATTCCCAGACCTGAATCGAGAGCTGTTTTTAAATACGCTTCAATCTCGTCAAAATCTTTATAATTATTTTCCTGCCATTCCTTTAGAGCCGCCCATACGGCAAAAACCATCGGCTTGTCAGTTAAATTATTCCATAGTTCGCCCAGATCATAATTAAAAAATCCCAAATCGTTATTGTAGTTTTCGATAAGGGCTGAGTCTCCTATGTATAAGACTGCGTCAAATTCATTGTCCAGAGCTTCTTTTAAAGATGTCTTATATTTGTGTTCTTTAAACGTAATTCGCTCTATATCCAGACCTTCTCCTACAAGCAGGATTTTCAAAAGCTCAATGGAGGTTGCCGAGTTGTAAGGAACTCCTATTTTTTTGCCTTCCAGAGCCTCAAACCTGTGTTTAGAAAATAATATTACGCTGCCGACCGCGTTTTTTGAAGATATGGAAACGGTTTCTATTAATGAATATTTATCTTTGTTTTTTATATATTCTATGGAAGATATGGGTGAAACATGCAGTTGTTTCTCGGCTATAAGGGTATTTAAAAGCGCGGGATAGCCGAATGTCAAAATAACTCTGCTGTGTGGATTTTTTGAAAAAGCATAGTTCAATGGCAGGCAGTTGGTAAAGTCTATTGTGCCCAAACTTATTTTTGAATCGTTTTCAAACATTTATTTAATTATACAGCACTTTAATGCCGGTTATAAAAGGAATAGATGACTTACCAATATTTCAAATTTTATATAAATTTTGAAAAAATGACATGCAACTCTAAAAGCAATTGTATAAAACACACTCTATACTTGAATTTTAGCATTAAATAAATTGTTAATAATTCTTAACAAAAGGGTGTTTTTACGCATTTTTGAAAGTCGTTTTGTTTTTATATTCTTGGAATACTTCAAAATATGTCTGGAAGTTAGGAATATATGAAAATCGACGGGGTTAAAAAAATAGAATTAGCTCTAAATACGGGTAAACCTTGTTTAAAGACATCGTTTAAACAGGGAAAGAATACTGTCTCCCCTGCATTATCAGGCAAGCAGGTCAGCTTTCATGGAAGAATTCCCGCAGGTATTAAAAAAACCGGACTTGGTTGGATTGCAACAATTTCAGAGGCTTCAGCAAGATTTGCAAGCGAAAACTGGAATATTATCATAACTGCGTTTGGTACAGGTCTGGTTGCACCTCTTATGATTGCCAAAAATCCTCTTGCTAAGGACAATGATACGGCTTCAAAATACTATATGGCATTAAGACAGCCAATATCGGCTGTTCTTGCAGTGGCTGCACAGTTGGGTACATGCGTTGGAATCGGCAAATATATTCAAAATATGGCTCAAAACGGTGAGTTAAAGAACTTTGACCTGACTGTCATGAGGGGATGTAAAAATGCTTTAGAACGCTCTGCAAGACTTGATAACTTGAATGGCGCTGAAAAAGCTGCCGCAGAATTGACAATGAAAAGACTGAAAGTTTTTAAAGACAGAATTGGTTTTGTAATTGCGTTAATGACAATTCCGGTAACCTGCACAATTCTGAACTGGGCTCATCCGAGGTTTATTGAAGTGTTTTTCCCCGATTTGGCTAAAGATAAAGCATCTAATAAGGAGGTCAAAAAATGATATTGGCTCCTTATAAAACAATCGTTAAAACTCAATTGAGTTTATTAAAAAAGACAGGTAGCCGACTGCTGTCTTCATTTATAAAAGTATTCGATTCATCCAAATGGCTTGATAAAAACATAACCAATTCGCTGAACAGTCCGACCAAAATGGCAAGAGCTTTTGTTATTGCAAATGTACTAAAAGACATGGTAGGTTCTGTTTTTTATGTATCTCAAAGCTATAACAATGAAAAAATGCCTGAAGATAAGAGAAAGCTTGTCGCTGCATTGGATTTGGCAAATGGCGCGGCAATGTGTTTTTTCCAGCTTCTTCTCGGTTTTACTATTTCCGATAAGGCAGTACAGGACAGACTTGCTAAAAAACTTTTCGGTTCGTTTGAACACACAAATCCAGCCAGATTTTTGACCTGCAAAACCGGTTTGGCAACTATAACATCTCTTTTAATTTCGGCAATTATTGCAAAAAGGGTTATTACACCTCTTGTAACAACTCCCATGGCATTCAAAATAAAAGAAAAATATATAGATAAAAATGATAATCCGACAAAACTGAATCCGGAACATCATACGTTTAATCCTGACGTAGTTTACAAATTGGCTAAGTCCAAAATGAATTTTGCGGCTTATCCGAACAAATACGGTAATCCTCTGTCTGTAACAAATTCCGGCGATAAATTAAAAATATAAATACCCCGGGCTAAAGAAGATAATAATTAATCAGAAAGGCATATTATGAGTTTAGAAATATTAAACGAAATACCCGTAAGCAAGAGCTTTGCTAAAAAAAAGTTCAGTTTTCGGCAGGCATTTATTGATTTTTTCAAAGCGCCCGAAGATGCAATTCCTTTAAAAAACCCCGAAACAATTAAAAGACTTTATGCTCACTGGCGCCTAAGGATATTTTATGCGGTATTTCTCGGCTATGTGGTATTTTATCTTTGCAGAAAAAATATTTCCGTTGCTCTTCCCTCCATGGGAACAGAATTGGGCTATTCAAACACTGACCTTGGAATACTCGGCAGTACGCTGTATTTTACATATGCTTTCGGCAAATTTATTAACGGTGTGCTTGCCGACAGAGCAAATGTCAGAACATTTATGCCGATTGCTCTTATAATTTCGGCTATTGCAAATATTTGCTTCATTATTAGTACCTTATTTATAACTCCGGGGAAATTCACGTTTTTTGGGCTGCCGTCAGCCAGTATTTTGCTTTGGGTAATGGCGTTTTTCTGGGGTATGAACGGGTGGTTTCAGTCAATGGGATTTCCTCCTATCGCAAAAAGCCTTTCGTTCTGGTATTCTTCTAATGAAAGAGGGTTAAAATGGTCGGTTTGGTCAACCTCTCATGAACTGGGTACTTTTCTAAGCGTTATTATATCGGGTTTTATAATTGCTAAATTCGGCTGGCAGGCTGCGTTTTATATTCCGGCGGTATTTGCCGTTATATTCTCGGTATTTTTATTTGAAAGGCTTAGAGATAAGCCTACAACGCTTGGCTTGCCGGATATTGAAGAATACAGAGAGCCTGAAAGGGTTCAGGAATGCAAACTAAATGACGTTGACAAAGACCATGAAAAAACTTACGGAGAAATTTTCAAAAAATATATTCTTTTCAACAAAACTATCTGGGCTTTGGCTTTTGCCTATGTCTTTGTTTACATAGTAAGATACGGAACGGTTGATTGGATAATAAAATATCTCGTAGAAGTTAAAAAAGACAGTCTTGAAATTGCGGCATTAAAGCTGAGTTTCTTGCCTTTATTCGGAATAATCGGAACATTATCGGCAGGCTACGTTTCGGACAAGCTGTTCAAGGGCAAAAGAAACCCGGTAAGCGTGCTTTATCTCGCGGGTGTTATTCTTGCCATAGCGGCTCTAAAATTTAATTCTTCATCAGCAAACTTTATTGATAATTACTTTTTGTCCGTTACTCATACACAGCTGACTTCGGTAATCTCAATGAACGGCAGCGATGTGCTTGATTTTATTTATCTTGCTCTTATAGGAATATTCACCTGCGGACCTCAGCTGTTAGTAGGAGGCTTATGCGCAATAGAATCAAGCTCTAAACGCGTGGCATCAGCGGCAACCGGATTTACCGGCTCTTTTGGGTATATCGGGGCTATTCTTTCAGGTGTAGGAACAGGCTACATGATAGACAAATACGGTTGGGACGGAGCAATATATTTCTGGATCGCATCTGCTCTTATCTGCATATTAATTTGTCTTCCGATGTGGAATCAGAAAAGCACATGTAATTGAATTATAAAGAGCTTCTCCGCTATTTAAAAGCATTCACCCTTAACGACTTTATAAAATAAAAATTTCGGGATATTATAATTAAATAAATTTATTAATCATCTTAATAATGAAAACTAATCGGGCGAGTGGCGAAATGGTAGACGCGCTAGTCTTAGGAACTAGTAGGTAGCCCCTGTGGGAGTTCGAGTCTCCCCTCGCCCATTTTAATTACGGAGAGTTAAAAAATACTTGGAATTTTAGGCTAAAACATGCGAAATCCTGTCGAAACACCGGACTTATACAGACAGAACAGTCTCTCTCAAATTTTAAGCCCAATATCGGAAGAGCTAAGCACATTTGAAGAAATGCTTTTAAACGGTCTCAAAAGCGGCAATAAACTTTTGGACAAGATAACCGCATATATAATAAGCAGCGGAGGAAAGAGAATTCGCCCGGCTTTGTGTCTGCTTTTTGCCAAAATGCTTTCCCCTGATAACACGGTATCCAAAAGACAGTATGATTTGGCTGTCGGGCTTGAGCTAATGCACACCGCGACACTAATTCACGATGACGTGATTGACAGGACCGAAAAACGCAGAAACGTTGTAACCATAAATAAAAAATGGGACGAAAAAACAGCTATTCTTGCCGGTGACTATTTGATGTCAAAAGCTCTGGGAAATTTATCCGAGACGAAAAACTTTGATGTGATTGACGTATTTTCGCAAATGCTGTCGGAAATTTGCGAAGGTGAAGTGTCACAGGCCTCATCGGCATTTGAAATAATTTCAATAGACGAATGTGTTGAAAAATCAAAGCGCAAAACCGCAAATCTTTTTGCCGCAGGGGTAAAATCCGCAGTTATTCTTGCAGAAAACTCTAATGAGGCAAAGCTTAGTCAGGCTGAGGCGTTTGCGAAGAATTTCGGCATTGCTTTTCAATTGAGAGATGATGTTTTGAACTTTATTGCGTACGAAGAAGAAACCGGCAAACCTTCAGGTATTGATTTGCTGAACGGAACCGTCACCGCTCCGGTTATTTATGCCGTTGAAGAATATGAGCAAAAGGGTGATTATACCCTCAGAAAGCTCATTTCAAATAAATTTAAAAGCAACGATGATTTTTGCAGCGCAAGAACCCTTGTTTTTGAATCAAAAAGCATTGAAAAATCAAAACAGTTGATTGATTTTTATATCGAATCCGCAAAGCAAAATCTCGCGATATTCCCTGATGGCAACTATAAAGACAGCATTCTAAATCTGTGCGTTTATCTGACACATAACCAATTGTAAATTTTTTGTAAAGATTTATCCTTTTACATGACAACTTTTTTTGTTCACGTGTTTTATTAATACAGATATATTATTGAAATGCTGGAGGAAGGATGTTAATAAATCAGTTGCCAAATCTAAATTGCGGTCCTATTAAAGGCAACAATAGAGAGTTGAATTTTAACGGCACGCATTCTATTCAAGATTTGCAGGACTTAAAACGCTATATTAATGATGACGGAACCGTTAAAAATGAAGAGTTCCTTGATCATTTGAAGACCAAACTCGATGACGAAGCGCAGGATAAAAAAGGCAAAGGCGATTTAAGTACCTACGGCAAAAACCCTCTTGCAATTATGGTTACCTTTATGGCGGCTTCGCTCTTCATGAGAGGATCTTTCTGGGCTGATAAAGTGCTTATTAAAGCTATTGCAAAGAAAGTTATGACTGAAACTCCGGAGTCAGTCAAAGGCTTGTCAGGAAAGATTGCTAATAAACTAGCACCTGCCTCTGACAAGGCTAACGGCATCAGAGCAAAAATTTCATCGTTCTTTAGGTCCGTTCATTTGAATATGGATAATTTCTTTAAAAAGGACTCTGACACAATCATGAGTGATGTCAAAGAATTCTTAAAAATAAGCAAGAAATTACCAAATGAAATTAAACCTTCGGAAGCAGATTCATTGAGCAAACAGTTAGATGTTTTGACCGATACTTATTATTATAGAAAATTTGACAGTCGTTCTAATGAAACTCTTAAGTTGGACTTTAGTTTTGGAAATCCTGTCAGAGAAAATATCGAAGATGAAAGTTTTGTATCAGGTTTGTCAAAAGAAAAAATTGACGAATTAGTCCAGAAAAGAGTCAATGAAGCCAGACAAGAAATAAAAGGAATATTAGACAGACTGGCAAAATTTGACGAAAAGAAAGCTGATAAAGACAAAATTTTTAAATCTGTGGGTAATTATTTCGATGATCCGGCACCATCTGATGCAAATGTTGTATACCCTGAAATAAATATAGCTAATTTCCAAAATCTTAAAAAGAATCTTAATGAATAT
>CAZXPD010000054.1:0-14504 GCA_964643065.1 uncultured Gammaproteobacteria bacterium | reverse complement strand
AGTTCAGCTGTAAAATGCATAAAAGAACCCCGCCTTTAGGCGGGGGTATCTATTAGCACTTTGGGACATCGACTGGACAGTATCCAATAAAACCTTACAAAAAATTACAATCAAATATCTTGAGTAAATAGTAAAAAATATCGACCAGAGCTTAAAAAAATATTTTTTTATCCAAATTTTCACCAACCTGCACCAAATATGCACCAGGTCGAATAGTTTTTTAGAATTTATTTTTTCGTTATAAAATTTTGATTAAAATGAATATATAAAAAGGTTTCTTAGATTTTGATTAAAAACAACAAAATAAAAAACATCATTATTCAGGCCGGAGGCAGAGGTTCGAGGCTGGAAACTCTTACCATCAATAAGCCTAAGTGTATTGTTGATGTTGATAATCTGCCGATTATCTTTCATCTTTTCAAACAATTCCCTGCCTCAAGATTTACGATTATAGCTGATTATAAATCCGATGTTTTGATAAAATATCTTAAGGCTTTTGCCGAAGGTATTGATTATAAAGTTATTGTTGCTAATACAAAAGGGACATGCGCAGGAATTAAATCCGCTCTTGAAAATATTCCCGACAAATCCCCGTTTATGCTTATATGGTGTGACTTGATACTTCCCAAAGACTTTAATCTGCCTGCAGAAAATAAAAATTATATTGGTATATCCAAATCATTTGAATGCAGATGGTCTCTTAATAAAAACGGAGAATTTGCTGAAATTTCATCCAGTGATGACGGGGTTGCAGGGCTTTTTGTCTTCAAAGAAAAAAAGCTGATTGAAGGCATACCGGATGAGGGTGAATTCGTTAAGTGGCTGAAAGATAAAGAAATTAGCTTTGAAAGACTGGAATTAACAGATGCTAAAGAAATAGGAACACTGCTTTCTTATTATCATGATATTTCAGACATACCGAAGTGCAGACCTTTTAATAAAATGATTTTCAGAGAAAAACACGTTGAGAAAATCCCCATAACTGAACAGGGAAGAATAATTGCCGAGGACGAAATAAACTGGTACAAATTCATTTCAAAATACAGCTGCAACTTTGTTCCGCAAATTAAGTCCTTTTCTCCTTTTATTATGGAGAGAATTGACGGAAAAAACATTTTTGAATATCAGAATTTTACCCTTTCTCAAAAAAAGCAGATTCTCTCTGACATTGTTGAGACTTTAAAAACTCTGCACGAATTGGACAAGCCGATAAAAGCAGATTTATCTGACTGCAGGAATAATTATATTGACAAAACATTTGAGAGATTGAATAAAGTCAGGAAATTAATACCGTTTGCAGACAGGGATTATATTAAAATCAACGGCATCAAAGCACAAAATGTCTTTTTTGTGCAGGATACTCTGAAGGACAAAATTCAAAAACATTTCCCTGAAAAATTCCGTATCATTCACGGTGATCCGACATTCTCAAATCTCATGCTAAGAACAATTGACGTAAAACCTTATTTAATTGATCCGCGAGGGTATTTCGGAAAGACTAAGATATACGGAGATGAGGATTATGATTGGGCAAAGCTTTATTATTCAATAAAAGGCAATTATGACCAGTTTAACCGCAAAAATTTTGCTCTTGAAATCAAAGAAGGTGAAGTTGACCTTAAAATCAGCTCAAACGAATGGGAATGTCTTTCAGATTATTTCTTTGAGCTGACAGGAGCAGACAGAGAAAAAATATTATTACTGCATTCTATAATATGGCTGTCATTAACCACGTATGCATGGCAAGATTATGATTCAATATGCTGTGCTTTTTACAACGGGCTTTTACAATTGAAAGAGGCAATTAAATGAGTAAAAAGTTTGTTTTCTCTAAGCTTAATAAAACTTGGCTGATTGACGTTGACGGCACGATACTGAAACACAACGGACATCTGAATAATAATGAAATCCTGCTTGAAGGAGTTAAGGAGCTTTTTAATAAAATTTCAAAAGATGACAAAATTATCTTGTTAACTTCCAGAGAAGCAAAATATAAAGAGCATCTGGAAAAATTTTTATCGGACAATAAAATAAGGTTTGACATGATTATTTATGACTTGCCGTACGGTGAGCGAATATTGATTAACGACAAAAAACTATCTGGGCTCAAAACAGCTTATGCGGTTAATGTAAAAAGAGACGGCAAACTAAATATCGACTACGAAATTGATGAAAGTTTATAAAATGAAAAAAGATAACTACGGCAGGATAAAAAAAGAGATTACCCGCTTCTTTACGAAAAAAATTTATAATCCGTTTTTCAGAGAGTTAATATTTTTCTTTCTTTACAACAAAATCCGTCCTGCCAAGAGAGGCTATACTATTTTAAACATGGGAGGAGCAGGAGATTTCTTCCTAAACTGCCTTTTATTAAAAGCTTTTAAAGAAAAATACGGCGGAAAATTAAAACTGGTTGTCAAAAGCCACATGACAGACATAGCAAATATGTTCACTTATGCTGTTGATGATATTATCCCCGTTAAATACAGCCAAAGGGATTTTAGCAGCTGTTTTTACAGAAAGACCTTTGCCGAAGACAGATTTGTTTTGGCTCATCCGTGTCAAAGCTATTTCGAAAATACTAAACCTCTGCTGGGATACAAAAATATAAATCTTCTCGATATATGCAAACTAACGCTAAATCTTGATTTTAAAGCTGAAATCAGCATGCCCGTTATTGAGGAAAAATACAGGATTTCTGCGCAGAAAAAATTCAAAAATCTAAATCTAAGACAGGGAAAAACAGTTATTATTGCACCTGAAGCAAGGACTGTTCAAGTTCTGGGCTTGTCATTCTGGAAGGAGCTTGTAAAAGAGCTGAAAGAAAAGGGCTACGATGTATTTTTGAATGCCGTTGATAAAGACAGTATTTTTGACGGGGTTGAGTATGAGTTTATAAGGTTTGCGGAAATTATTCCTTTTGCAAACCTCTGCGGGCATGTTATCTCTGTGAGAAGCGGACTTTGTGATGTTCTTGCGGTTTTGGACTGCCGTTTGCATGTGATTTATCCTGGACAACAATATTACAAATTCAGCCTGAACGGAATGTTTGAAAGTAATAATATTCGGGAATATGTTTTGGACGATAATGAACAAAGCCTAAAAGAACTGATTTTAAAGAACTTATAATGTATGCAATAATAAAATCGCAGATAATACAGGAATTTTGCTAAATGCTGAATAATACAATTAAAAGCAAAAGAAAATGTCCGGTTTGTTTGTCTGAAAAAGGCGAAAAGCTTCATGAGCAGAAGTTTATTTTGCCCAAATATTCTCCTCTGCCTGACAAGTACGATATTCTTTCCTGTACCCGATGCGCTATGGTTTATGCGGATACTTGCGCATCTCAGGATGATTATGATTTGTTCTATAAAAATATGTCAAAATACGAGGATAAAGATGCTTCTTCGGGAAGCGGAAATACGCTATATGATAAAAGGCGGCTTGATGAAACTGCTCAAACTATTGCTCAATATATTAAGAATAAGAACAGTTCTATATTAGATATCGGTTGTGCAAGCGGAGGACTGCTAAAAGTTTTCAGGGATATGGGATATAAAAATTTGTCGGGGCTTGACCCTTCGCTTACCTGTGTGCAAAATTTACAAAACCTTGACATAAAAGGAATTCAAGGCGGACTTTTTGACCTTAACAACATAAATAATAACCAATATAACTGCGTTATTTTGTCACATGT
Source organism: uncultured Gammaproteobacteria bacterium (assembly GCA_964643065.1). Classification (GTDB taxonomy): domain Bacteria; phylum Cyanobacteriota; class Vampirovibrionia; order Gastranaerophilales; family CAZEDP01; genus CAZEDP01. The sequence goes on along the minus strand of CAZXPD010000054.1, from coordinate 10,807 downwards.
GTTTGAACATATTTGTGATTTAAGATTGGCAGTAAATAATCTCTTGCAGTTGCTTGACGATGACGGAATATTATATGTTGAAGTGCCTGATGCCTCAAGATATAAGGACTATTATGTAGTTCCTTATTACTATTTTGACAGCGAACACATCAATCACTTTGATAAAATTGCCCTTAATAATTTATTTTTGCAATACAGCTTGGAATGTATTCATCAAAACGAAAAAGAAATGCCGGTTTCAAATTCACAGAATTATCCAGCGGTATATTCTATTTATAACAAGAACTCCGGCAAAAATGATTTTGATTTGGTTATTGATTCTTCTCTAAAAGGAAAAGTCATGGTGTTTGTACATCAATCTGAGAGGAATACAATGAATAAAGACCTCAATACCTTAGCAAAAAGCAGGGAAGATATTGTTGTTTGGGGCGCAGGTTCTTTTACAACAAGACTGCTCGGAAATTCCGAACTCGGCAAATGCAATATTGTTGCTTTTATTGATAAAGATAAAAATAAACAAGGAAACAAATTAAACAACATTGAAATAATGCCCGCTTCAATATTGGAAAATTTCTCTGGTACTGTTGTGGTCTGTTCCGCTCTTTATAGTGACGAAATAGTTAAAGAAATAAAAGATTCAGGTTATGACAATCAGGTCATAGTGATTAGATAATTGCGTCAAAAGAGAATATTTTATTTTAAAAATCAAGCAAATTATTCAAATTAAAAAGCCGAATAAATCGGCTTTCTTTTTTATACCACTTTGCAACTAATAATATAAGATTAGCAAAACCCTTATAGTGGTATGGCGTAAGCGGGAGCGTTAAAAAAGTGAAACGATGAGTTTTGCTTTTTTAAAAGCTCATTCGTATCAGATATTTAGTAATGCTGTTATATTCTCATAGCTTGCGCATTATCAACTTTGGACGAAAGAAGCTGAGCTTTGTCCGTATGTTCCCACGGAACATCGATATCAGTTCTTCCCATATGCCCGTAAGCCGCAAGTAGTCTGTAGAAAGAACCGCCGTTTTTAGCGGGAAGATTTCTTAAGTCAAACTGCTTGATGATAGAAGCCGGTCTTAAATCAAAGTTTTCCTGTACAAGTCTGCTGATTTGCTCATCAGGGATGATTCCCGTCGAGAAAGTTTCGACCATGACTGATACAGGCTTAGCCACACCGATTGCATAACCGAACTGGACTTCGCATTTCTTGGCAAGCCCTGCTGCAACAATATTTTTTGCAACATATCTTGCTGTATAAGCCGCGCTTCTGTCAACTTTTGTCGGATCTTTTCCGCTGAAAGCCCCGCCGCCGTGTCTTGAATATCCACCGTAAGTATCAACAATGATTTTTCTTCCGGTCAGACCGGCATCACCTTGAGGACCGCCAATTACAAATCTTCCCGACGGGTTAATATAATATTTTGTGGTGATATCAGGTTTAATTCTTTCGTTAGCAAATACGAAATTTATTACGTGGTTTCTCAAATCTTCGGAAATAATCTTTTGAACTCTGTCATTATTTGTTTCGCCTTTAACAATCGGGTCATGCTGTGTTGAAATAACAATTGCGTCAATTTTGGCAGGTACTCCGTCAATGTATTCGACCGTTACCTGTGTTTTACCGTCAGGTCTGAGATAATCAACTATTCCTGACTTTCTGACCTCCATAAGGCGTCTTGCAAGCCTGTTGGCTAAACTTATCGGAAGAGGCATCAGTTCGTCGGTTTCGTCACAGGCAAAACCAAACATTATACCCTGATCGCCCGCACCGAGCTCCTGAGTTTCCTGACATTCAATTTTTTCGCCTTCTCTCGTTTCTAATGCGGTATTAACCCCGCCGGCGATATCGCAAGACTGTTCATCAATTGAGGTTAATACTGCACAGGTTTTTGCATCAAAACCTCCTCCCGAACTTCCGATATAACCGATTTGTTCTATGGTATTTCTGACAACACTCGGTATATCAACATAACAGTCGGATGTAATTTCACCCGTTACTAAAACCATGCCGGTCGTTACGGAAGTTTCTGCCGCTACTCTTGATTTGGGATCTTTTACTAAAAACGCGTCCAGAATTGCATCCGATATTTGATCGCAAACTTTGTCTGGATGTCCTTCTGTTACGGATTCAGATGTAAATAAAAAATTTTTTCCGGTCATTGTGTATTCTCCTCAATCATTGCATATAATAATTAACCTCACCGCTTATCTGCTGTTGAGGTTAAACTCTGATTCATAAGTTATTAAATCTTTATGATTTACTTATCTCTCAGGTTAACCTGACGGAATTGGCACCTTTTAAGAAATTTCTTACAGGTTGCCGGGCATCACAGGGCCGTTCCCTCCGCCTCTGCAGGTCACAAAAAACTTTGCTTGATGCACTAATTCTTTATAACTCTGCTCTCTTGATAAGCTGTCAGATAAGAATATAGGATAAATCAGGACAAAGGTCAAGAATTCTTGATTTTTTATTTTTTTGTAATTTGACACCATCCCCAAAATACATCCTTTTAAATTAATTTTGTACTTAATTTATTCATGATTTTAGGAATAATTACTATAATTTATTTACTTAGGCAGCATTTATAGGAGAAGTGTTTGCATATGCTTAAAAATCACAAATTTAACATAGGATTTCAAAACAAAATTGCGAACGGTTTGTTTCTTACGGTCATTATACTTGTTATTCTTCATTTAACGGGAATGCTGGCGCATTTTTGTTTCGGACTCAGCATGAAAAATCTTTTCATTAAAATTACCAATCTTGACAGGGAGTATAATCTCCCCGCCTTTTATCAATTTTTTGCTTTGTTGTTCAGTTCGGCATTATTGGGAGCAATTGCATACGTTAAGAAGAAAAAAAATGACCTTTATTTCATCAACTGGCTTGTGATGTCAATTGTTTTCATGTATTTAGCCTCAGATGAGATAGGAAAAATACATGAAAGATTCAGCAACCCAATAAACAGCGTACTGCATTTATCGGATTATTTTTCTTATGCATGGGTTATTGCTGCTGTACCGTTGGTATTGGCTTTTCTTTTCTTTAATCTGAAACTGCTTTTATCGTTGAACCCTGTTATCAGATATAAATTAATTTTATCGGGGTTAATTTTTGTTTCCGGAGCTATTGGCTTTGAATTGTTGGAAAGCCATCTGGTTTTTATTGATGAGGAAAAAAGTTCTCTGTTCTTCACCATAGTTACATTTGAAGAATTTTTCGAAATGTTTGGCATAGTGTTGTTTATTGATGTTCTTGCCGATTATTTTAAGAATGAAACAAGACAGCAAAATTTTGCACAATACGACAAACTTTTCCAAAAGTTTGCAAATATTATGGAAAGGGTGACTAATAATTAAAAGCATGCCCTTTATGACTAACGAAATTAATCAATCTGATTTATTGATAGACTTTTGCCATGGACTTTAGTTTTTGAACTACCTCGTTTTTCAAAAGTTCGGGAGAAATCACAATACACTCATCCCCGTATGAAAGCATTTTCTGAACAAATCTGAACTTGTTTTGAACAACGGAGCTGATAATGATTTCTTTATCTTTTGTCTCAATAATTTTTTCGGTGTCTTCCGGTGTAAATGATTTAAATGCTGTTCCTTTGATTTTATACACAGCGGTATAAATGTCAGGTTTAACATTTGACGTTTTAATATCAATCGCTTTAATTTCGTTTATCCTGTCTATTCTTATGTATTGAGTTTCTTTGGAAAGGGTATTTATTCCCCAGAGATAATATGCATTGTTTTCAAAACTGATTTTTTCAGCGGTTATTTGTAATATTTTTTCACCCGATTCGGGTGAGTGATAATTAATATGCAGCGTTCTGTTGTGAAAGCAGTAATTTTCAAGCGTTCTTAAAAGTTTCGCGCTTACTTTCGCGGAATTTTCTCTTTTCAAAAGCTTTGTAACATTGTTTAAATGCCCTTGAGATTCATCGTTTAAGTGGGCAAATATTTTTGAAATTATTTCATCCGTGCTTTGAAAGAGTTTCCAATCATCAAATCCCGCAATATATTTCTTTACTTTTATCAGAGACAAAACTTCGTTTTTATTCAGATTGAGCTTAAAAGGGGTATCGTTCAAAATATATTTATAATTATTTGATTTAGAAGGGCGTGAAATCTTGCACCCGAGGGATTTTAAAGTATTAATATAGATTCCGACAGTATCGGATGACAAAAGTTTATTTTCCTCAACTTCCGTTTTGAGCGCACGCTTTATTTCATCCTCGCTCATCGGAGATTCCAAAAGCAGAACGAAAAGTTTAATCACTCTGTAAGCAGTTAAACTAATATTTTCAAAAATTTTCTTATCACTGTTACTTAAAGATTCCATGTTTTTATACTCATCCCCTGAATTGAGGTTAACACAAACAGGTTATGATTTTTTAGCTAAAGCTGTTTTGCAACTTTATATTTACATTTTTTTAAATGTGTTAAAATATTAGAGAATTAATTTTGTAATCATCTTTAAATCAGCTTGTCGGAGAGATCAAAGTGTGCCGTATAGGGGCAATAAAGTCTAAAAAATATATTCACCCGAGCAAAACTCTTGAATTGATGCGCTCTCAGCAAAAGGGGCATGATAATTCAGGCTTTGCATTTGTTATGCAGGATTTGGGAGGTATCTTTGAAAATTACAAAGGACTTCCTATATTGTCTATGGCTTGTACCAACAACGGAATGAAGCTTGCTGAGGATATTTTGCACTCTGTCGGTTTCCTGCGCGTTATGCAGTGGAACCCTGATATTCACCCGTCGCCTGAATTGAACATTCAGCCGATGCCTAACTATGTTTTTGAAGTTTTCCAATATCCGAGAAGCTATAGATACGCACCTGAAGAAGAAAAAGAAGAACTGCTCGTCGACATGAGACTTAAAATCAGGCAGGAACTTGAAAAAGACGGAGACGGATACGTTTATTCATTCTGGCCCGATGTTGTTACGCTGAAAGAAATCGGCGATCCCAAAGATATCGGTACTTATTTTGGTTTATGGGAAGAAAATGACAGTTTCACGGCAAAAGTTATCACAGCCCAATGCAGACAAAACACTAACTATGATATAGTGCGATATGCCGCCCACCCGTTCTTTTTGCAGGGATTTACAGCGCTTGCAAACGGCGAGAATACATTTTACGAAAAGAATAAGCTCTTACAGGAAAAACTTTATAAAGGCTATATCGGATTTGAGTCTGACTCGCAGTGCTTTCTTTATACTTTGCACTACATAAATAAAGTTTTGAAGTGGCCGCTTTCTTACTATAAACACACCATAACCCCTTTGCCTTTTGAACAGATAGATAAGAGAGAAGACAAAGAAATTCTTTTGAGAATAAAAGCGTCTCTGGGACATTTGGAAATAAACGGACCAAACACTATCATAGGCGTACTGCCTGACGGAACGGTATTTACTTGCTGTGATTCCAAAAAACTTCGTCCGGTAGTTATCGGAAGAACTGATGATACCGTAATAATAACTTCTGAAGTTACGGGAATAAATGATGTACTCTCTGACAGAAACTGGGAAGAAGATATTTACCCGAACGAAAGAGAAATGGTCGTTATAAATAACGATTTGAGGATAGAACGATGGCAGCAATGAAAATAAATGAAATTGCAGTCGATGATTTGCAGTGGATTATAGATTATAAAAGCGAAAGATGCACTCTTTGCGGAAAATGTGTTGCTGCTTGCCCTTTTAAAGCAATTGAAGCCAAACCTGAAAAAAGAAGAAAAGTAGTCAGCGAAGATACATCCCCTCAGCCTAAAGTCATATTTCAAACAGTACCCGTTATAAAACAGGTCATAAGCGTTCAGAATTATTGCAAGGGCTGCGGTGTTTGCCAAAGAGTTTGTCCCAATGACGCAATTAAGCCCGTTAAAAATACCGATGAAAGGTATGCTATCAGACACAGAGCGGCTTATGCCGATCCGTTAAAAAGAGGCGGACGAAATAATTTACATGTAGAAGGAAGAACGCTCGATAAGATAAAAATCGGCAGAATTTCACAGATGACAGACCCATCACTTGACGCCCAAAGGCATACGTTTGATATGCTTGCGCCTTTTGGAAGAGTTTTGCCACCGGAACAGCTTCCTTTTGAAATTCAGGACGGTAAATTAACCGTTGCGAAAGAAATACCTCCCAATAGATGGATTTATCCGATTATTATCGGTGATATGTCTATCGGAGCACTTTCTTGGAGAATGTGGGAAGCTCTTGCAATTGCAACTGCATATCTTAACGAAGAAGTTGGGCTTCCGATAAGGATGTGCAGCGGAGAAGGCGGAGTGCCGATAAGATTGCTCAAGTCAAAGTTCCTAAAATATATGATTCTTCAAGTAGCATCCGGTCATTTTGGCTGGAACAGAATTATAAACACCATGCCAGATATGCAGGAAGATCCAGCAGGTGTTCTCATTAAAATCGGACAAGGAGCAAAGCCGGGTGACGGCGGACTGCTACAGGCAAAAAAAGTCACAAAGCATATTCAGGAAATCAGAGGCGTTCCGAAAGCTGATTTATTAAGTCCCCCAAATCATCAAGGCTTATATTCAATTGAAGAAAGCGTGCAGAAAATGTTTCTTTCATTTAACAGCGCTTTCAAGTTCAGAGTACCGGTTGCTATTAAAGTTGCCGCAAGTGCAACAAGCGTATCGGTATACAACAATCTCTTAAGAGACCCTTACAATATTGTCGGCGGATTTTTTATGGACGGAATAGCAGGCGGTACAGGTGCGGCTTATGAGATTTCACTCAACCATACCGGACACCCGATTGTATCCAAACTCAGAGACTGCTATCTTGCTGCTGTTCATCAGGGCAAACAGGGTCAAATCCCCCTTTGGGCAGCAGGAGGCATGGGGTTGAGCGGAAACCTTGCAGGGGATGCCTTTAAAATGATTTCGCTCGGGGCTAACGGCATATTTACAGGGAAGCTTATGCTTCAGATTGCCGGATGCGTCGGAAACGATTACGGCAAATGCAATGCTTGCAATACAGGTCTTTGTCCCGCAGGTATATGCACTCAAAATCCGGTTCTGGTAAAACGTCTTGATATTGATAAGGTGGCGGAAAGCATTGTCAATTACTTTATAGCGGTTGATCACGAACTCAAAAAATTAATGGCGCCGGTCGGGAACAGTTCATTACCGGTAGGGCGTTCTGACGCGCTTATTTCGGTTGACAGAGAAGTGGCTGATAAATTACAGATTCAATACGCATGTTAAAAGAGGACTGAATGTCTAAGTCAAAAAAAATAAAAATCGAAAGCATTGTTAACGGAAAGAGAAAATCCACGCAAAAACTCCTTCAGGAAATTTATGCAAAAATTAGCGAGGGATATACGGATTTTGAAATTGATGCTTCTGGTCAGCATGACATAGGCGGACCTCTTTGGCTGAAAAATGGGAATAAATTAAAATTTACCGTGTCAAATCCCGGACAAAGAGCAGGCTCAATGGGTATGAAGAATACCCAAATAATGATAAAAGGTCCTGCTCCTGCGGATGTCGGCTGGCTAAATGCAGGTGCCGAAATTATAGTAAAGGGTGACGGAGGCGATACAACCGCACACTGTGCTGCTTCGGGAAAAATATTTGTAGGAGGCAGAGTGGGAACTCGCTCAGGTGCTCTTATGAAACATGACCCCAAGTATGATGCGCCTGAATTTTGGGTTTTAAAAAACTGCGGTTCGTTCAGTTTTGAGTTTATGGGAGGCGGAACTGCCGTTGTTTGCGGTTATGATTGTGAAAATCTTGAATCAGTTTTAGGTTCGCGCAGCTGTGTCGGCATGGTCGGCGGAACCCTTTATGTAAGAGGTAAAATTAAGGATATATCAAATGAGGTATACCTCGTCTCTCTTAATGAAGGAGACAAAGAATTTTTGAAAACCGGCTTGAAGGACTTTCTTCAAAAAATCGATAAACCAGAACTTTATAAAGAACTTTCCGACATGTCAAACTGGCAGAAAGTTATAGCCAAAACATTTGAAGAACGCAAAATCCGTAACTTAAAACCAATTCGCGATTTCAGGCTGAATACTTGGGTTGAAGACGGAATCTTTGGGGATTTGATTAGAGAAGATTATTATACAGCTCAGTTTGTCGAGACAGGGGATTTGAGGCTTAAATACCCCGAATGGAGAAATGCCGCATACAGCGCGCCGTGCGAATTTAATTGTCCGATTGGAATACCGACACAAAAAAGGATTTCGCTCTTAAGACAGGGGAAAACGGAAGAAGCCCTCAGGCTTGTTTTGGATTACAGTCCTTTCCCTGCTTCTGTTTGCGGTCAGGTTTGTCCAAATCTTTGTGTTGACGAATGCAACAGAAAATATGTCGATATTCCCGTTAAAACAAAAGAACTGGGCATTTTAAGCAAAGAAATTTCGGCTGATTTTTCAGAAACATCCAAAACGCAAAAAGTTGCCGTTATAGGTGCAGGTGCGGCAGGTTTGAGCTGCGCATGGCATTTGAGAAAATGCGGCTACTCTGTAGAAATATTTGAATCCGACAGCAGTATAGGCGGAAAGCTCAGGCAGGTTATTCCAAATGACAGGCTGAATTCCGATATACTAGATGCCGAATTAAAACGTATAGAAAGTTCGGGTGTTAAAATTAATACCTCAACACAGGTTGATAAAGAGCTTTTCAAAAAACTTACGGACGATTTTGATGCCGTTGTGGCAGCAGTCGGAGCCCATAACCCTTTGATAATTCCTGTTGAAGGTAAAGAAAAATTCATCAAGGGATTAGATTTTCTTAAATCCGTTAATAAATTTGAAAATCCCCGCTTAGGTAAAAAAGTCGTTGTTTTGGGGGCAGGGAATGCGGGTATGGATGTTGTTATTGGTGCTTATAAAAGCGGTGCAGAAGAAGTGACGGTTATAGATATTCAAAAACCTTCTGCTTTTGAAAAAGAAATTGAACATGCGCAAAGTTTGGGCACAAAAATTATGTGGCCTTGCTTTACCGAAAGAGTTACGGGTGAGGGTGTTTATCTGAAAGACGGTACGCTTTTGGAAGCAGACAATGTAATTATTTCGATAGGCGACAGACCTGATTTGTCTTTTGTAGAAAGTAACTATCTTGATGAAAAAGGCAGGATACGTATAAATGAATTTATGCAGTCAGAAGCAAATCCAAAAGTTTTTGTACCCGGAGATGTTGTAAAACTGGGACTTTTTACAAATGCAATTGCGGACGGAAAGAAAGCCGCCCTTAATATTGACAGAATGTTTAATAATCTTCCTCTTGATAACTTTGAAAAAGCCCCGATGATACCAGCTGACAGAGTTAGAAATGAGTTTTACCAACCGCTGAACTCAAGACGAGTAATGGAACTTCCGGCGGAACAAGAATCTGAGCGTTGCATGAGCTGCGGTTACTGCAGAGACTGTTCATTCTGTTTGGAAGTGTGCCCTGAAGGCGCAATAAGCAGGATTGAAAACGAAAAGGGCGAATTTGAATACATAAGCGATGACAAAAAGTGCATCGGATGCGGAATCTGCGCAGGAGTTTGTCCCTGCGGAATCTGGACTATGGTTGATAATCTCGCTAAATACGATGAAGAATAACTTTGATTATTTTTATATATTAAGAAATATTAAGCCGATTTAACAAACAAAATTAAAAAATCATCATTATTTTTTATATAATTTCGATTTTTTGTTTATTTATTAATGATTTAAGTTATAAATAAATATTTTCGAACATTTTTTGAAGTCTCAATCATTACCCTTCTGCTGCAAGGCTTTCCATTTATATTTTGTTATTGTCTTTATAAATTTAAGCGCAAGCAATTTCAAATTTTATTTTGTTTTAATAAATATAGGAAGCCAAACATAATCGGAAGCAAGAAATCTGATAGGGAAAATTTAAGGAAGGAGCAATGTCATGGGGTTAGTCGGAAGCCAAGCCAGATTAATATTCCTGCATACATATCGAAAAGATATTGAGCATGCAATTGACAAGATTTCCAGAAACAAAATGATGCTTATTAAAAATTCTCAAATTGTTGCTGCAAGGGAAACAAAATTGTTCAATCAAATGGATCAGTACGGAATGGACAACCCGTATATTAAGAATGCTATGCAAGAAGACGAAGCAGTATCTAATCTGATAAATACATACGAAAAACAATTAGATGCTCAAATGAAGACATTAGAAACCGAATTAAAGATGATGGATCAAGAAATCGAAAGCGTCCAGAAAATGGTCGACAAAAACATTCAGTTATCAAAACCTAACCTCGGTTAAATTTAGACTAACAAGGCTCCTGATTTTAACAATAATAAGCTCTCAAACACATAACTATATACTCCTCTATAACTCACAAATTCTAACCTCAAATAACCTCAAAATGACAGAAATGTCATTTTTTCTTTTGAGGGTAAGAAAAAATTCTGATTTTTTGAAAAAATCGAATTTTTCAAAACCGACCTTAAGAAAGGTAAAAGGCAAAACCGACGGCGAGGAGCCGTCGGTTTTGCCTTGTCACTAGATCATGGAAGATGCAAGAAAAATGTGATGTTTCAGCATCTTCTTTATCGGAAAATCTGTGTTTTACAGTCAGCTCCGCATTTAAGCGCTTTTTCTTCAAACTCTTCGGAAGTTATGATGTTAATTTTCGGATTTACAAGCCGGGTTATTGAAATTATTTTTAATATCATCTCTTCAATGTCAAAATATCCTACTGCCGGTAAAAAATATCCGCCTGCTCTTTTAAAGTTGCCGGCAAGAGGGGTATTTGCCTGCGGAATATATGGAACAATGCTTGCAATTTC
>CAZXPD010000053.1:0-14680 GCA_964643065.1 uncultured Gammaproteobacteria bacterium | reverse complement strand
GACCTCCCGGAAAGATAGCTAGTTGCCAGGGGTATTTTTTTGTTAATTTTTTATAAGAATTTGCCAAATTAGTGTCAAAATATTATATTTTTATCCTTTATTCATTTAGAGGAATTAAATCAAGGATAAAAATATATGCTAATGCTTAGAATGATTACATTATCCACGTCAAATCATATAAAATCTTTTTTGTCGAATAAAAATGAAAACGAAGTTAATTTTGGACAGATTGCTCATACAACAATAGGAGCATTTCCCCAACCTGTTATTGGCTGCGAGGTAATGACCAGTAGAAAAAAATTACTGCAAGATCTTATTAGGAGCATGGAAACACTTAATACAAGCTTATTAGATCTAAAATATTCATATAATAAATGTTTGGAGATAGGAGAAAAGCCTTTTTACGGAGACGAAGAACATGAAGCCATAGATGCCTTATTCCTTCGTTTTTCAAAAAGCTCAGAATTTTTCAGAACAAATGTTCTCTCAAAAGTTATAAAACTCGCTAAACAAACTGACAAAAAGAAACAAAAAAATCAATACCCACCACCCAAGAACGAATTTGAACAAATATTTATTAATACAGCTGCTATGGTTGAAACAAGAAAAAAAGTCATACACAAAATAAATATGAACGGTGAAAAACAAGAGCTATTAATCGAAACACTCGAACAAACAGTCATTCTTAATCGCTTAATTAAAGAAACAGAAGCTCTTATTGCACATAAATTTGGAAACAGCCTCAAAAAAAACTAAGAGACAAATTACACAGTTTTATTTTGCTTAATCTCTAAAGACTTCTCGTCAAAATCAGGATTCAATTCTTTAAAAGTATTATTTGCCGCAGCTAAAGCCCTTTCATATCCATTAACAGCCCTAGTTGTTTCAGTCTCATCTTTCGGAACGGCAAAAGGCTTTACTTCAGGAACGTATGTATAATTATCCTTCTGTTTCTTGGGCTCATCAACTTTTGCAGTATCAGCAACCGGAGCGGTTGTTTTTGCCGGAACTATCGGCTGCCCTGTTTTTGCTTTATCCAAAAAATTCTTTATGTTGTTATTGCTTGCAGTTTCTTTATTTACGGCAGGTTTTTTGCTTGCTTCTTCAGCTTGTTTTTCTGCTTTTTTCTTTTCTTCCTCTTCTTTAGCTTTTCTTTCAGCCTCTATCTCTTCAGGCTTAGGAGAAGGCTTGCCAAAGAGGAAATGCGACACTCGTTTCAAAACCTCAGCCGCTCCAAACATACAAACACCGGCAACAAGAGCAAACCGCAAGAGACCACCGGGGAGCATACCGGGAACAAGCACTTTTCCAAGAGCCTTCCATTTAGGAAGTCCCCATCCTGCAGTTTTTCTAAAATTATTAAACGTTCCTTGTCCGACGCCGGTAAGCCAACCGATTTTTCTTAATAAGCCCTTTTTAAGCCCCTTGCCTTCAAGGCTGGAAAACCCCGATATCCCATTAACTATTTTGGCAGCCGGAGTTAAGAGCAAAAAGCCGCCAACCCAACCAGATAAAATATCTTCCATAAGGGTGCTGAATCTCTCACCTTTTTTGGCATCGAAAGCATTCTTAATGGACAAACCGACTGCAAGACCTCCGCCGAGAATTATCATTCCGAGAGTGCCGCCCATTATGTGTCCGGTTCCTATAATCAGCTTTGAAAGGGTCTTTGCAATTGGAGAGGCTCCTTTTCCTCTTAGCTTTTCAAGTATTGCCATCTTGTTTTGATAAGAATGAAGATCTTTAATAGCATTCTCAAAAGCCTTTAATTCTTTTCCTACAAGACCTTCTTTTAGGGCAGACTGTTTTTCAAGAATCTTAGCAACCTGTTGTCTAATTAACTTTACATGTTCAGCATTATTGAAGTTAAAGTCATCAATAGGGGTATTATTTGTTAATTCAAGCGTCTTTTGAATTTTCCCGGAAACAGTAGGAAACTGATCTCCCCTGAATTTATTAAGCATGTCGTTTCCTAAAAGAGCTTTGACCTTAGATTCCATTTCCATTGCGGCACCGCTTTCCATAATAGGAAAACCGACCAACGGAGGAAGCTTTTTAGCTCTGCCTTTTGCAAACGCCTCTCTTGCTTCATTGTTATCAATCCAGCCAAAGAGCTTTTTATAAACCCTGTTTCCTTTTAAGCGGTTATAAACGCCGCCGGGCTTGGATGCTGTCCAGCTTATAATTCCGTCAACCTTATTAAGAACTTTATTATTAGATATTCTGTTTATTGTTTTTTGAAGAGAGCTGTTTTCGTAGGTATCGCCGGCGCATATTTTACGCACAAACTTGTCCATAAGCCAACTAACCCCAACACCGGCAGTTCCACATGCAGCATAGTAAGGAACTTGCTTCATCGGATCTTCTTTTACTTCTTTTGCAACATCAGTTGCTTTATTTGCGATATGCGAATCTTTTATTTGAAGAGCATTAGGGTCACCCTGAAAAGAGCTTCTTTCTTTGATAAATTGATTATATCCGCTAAAATTGGAAGAATTATCAATATTGCTCGACATACTTATCCTTATTTCTCATGTTTTATCACAGGAAACAACTTCCTAATATATATAAAAACCAAAAGAAAAAATATTTGCCACCTACCGTTAATAAAACTTAAAATTTTTACAAAAGTTTATATTAAACAAAAAACAATCAAAGTTCCTTATGATAAACTTCCGATTATATGCTGACTTTTTTCAAAAACCTCTTCTCTCAGCGCTAAAGGGTCAAAAATTTCAAAATCAAACTCATCCATAATTTCAGAATCAAGAACAGGATAGGGTAAACTTGGCTGTATAACCCTGTCAACTATATAAACAATGCCAACCCTTGAAAATTCTTCAGAAAGACGAGGATTATGATGATGTCTCACACAAGAGCCTATTATTGCAGGTAAATTCCAACGAAGCAGCAGCTCTTCTCCTATTTCCGCATGATCGAAACCAATAAGCATCTTTTCTGCCGTTAATCTGTCAGCGCCTATCTCTACAAGCTTATTAACCTCTTCTGAAGCTGATTTATTATATATTTCGATAACAGTTTTTCCCATATCATGGAGCAGCCCCATCGTAAAAAATTCCTCGGTATTTTCATAGCCAAGACTGTTTGCCACAAGCTGTGAACCAACAGCACATTTTATTGAATGTTCCCAAAGTTTTTTACCGGACTCTGATGTCATAATTTGCTTAACTGCAATACTCATTAATAAACTCTTGATTTTTGTCAATCCTAAAAGAGCAATAGCCTTATTTATGGTTGTTATTTGATATGGAAAACCGTAATAAGCACTGTTAACAAGCTTTAAAACCTCGGCAGTAATAGAAATGTCTTTCGAAACAATCTCTGATAATTTTAAAACATTAGAAGACGGATCCTTTATTAAATCCAACGCCTCAACAATAATAAGCGGCATTGTTGGAATAGTCGGTATTTTTTCAATAATAGTTTTTAAATCTTTTTTTTCCATTAATTTTTGAATTTACTCCAACAAGTGCTGTTCTTTAAGCCATTTCCTGTAAATAACCGGCCCCAATAACCCCTGAGAAATCCTGAAGCGCCGATTTAACTATTTTAAGATTATTTGAAGGAGTCGGCAAAGATTTTGCCATAGCTTTCCTTGTTGTTATATCAAAAAAGAAGTCTACGGCATCAATTAACCCCCCTCCAAGAACAATGAGCTCGGGATTATAAAAATTAACTACGGAAGCAAGTCCGCTGCTTAAATATTCTGCGGCCTCGGTAATGCAATTTAACACTATATCATCGTTCATTTCTAAGGCTTGCCTAATGTGTTTAGAGCGTATTACCCCGCCTTCTTTAATCAGCTCGGAAATAACAGATTTATGACCCTTTTTTAAAGAAGCTAAAATCTTTTTTTCTATTGCCGTTCTTGAAGCGTAAGCCTCAAGACAGCCATGACCGCCGCAAGAACATAGTCTCCCGCCGGAATCAACAATTATATGACCAATCTCTCCGGCAGTTCCTGTTGCGCCTTTATAGATTTTTCCGTCATTAACAATTCCCGACCCGATACCAGTTCCCACAAAAACACAAACAAAGTTCTTATAACCCTTACCGCTCCCAAATTTTAATTCCCCAAGCGATGCAACCTCTACATCATTACCAACAAACACAGGAAGATTAAAATGGTTTTCAAGAATTTTCTTCAACTCAACATCATAGCACTCAAGATTGGGAGCAGAAATTAAAACACCGTTTTCTCTGTCTACCTGTCCGGCAGCTCCAATACCAATAGAAGAAATTCGAGACAGCGGAATCTGGGATTTGCAAACAGCCCTCTCTATATTTTCTATAATTCTTTGAATAACAAAATCCTTACCTAGCTCCTTCTTGGTCCTTTTTTTAGAGAAATCGATTACTTTTCCTTCTTTATAATCAATAACTCCGGCAAGAATTTTTGTTCCTCCAAGATCAACTCCTATTGAGTAATTTTTCATAATATATAAAATTCCTTAACTTAGCTCTGTTTAACAAATAGTATCTGGTTTAACTCGTATTATACTTTAAATCCGAGATATAAACATTAAACTCATCAGATGATTTAAAACCTTAGTAACCTTAAAATTTTTAAAAGATTAGAGAATTAGACAGCATCTTCTATGGATATATTTTCTTCTCTAAAAAGCCTGTCAATATCTAATATGCTTGCAATTCTTTCATTATCCCAAACCAATTCAGACAAAATATATTTATTAACGGCTGAACTTTCATTATTTACAACTAATTTTCTTTCTTCGGCAATTTCATCAATATCTAAAATATCATCAACTATTACTGCTACTTTAAAATTATCGGATTTTATTATAATAAACTTAACTTTTTCTTGTGAAAAACTGTCAAAAATACCTAAAAAAGGCTTAATGTCTATGACAGTGATAAACTCACCTCTAAGGTTATAAACTCCTAAAATAAACTTAGGAGTACAAGGGACAGGAACAACAGAAGAAATATTCTCCTTGCAAAATTCCTTTACGCTTTTTAAGTTAATTCCGTATATCTCCTTGCTTAATGCAAACAAAACATATTTTTTTTCACTATAACCCGCAACAGAAACGTCGGTTTTAATAACCTTACTCAGACTGGCAGCTCTTTTTTTAAACCTTGAAGCGGAAGATTCATCGGCTACGAAAAGCTCAAATGAACTGCTTTTAAGAACATGTTTAGAAAAACCCGCATTCTCCGTTTCTTTGAGGAATGCTTCAAGATTTAAAAAATAAATTAGATTATTTTCCCACATGGAAATAAAATCAATATAAGGCTCTCTAATAGGAGAAGAAGATACATCCGGTTCTTTCATGTCAAAATTCAAAGTATCGATTATTGCATCCACGACCAATCCGACAGAATCCTCTTTAAAGGAAGTTACAATAACAAGATTATCTTGCTTATAAAAACCTCTTTCTTCTCCTAAAAGCGGATAAGGATCAATTGCGGTTACAATACGTCCGCGTAAATTTATTAATCCTGCCAAGTAAGGAGGCGCATTATTTGGTATATCCATTTCGGGCAGCTGAATAATTTCAGATATTTGTTCAATCGGTAAAGCAAAAAGCTTGTTCAGGACGGTAAAAACAATGTACAAAGAACGCCCGGAAGAAGTTTCATTATGCATCAAAAGCTCTTTATTCATAATTAAGCAACTTCCACCCTGTTTCTTCCGTTTTCTTTTGCTTTGTACAAAGATTCATCTGCTCTTTTAATAAGTTCCGCTTCAGTTGTCATCTTTAATTCAATACATGCAATACCGGCGCTGATTGTAACGGTTATATCTTCGTTATAACAGGAAAAACAGTTACTCTCTATTTTTTCTCTAATTCTTTCTATAGGAATAACAGCGTTTGAGGAAGTTGTCTCAGGAAGAATCAATACAAATTCCTCACCGCCGTACCTGCATATATAATCAGTTCTCCTTAAAGAATCCTTGATTTGTTTTGCAATGCCGGCTATAACCTTATCCCCGAATTGATGCCCGTAAGTATCATTAACATTTTTAAAATGATCTATATCAAACATTACAATACTCAAAGGAAGATTATATCTTTTTGCTCTGGCAAATTCTCTGCCCAATGCCTGCTGAAAATACCGCCGATTATACAATCCGGTCAAAGAATCAGTGATGGTCAAATATTTTGTTTCAGAATAAAGCCATTTTATGCGCATCAAAATTTTTAATTCTTCCAAAATAATTTTTAGAAGTTTAGAAGGTCTGAACTTATCCTTCTCGTAACTATATAAACAAATACCGCCAAGAATTTTATCATCATATATAATTGGAATCGAAAAAGCCGAGGCAAAGTCAGACAATGCGACAGAGGATTGATTCTTGGTGGTATCAACTCTTTTAACAATTTCATATTTATAGCTTTCAGGATTTTTTAAATATTCTGACAAAAAAATCTCTTCAAAAAATTTTTTGGTTAATTCTTCTAAAAAGGATTTATCCTCACCAACTCCTGCAAGTTCAAAACCAAGGATTCTGTCATTTTTTTCGTCTTTATCGTTAAAAAATATACCTGCAACATTATAATCAAGAACAGAAGCCAGAAGAGTCAACACCTCCTCTTTTAGAAGAGTTGAAGTCAATACAAACTCAGAAAGCTTCCTGAATTCATTCATTAAAGTTGTTTCTATCAAAGACTGATCGAGAATAAGTTTAATTTTTGTTTGTATACTCGTCGCAGTCAAAAATTTCGATTCCTGAACCTGCTTCTGCCTTGCTTCATCTGAGTCATAGGATGTTTTATTAAGAAGATTTTCGGCAGTATCAATAAGCTTATCTATATCCCTGTCTTTGGTGAGAAAAGCATCAGCTCCTGCCTTTAATCCCCAAAACCTGTCCAACTTCTCATTTAAGGAAGTAACAAGTATTATAGGGATATCTTTTGTTAAATCATCATTTTTAAGCAAACGGCATAATTGATATCCGTTTATTTCAGGCATTATAATATCCGCTATTATTAAATCAGGTAAAACCTCATAGGCTTTAAAAATTCCTTCAGCCCCATCTTTAGCTGTTATTATCTCATAACTTAATTTTGAAAAAGAGGTTTTCAGACTTATAAGCTGAGTCGGACTATCATCTATCAGTAATATTTTCTTTTCCATTTGCAACCAATTATTAGAAACTAGAATATTTTAATCTATTTACTGCATTGTAATCAACAGGAAAAATATTATAAAATTAAGTCAACTCAAGAGATTCAAAGTATTTAAGGGAAATAGCGCATTCAAAATATATTATTAATTTAAATAAAATAGAGGAAATAATAATGTTCAAAAGCTTAAACCTCGATGAAAAAATAAAAATTAAGGCAAAAGCTTGCCAAGGAATTCTGTTGTTTTTAACAATTTTCTCAGTCATAGGAGTCTACAAAATACAACTAAACAAAGAGGAACCTGTTTATTGGGGATTATTTTTTGTTATAACAGCCATTATAGGAATTCTTTTTATAGAAGGACTAAAAAAATGGATAATCAAAACTATTTCCAACCCGTTAAGCAATGCAATTTCAAGCAGCAGTTCAATTACCTCAGAAATAGTATCTGCAACAGTCAGACAAAAAAGCTACGTGGCTAAGCACATTAAACTTATTTCGGAAGCTAAAGAAACATCAAATCAAATAGAAACAACCATTGAGCAGCTAAAAGAAATAATAAAAAACATGCACAATTCATTTAAAGAATCAGCAGATATTTCTAAGGCAGGATATGATTCAGCTGAGCTTAATGCCGGCAAAATTAAGACACTAAAGCAAAAAATGGAAACTATTGCCGAACTGTCTTTAGAGCTCAGCGAAAACGCGCAACACATAAACAGTATTATAGAAGCGATAGAAGACATTACTGAGCAAACAAACATGCTGGCTCTAAACGCTGCAGTTGAAGCAGCCAGAGCAGGCGAACACGGAAAAGGGTTTTCAATAGTCGCAGCCGAAATCAGGAAACTTGCCGACGAAAGTAAGCAAGCAATGACAAAAATGACCTCGCTCATCAGTACTATTAAACAAACCACTACAAAGGCAGTTATGGCTGCAGAAGAAGGGACAAAAGAAATCGATTCGGATTTTGAACTTGTAAACAAAATCACGGAAAATATGACAATTTTAAAAGAAGACATTCACAAGATAATGAGCTTTATTGAAAAAAGCACAACAACGTCGGAAACGCAAAACAATCAAATAAAGGAACTGCTCTTAAAACTCAATCAAGTTGAACAAGGACTGAATGAATCATCAGAAGACATTCAGTCCAACCTTTCAACCCTACAAAGCCTGATAAATATATCCAAATCTCTAAAAGACAGAGTTATAGGCAGCGAAGAATATAAAACCGATAAGGCATAAAAATGGATTTTCTTGAAAATGAATTTGAAGAAATTCTGAACGTTTTTCGGGAAGAAAGCGAAGAATACATACAAAAACTAAATCAAAATCTTCTTGAGCTTGAAAAAAGACCATATGATATTGAGCTTATCTCAGAGCTTTTTCGTGAAGCACACAGCTTAAAAGGCGCTGCAAGGATGATAGGACTGATAGATATTCAGTCTGTTGCGCATAAAATGGAAGACCTTTTCGGGATGGCTAAAGAAGGAACTATACAAATAAACAGTGCCTTAATTGATATTTTGTGCCAAGCAACCGATTGTATAGCATCCATTATAAACGAATCTATAAAATCAAAAGGAACGCAGCATTTTGAAACAGCTGATGAGATGGTGCAAAGGCTTGAAGCCCAAGCAAAACAAGCAAGCGAAAACCCTAATAGTCAAACAGATAATAAAAAAGAATTTTTAAAAAGGAAAGACGCCCCTGTTTTTAACGAAAAAGCAACCGCATCTAAGTATTTTAAGCAAATTAAAGATAAAACCGTTTTATTAAAGAAGGAAAACACCAATTTTGCCTTAATAGAAGAACTTTTCAAGCTTGTAGTCGACTTATTCAGCCTCATTAAGGAACATTTAGAACCGCAGACGGCAGAGTACTTTAAAGACCTTAAAGCAAAATTGGAAAGTACTGTTAGAGGGAGCGGAATGCTTCTTGAGATAGAAGTGGAAGAAATGGAAAGCCTTGTTGAAACATGCAGATTAAAGGCAGAGAAAGAGCTAAATCTTGAACATATTAACCAAGAAACCATAAAACAACAGGAACACGATACATCAAATTTAAGCCGGAACGAAAAAGAAATCCCTGAGGAGCAATTTATTTCCGCACAAACAATAAATATTCTCAGCGAAATTGAAAAATTCCTTACGGAAAACACTCAAGATGAGTTTAAAAATGAAGAAAGCAAGACAAGAGAGACACTAATAATTCTTTTTAATTCTTTAATTAACTGTATTTCCATGCAGGCGGCAAAAAACGCCGTTTTGTCTGTACAAAAAGTTATTGAATTATTTTATAGACAAAAAGGAAAAGTTGATGCCGAAATGATAACAGCCGTCCAAGAGAGCTTTTTATCACTAAAACAAATAATTCTGTCAAACGAAACAGACCCTGAAGAATCTTATAAAATAACGCAAAGAATGGAAATAATCACAAAAATTTCAGAACTTTCCGCAAATGAAAAAGAAACAGAAGACAATAAAGAAGCAGCTAATGAACTTATTGAAAACAAAATAGCAAAGCACGATGAGTTACCTCCAAAAACGAGTTTAATTTCTACACAGAGAGAAAATACCGATTTTGACAGTAAAAAGCCCGAGACCTCAACAATTAAAACCCTTCGGGTTGACACAAATAAGCTGGACAGCCTTGTTAATCAGGTAGGAGAGCTCATTATTGCGAAAATTAAATCTAAAGAACATATTACTGAAATAGAAAAAACCATCAACTTGCTTGAAGAATGGCAAAGAGAATGGATTAAGAACAGGCAAAGCTTGAAAAATTTTGATGCAAAGGTTTTAAATCTTAAAAAACTTCCACAGGGAACTTCAATATACAGCCCTAACAAAAGCGTATATGACATTCTTGAGACAACTGCGCAAAAAGCGGGAATACTGCTTTCAAATTTGTCTTATTTATATAAGACGGTTTGGGAGGACCAATCAAGACTTAATCTTATAGTAAACGATCTGGAAGAAAAAGTTAAAAATATCAGAGTTCTACCCCTTGCAACTATCTTCCATATGTTTCCCCGGATGGTTAGAGATATAGCAACGGAAAAAGGAAAAAAAATTGAGTTGGTAATTTCAGGAAGCGAAACAAGCGTTGATAAAAAAATTCTTGAAGAAATAAAATCTCCACTGATGCACATACTCAGAAACTCCGTTGATCATGGAATAGAAACGCCGGACCAGCGGGAAATAAAAGGAAAACCGCAAGCCGGAACAATAAATCTATCTGCAAGGCATCTTGAGAATACTATTTTAATAGAGATTTCAGATGACGGAAAAGGAATACGAATTGATGAACTTAAGAAAAAAGTCCTTGAAAAAAACCTGCTAAATCCGGAAGAACTCCAGAATATGAATGAAGAACAAATTACAAATATAATCTTTTGGCCCGGCTTTTCTACCGGAGAATCCACAACTGATATATCGGGAAGAGGAGTAGGGCTTGACGTTGTTTACACTAAAATAAACGAACTTAACGGCAAAGTGTCCGTCAAATCAACTCCCGATAAAGGCGTAAAATTCTCAATTCAAATACCCGTTGCTATGGCAACTATAAAATCATTTTTAGTTAAAGTAAAAAATCAAACCTTTGCTTTGCCTACCAGCTCAATAAAAACCACTCTTCTTGTTAAGCCTTCAGACATTTTCCTAAAAGGAGGAAGAGAAACAATTATTTTTGACAACCAAACGATAGGGCTTTATAAACTCTCCCAGATTCTTGAAATTCAGGATGAAGCGTCGGAACAAACGAAAATAATAGTTATTGTCATAGAAGCAGAAGGTACAAACGTCGGCATAATTGTTGACAAGCTTATAGGAGATCAGGAAATTCTCCACAAAAACTTTAATCCGCCCCTTGTCAGAGTAAGAAATATTGCCGGACTAACGGTTTTAGGCTCGGGAGAATTGTGCTTAATTCTCAATGTTAACGAAATTGTAAAATCCGCATTGATAATTTCCGGAAGCAGAACAAGAAGCAGCCCTGTAAAAAAAGAAAAAAAACAGACTCAGTCTGCAAAAATTTTGGTTGTTGACGATTCTGTCACTACCCGAATTCTTGAGAAAAATATACTTAAAGCGGCAGGATATGATGTGTCGGTTTCAACTAACGGACTCGAAGCATTAACACAAATTCATTCGGAAAAGTTTGATTTAATTGTTTCTGATATTGAGATGCCGGAAATGAACGGATTTGAATTGACCAAAAAAATAAGAGAAGACAAAAATCTCAGCAAAATACCAATTATATTAGTTACTTCCCTCGTGTCGGAAAAAGACAGAAATAAAGGACTGGAATCAGGGGCAAACGAATATATCAACAAAAGCAGCTTTGATCAGGAAGAACTGCTTTTGACGGTTAAGAGACTTCTTGAAGAAAGTTGCCGATAAATTATTCTCACTTAAAGTAATTATCGTTGTAAAATAATTCCAAAGAAGGTTTTTTACAATGGAAAATTTTAAAATATATATATCCTTTAAAAGCGCAATAACCTTTGTCTTTTCCTTAATTACGCTTTTTATCTTATTCAAAATAAAAGATTTCATTTTGATATTGTTTGCCTCTTTCGTTATCGCAAGCTCACTCTTTCCCGCAGTTGACTGGATGAGCAAAAAAATGTCCCGATGGATTGCCGTTTGTATAGTTTACCTGACGGGGTTTATAGTTCTGGCGACGGTTTTTATTCCGTTTACGGTTGTTTTTGCAGAGCAAACAAGAGAGCTTATCAGGCAAATGCCGGTTTACTGGGAAGACATGGAGACGTTAATGGCAAAGCTGCAAATTTTTACCCAAAACTCATCATTTTTGCCTGATATTTCCCAGTTCTTTACGGTTAGCGGCGACTGGGGACAAAACATAATAAATCAGTCCATTAACCTTACAATTAACTTTTTTACAGGCTTAATCGCAATTTTTACGATGGCGGTAATTATTCTTTTTATGCTTCTTGACAAGGAAAAGCTTGAGCAAGGATTTTTAAAGTTTTTCCCGGACAACACCAGAGAAAGAGCTAAAGTTACAATACATGAAATAGAAAGAAAAGTAGGTGGCTACGTTCGCGGACAGCTTCTCCTTATGTTTCTTGTAGCAGTTATTACAGGAACATGTCTGTATCTGCTCGGGATTGAATTCGCATTTCTTCTGGGAATAATAGCAGGTCTTCTTGAAATTATACCGATAGCCGGACCTGTTTTATCTGCAGTTCCTGCTATTATTATTGCTTTCGCGCACAATCCATGGCTGGCTTTATGGACAATTATTATCTATCTTCTTATTCAAAGAATTGAAAACAGTATAATGACACCTTTCATACTCGGCAAATTTCTTGATATGCACCCGATTATTATAATTATATCCCTTTTTACATGCGCAAGCCTTTTTGGGGTTGCCGGAGCTGTATTATCTCCTGCAATTGCCGCAGTTGTTTATGTTTTAATACAGGAGTTTAATAAAAAACCTGTTACAGAGGAGAAATAAATGATTAAAGATTTTAAAATCGGCTTTATCGGAGCCGGAACAATGGGAAAAGCAATTATTAAAGAACTGATTAATACAAATTTCGTCGACAAAAAAGATATGCACATATCGGAAGCCACACCTGACCTGGCTGATGCTGTGTCTAAAGAATTAGCAATTCCCGTTGAGTGTGATAACAAGAATCTTGTTAAAAATTCGGATTTTATTGTTCTTTGTGTAAAGCCTTATTTTATGAAAAATGTTCTTGAAGAAATTAAAGAAAATCTAACCGAAGACAAAGTCCTTATTTCAATTGCGGCAGGGATAACAACCAAATCTATTGAAGAAACAGCTCAAATTAATATTCCGGTAATTAGAGTTATGCCTAATACCCCTATTCTGGTTGGTGAAGGAATGAGTGCAGTCTGTAAAGGCAAATATGCCCAAAAAAGCCATATTGATTTTGTTGTTAAAATGTTCTCCCGTACAGGGAAATGTATTGAACTGGATGAAAAACTGCTTGATGCCGTAACCGGAATTAGCGGCAGCGGACCTGCTTTTGCCTTTCTTATAATTGATGCTTTATCTGACGGCGGAGTAAAATTAGGGTTAACCAAAAGGGACGCACTTCTTCTTGCTGCACAAACTCTTGTCGGAGCAGGTACAATGGTTTTAGAAACAGGAAAACATCCCTCCGTTCTTAAAGACGAAGTAACAACTCCGGGCGGAACAACAATAGAAGGATTAAGTGTCTTGGAGGACGAAGGCGTAAGAACCGCCTTAATTAAGGCTGTTGTGAAAACCGCAGAAAAAGCGGCAAAACTCAGTTTGCAATAGCTAAAAATTTTAAAAATCAATAGCAAGACTTGCTAATTGTATTTTATCAAGTACTTAAAATACAATATTAGCCTGTTATTGTTCTGAGAAATTCAGTATGGACGAAATAAAATTTAAAGGATTATATTCTCTTCAACTTCAGAATGCGGCTTTAAAAAATTTGGACAGCGCTGTAATATCAAAATTTGGCAATAAAGGCATTAATTGTGTAGCAAGACAAACGCAAATAGGAGGATCTGTCTGCTATCTCGATATTATTTCTTTCGGAAAACCCGAAGATGAAATGACCTTGTTAAGTGAAATCTTTCCGCACAGCCCTGTTTCTCTTGCATCTTATAGAGAAGCGGTTGATACTTACACTTCTTCATTTATGGAAGGATTTGTACAGGCATTACTAAGAATACACGGTACAGAAAAACTTACACCGGCAAAACTTCAAAACTCCTTTGATACAGCCGCTTTTAGAAACAATACACTTAATATGATAATATAATTTTTATCCCACCAACCCGGCATCGTCAAATTCACTTGCCTTAACCATGATGGCATGCTGAACGGGTTTTTCTTTTTTAAAGGAAGAATTTGCAGCCGGTTCAATATCATAGCCGAAATCATCCTGATGTTTTTTAATGTTTATTTCATCAACAATTTTCTTTGCAAGCTCGGCTATTTCATAAACAAGCTGATATTTATTATCTGTTGCTTCATTAATATCAGAAGCTATTTTGGTAATTTTATCCATTTAATACCTCTTATTTTTCAAGAATTAAGCTTAATCTAAATATACAATGATAATTTAAGTATATCAACCATGTGGCATGCAAAAACATTTAAGAGTTGCATTTAAACAGTATCATCATTTTAAACTCTATCCCGCAGGGGAGCGAGAAACCGTCCCAATCAACCAGAAAGGGCATTGTTAGCCAAAAAGCCCTGCTTTTTAAAATAATCACAGTTGAATATGCGACAGAATAAAATACTCTGTGTTTATTTTTGATTTGGTTTTGTAAAAAAACATTGAATTTTGCATCCCATTTGCAGCCTTTTTGCAACCTTTTTTGTTTTGGTGAGATTTGGCAATTTGCAGTACGCAAAAGTGTTTGAGGGTTTTTTGGATTGATTCTCGTTCTTTTGTCTTTACTGAGTTATTGATTATTAGAGAGTTTTTATGCCCGAGCACCACCCCTTAAAGTAGAAAGGACTTTGATTTTTAGAGGGGTTCGGTTTTGGTTTTGTAAAAAATCATTGAATTTTGC
>CAZXPD010000052.1:0-15136 GCA_964643065.1 uncultured Gammaproteobacteria bacterium | reverse complement strand
TGGCTTAGGAATGTTCTTAGGAAACAGATTTTCAAAATTTGTAAACAGCAATTTTCTTTAGTATGTCTTGAAGTTCAACAATCTTATTTTCTTCAATAGTTGTACAGACTTGGTTAATAATGTTTTCGCTGTCAAAATGTTTGAGTCTCAAATCATCGGCTACATGATAATTTATGATTTCATTTATAGCGTTTATAACTTCTTTTGGACATTGTGAATATAATTCTCCAAGTCTAATTATTCTTTTTAAAGCATATCCGCCGGTTGATTCCTTAGTAACATCTTTTACAATTCCTGCTATCTCTTTTATGTCTTTTGTGGGATTACCAAAGTTGACAACATTATTTTTAGGTTTTACTTGCTTTGTCTTTTTTGTCAGACCTGCTATCGGATAAGAACAATATAAATTAATCATTTTACTATTCACATAAATTCTAATCTGATTATATAAAAACAGAACAAAATAAAAATTGCCTGTTTTTTAAAAAAATTTTGAATTTGCTGGTTTAGTATCAGTAACATTCTCATTATCTATTTAACATCCCTTTTCTCTTTGTTATACTTTTCACTAAGTTAAACGAAGAGGGTTAAAATTATGAAAATCAAAGCAGTAATTTTCTCGTTTCTGCTGGCTATATTTCTTGCCGGACCTTCTTTTGCATTGATAAAAATAGATAATGAAAGCATTGATTTGGCAATAAGCTATGCTATTAAAGTAAAAGGCAGTGCAACAGATGAAATACTCGGCAAAAACTGGCTCAATGACGGAACGGGAAGAATCTTAAATATTTATACCCCTTTTATACAGATTGTTATGAAGGCACAAGATTACAGCCTAAGCGGGGAAACTGAAGAAGATATTAAAAACATTAAAAAACTTATGGCGAAAAGGATTTCTGCCGTAAGAAGACAAAACACAGTCAGATTTATTGTCTCTTTATACGGAGACAAAGACGACTTTGCTCAAAATTTAACCGCTTATATTGAAGATGAAACCCAAATGATAACAAAAGGCAAGAAAAAAGCTTATTTAAAAATTATGCCCGTTAAATCCCAAACCGATAAAATTGCCGAAAGAGACGCTTTCAATCCGTTACACCCTTTTTCAGCCGTTAATTCCTACAATTTCAGCTTTACATCCGTTGAAAAACTGAAAACTTATTATTTTGTAGTTTCTAACGGCAAAGAAGAAGTGGTAAGATTTTTAATTAATAATAAAAATATCTTTTAGAGGAGAATTATGGAGAGAACATTTGTTGCAATAAAACCTGACGGAGTTCAAAGAAGTTTAATCGGAGAAATAATTGCCAGATTTGAAAAAAAAGGTTTTAAAATAGCAGCCTTAAAGTTGATGCAGCTTGATGAAGCAACAGCCAAAAGGCATTATGCTGAACACGAGGGCAAGCCGTTCTTTCAAAATCTCGTGAGTTTTATTACGTCAGGACCTATCGTTGCTATGGTAATTGAAGGCAATAATGCGGTTACTGTGGTCAGAAAAATGCTCGGTACGACCAATCCGGTCGAAGCCGCGCCCGGAACAATAAGGGGCGATTATGCTCAGTTTACCGAGAAAAACATCATACACGGTTCTGACAGCTTAGAGAGCGCAGAGCGCGAAATTGCCATCTTTTTTAAAAAAGATGAGATACTCTCTGATTATGCCAGAGATATTGATAAATGGATTGTAAAGTAACGGAAATCACCTTCCGGCTTTACTCAAATCTTTCAAGCTGTAAGTGTTAAGATTTTTACTGTCTTTGTATCTTTTTATAGCTTCGAGATAATACTCTCCGCCGTCGTCATTCAAAAGTTTTTCAAGAGTATTAATAGCTATATCCAACTCTTCACGCGAAATATCCGATGCCATAAAAACCCCTCCCAAAGTAATACTTATAGAATTATAATAAGCTTTCGGGCTTGTTATCATCCTCTGAATTGATTACTTAACAGCTAAATAACTACGTTAAGAATTATTAAAAAGAATTTTAATCCTTGAAATTAATGTTTTAAGGTATTTAAAGCCAAATAAAAAATTTTTTGGTAATTTAAATATCAATTTTAATTTTTATGGGTTTTTAAACAAAAATGCAAATTGAGTAATAAGGAAAAATAATAAAGAAAAGGAGAATTCAATGAATCAAGTGGGGCTAAATCTTAACAAATTCGGAACAAACAGAAATCAGGTTTCCTCAAAAGGCTATATCAAAGCTCAAGTTCAGGACACCCGGGCAGTTTACCAACTCCTGAAAAAAGAGTGCGATGCAAAAAATATACCCTTGATAAGCCTGTCAAAGGACAATATAATCTCTGTTTGTACAGGAAAAACATTAGACCAAATCACAAATGCCATAGCAAAAGGCAAAAAATTTGCCGAAGTATTGTCGGCTCCAAGAACTTTTGAAACAAGCGAGATAGAACGTCAAGTTTATATAATATTTGGAGATTTTAAAAATAAACTGACACCTGTTGATTTGTCTTCATTAGAACCTTCAAAAGCAGTTGAGCATATTATGGCACATTTGAAAAAAAATGATTCAGAAGTACTTAATTTACATACTTAGATACTTCTTAATTCTGGTTGTTGTTTAAATTTTCGTTCCAGCCCAAATAACTTTATAAATCAAAAATATTGAGTTTTTTGTAAAAAACTCAATATTTAATATTAACAGATAAAATCTGATGTAAAGTCAAATTAGAACTTTGGGTTTACTCGTCTTCCTCTTCTGCTTCAAAACCCATTTCGGTTTCGAGGTATTCAAGGACTTTGTTGAATTCATTGTCGTCTTCAACTGTTTCGAGGACAAATGAACCGTCTTCCTGACTTAATCTCATGATGACTACTTCTTCTTCATCTTCTTCAATGTCATCTTCTTTGTCTTCCTCATCAACGTAAATGAGAAGACCGTAGTCCTGTCCGTCAACCTTTACAATGTTCAACAGTTCGAAATTGTGAATCTCGCCGTTCTCATCCTGTGTTTTGATAATTTTTGGTTCCATGTTTTCGGAATTTGTTTCGGTCATTTTTATCTCCTTCTGTTTAAATACTGCTGGAGGATGATAGCGGCAGATGCCATATCTGTCAATGCCTTGTTTCTGGAGGGTTTTTTCTTTTGCTCAACCAGAATCCTCTCGGCAGACTTGCTTGTTAGTCTTTCATCTTCAAACAAAACTTTTTTGTTTAACTTTTCTTCCAATATCTTAACATAAGCAAGAACATCATTTGCCTGTTCTCCGATTGTCCCGTTCATATGCTTAGGCAGTCCTGCTATAATTTCTTCGGCGTTAAATTCCTTATATAATTGGAAAATTTCAGATGCGGAAGCATCATCAGGCACTCTCGGAATGGTTTTAAGCGGTTGGGCAAAAATCCCCAAAGGATCGCTTATTGCTATTCCTATTCTTTTGGTACCAATATCCAGTCCCAGAAATCTTTTTTCCGTCATTGCGAAGTTTTCCCGTCAATTTTCCAGCATGTGCACAGTGCTTCTATAATTGTGTCAAATTTCCCAAGAAATTCAGGTGTTAGTTTATTAGCAGACATTTCTTGTTTTTTAGGAAATCTTGAAACAAACCTGCTTTCTGTTTTAGGTGCGGTTTCAATTTGTCTGTACCGCAAAAAGCCTTCAATTAGGGTTTTTTGCATAATAGTTTCAAAAAAGACCGCATTATCCGAACTAATTCCGTTTTCTCTGATATCAAGAGCAAGCGTTAATGCAGTGTTCCTGAAATCGTCAAGATTTTGAAAATCAAACAGAAGCGCAATATTTAAAAGTCTTTCGGCAAATATTTCGATAAATTCTTTATCAAAAACGGTAGGAATTATGCTTTTAATTTCGTCATTCAGCAGATTTACAAGGTCAGTCGAATTTTGTGAGTATGTTTCAATGTTTTCGTGAATATTATCCAATATTTTTCTAATAAGTGGTTTTATGTAAGGGTTGTCATTTTCGTCCAAAAACCAGTATTTCATCTCAGGAAAATTAAAAAGTAAAACGGGATTATTTGCAGTAGCGCATTGAATTTTAGTTTTTAATTCATTTTCAGGGCAATTTTCATACTGAGGGAAATCATAAGTAAGGTTTTTCCAAGAAATGTATTCATAAGGCATGGGGGTATTATTCTTTTTGTTTACCGCTTCTGCTTTTTGTAAAACAAACCTGCAGTATTTTGGTGAAACTTTAACGCAGAGAGCGTCACGGGTAAAGCGCGATACTATTCTTTCATAATCGGCAACGCTTATGCTGCCGAAGCCGAAACAGTCTATAATTCCTTCAATGTCGTTAACCACGACACTGAACATCAAGATATCTTTCTCGGGTTTAATTCTGCTCACGATAACGCCCTGACTTCCGGCTCCGTCTATATAACCGGCAAAACACTCGTAGGCTTCTGTTATAGCGCAAATATCTTTTCCTCTGATGTCCATAAGGTCTTCAGAGGTATTTATACCTGAGAGTTTAAGCATGCTTAAGCTCTTTTTTGCTGTTTTTTGAATTAAAGGTATTTGCGAACAGTTAGCCAATTCATGAAGTATCGGCACGGCTATTTCGGATTTTGTTTCACCCAGAGCCTCAATAATAGCAGCCTGAATATGTTCCTGAGGCATGGTTTCCAAGGTTGTAACCAATATGTTAGCCAGATGATTTCCGGTATAATCTTCATTCAGAGAGCCTATAAGATTGAGCTGTTCATTTTCCGGCAGGGAGTAAAGAAAATCCAAAAAATCCACAACCGCCTCAGGGTTAACAAGGGCGTTCATGAGGAGTTTTTCGGTTTCCTGATCAATTATTTCGGAAGGATTTTCAAGAAAACTCAAGAACACCCCGGGGTCGGTTGTATCGCCCAGTTCTCTTAATACTACGGCACAAGTATCTTTTATATAATCCGAAAAATTCGTATCTTTTATGTATGACCACAAATCTTCTTTTACATCTTCAAGGGAGCATAATTCAACGGTAAAAAATGCAACTGCCTTCAATCTGCGTTCGTCTGAACGGGTTAATTCCTTGCAGAGAATTTCCGCAATATATTTTTTATTTCCCAGAGATTCAAGGCGGGCGAGACATTTTTGTTTTTCGCTTTGGGGAGCTTCGATGAAAGATGCCAGTCTCTGAATTGCGGCAAGAACCTCTGCTCTTATTTGAAGTTTGGAAAAATTTTTCTCTTCCATTATTATTTTTTACCCTGCCAGAAAGCATCGAGTACTTTTTTTGCTTCCGATGAAGGTATTCTGTCCTCCATGATGAAATACTGCACGCAAATCATAACGCATTCGGAGCAAATATTAACTCCGGGACCCTTTATCATTTTTATTACCATCGGATTTGGTCTTCCGCAAAAAGAGCAGTAAGTCAGCTCCTGATTTTCTGCCTGAGCTGAAGTGGCTTCTTTCTTCTCTTTTTTTTCTTTATCTTTGTTTCGGGCTCCCGATAAGGAAACCACCTTTTTTTTGCTGTCGCTCATATTAATACCTTTTTGTTTTGTTATCAATTGCGGTATGCTTTTATTTCTGATAATTGTAGCATTTATAAGAAACCTTAATCAACTTGCCGACGTGCTAAAATTAAATACGTTCCGAGAAAACAAAAAATAACTATGAGTGAAAAGCAATTGCGAAAAACAGCAGCAAATTTTATCGGCAAAAGAATTTTTGATTATGAAGAACTTGATTCGACCAATCTCGAAGCATTCAGACTTATAAACGAAGGCGGCTCAAAGCACGGAGATATTATAACCGCAAAAACTCAAACTTCAGGCAAAGGACAATATTCCCGAAGCTGGGTTTCAAGAGAAGGCGGGTTATACATGAGCATAATTGTATGCTCAAAAGCCGATGAAAACCTTAACCTGATAACTTTTGCAGCAGGTCTTGCCTGTATTGACGCTTTAAAAAAAATTACGGATACGTCTTTCAGCCTAAAATGGGTTAATGACATAATATATGACGGCAAAAAACTCGGAGGAATTTTAACGCAAAGCGTAACAAGAGGAAATATCTCAACAATTGTTTGCGGAATTGGGTTAAATCTCAATTCAAGAGTTTCAGATATAGAGGATGAAAATAATAAAGCAATTTCCGTCTTTGAGATAACGGGTAAACAAACGGACATTGACATATTAATTAAGGTTCTCTGCGAATCTTTCGAGCATTATTTTGACGAATTCCAAAAAAATCCGCAGGAAATTATTGACGAATGGCAGAAAAATTCAAATATTTTGAATAAGAAAGTGTTTTTTGAAGCAAACGGCATTAATAAAAAAGGGTTTATTAAGGGATTGAATGCTAAAGGTCATTTAATAATAATTTCAAACGGGCAAGAGCATATTTTAACATCTTCAAAATCTCTAAAAATCTTTGATTAGTGAAATTCAGCCGCTCTAAACCAAATTCTTCTTAATAAAAGTTTAAAAAAACGTTAATTAATAGCAATTAAATTTATGTTTAGTTTTTATTAATATGTCAAATATTTTATTTTGTAAGAGCAGAGTACTGAATGATAAGAATAAACAGCGTAAATAACATTTATTTCAAAGGAACTCAGGAAGAACAAAGCGAAAAGAAAAGTTTGCTTTCGAAAATGCCGAAACTTTCCGGGGTTAATTATCCCGTTTTAGGTTCGACTCTTGTCGGAACTGCGGCGGCTCTTGCACTTGTAACGAAGAGACAGGGAAAAGGCATCAAAGACTTTGCAAAAATTAATTATAACTTGCGCGAAGTTCTTGAAATAGGTGCAGGTTCAATGGCAGGCGGACTTGTCGGTGGACTGATTATGGATAAAGGCAAACACATCAGAAAAAAACTCGAAGAAGCTAATTTTCAGTTCTTAAATAATCTGCTTTTGCCGACAATTTTTGTGGAAAGAGGTCTTCATTACGCTAACAAGTCAGAAAATAAATTTGTAAAAAAATTAATGACAGGGCATAAATCTCTTACTTCAGCTTTCATTACAGTTGTGGGAATAATCGGCGGTATGCATATTGGCGGATTTATTTCCAACAAAATCAACAATAAATTTTTAAACAAGGACGAGGATGAATACAACAGAAACATAAAATTAAAGGATTATGCGGTGCATGTTGACGATATTCCGGTTATTCTTGCAACTCAAAATGTACAAATGATAAATAAAATCGTTCCCGCCTGTTTCCTTACCTGCGGGTACGAAGTAGGAACAAAGAATTAAGGCAAAGAAAGAATTTGTTGAGATATTATTACTTCGGGTTTAATCAGCCCGATTTTTTTTGCGCCCTGCTTAGCAAAATTTGATATATTAATCTCTAAATTTTCTGATAGAATTATAAAATTATAAATTTATGAAAAGCCCGCAAATATTTTATACCAGTTAAAGGAACGGATATGCATCCCAAAGAAGCTCTTAAGTTGTTAAAGGAAGGAAATAAGCGTTTCGTCGAGTCGAACTGTTTCTTATCGAATTTTGTTGAAGAAAGGCGGCTGGAACTTGTAAAAGGTCAAAATCCTTTTGCTGTTATTATTTCCTGTTCCGACTCGCGTGTTCCTTCAGAAATAGTTTTTGACAGAGGACTGGGCGACCTTTTTGTAATCAGAAATGCGGGCAATATAATCAGTTCAAGCGTAATTGGCAGTGTCGAGTATGCTTTGACCGAGCTGGGAGTTAAACTTATACTTGTTTTAGGTCATGACGATTGCGGAGCCGTTGCGAAAACTATTCAAGGGGATTCAGGTTCTTTTTTCGTAAGAGAAATTATCGAAAAAATCCTTCCCGCAGTTGAAGAGGCAAAAAAGCAGGAAGGAAATCTTACATACAATGCCGTAGTAAATAATATAAAAAATCAGGGCAACATATTAAAAATAGCCGGCAATATTATCCCAAAGCTGGTTGAAAACAATGAGATAATGATTACAGGCGGATATTATTGTTTAAGCTGCGGCAAGATTGATTTTTTTGATGTTTAGTTCTTAACAACTAAAATGACCTTGCCAAAAGTGACGTATAATCCTCGATTTCCTTAATAATTTTATTGCAGGAAGCAGCGCTTTCTAATTTAGCTGCGTTTTCAAGCAGCTTAAACAGCTTATTAAGTTTGTCTATACGCAAGTTCAGGCTGGCTCCCTTCATTGTATGAGAAATATTTATTGCAATTTCCCAATTTTTTTTGGTTACCGCTTCTTTTATTTTTGTAATATTTTCGGGAACTTCTTCAAGAAACTCGCAAATAAGCTCTATAGTCTCATTTTCAGTGAATCCGATATCCTGAATTACCTCATTAATTATTTTGCTGACGTCTTCTTTTTGCACTGATAAGTGACTTGTAAGAACGCTGGCAAGCTTACGGGCATTAACCGGTTTGCTTAAGTAATCGTCCATTCCAACATTTAAGCATTTCTCGAGGTCGCCCTCCAACGCATGTGCCGTTAAAGCAATAATAGGTGTATGTTTTGTATTATTTTCAATTTTCCGTATTTCTTTTGTTGCTTTATAGCCGTCCATAACCGGCATCTGGCAATCCATTAAAATCATGTCGTACCATTTAGCCTTGTATGATTTGACGGCTTCAGCGCCGTTAACAGCTATATCGCAGGAATAACCAAATTTGTTCAACAGTTTAACAATAAGCTTTTGGTTGATTTCGTTGTCTTCAACCACAAGAATTTTTATTTTGTTGTTAAAGTTCTTTTCATTTACGACATGGCGTGTTACGAGTAGTTTATCATCCTCTTTAAAGCAGCTGCCTTTAGACTTAAGAACCATTTGCAGGCATTCTATCAATTCTTTTTTGCGAACAGGCTTGGTTAAATATCCTGCAAATCCTTTTTCTCTTGCCAGTTGTGCATCTCCTTTTTGCACAAGAGACGTAAACAATATCAAAGGAATATTCTTGAGTTTTTTGTCGGATTTAATCATAGAATTAAATTCAAATCCGCTCATTTCGGGCATTTTGTTATCAACAATAATTGCATTAATGTCTTCTTTGGTCTGCAAAATAGACATTGCGTTTTCAATGGTTTGGGCTTTATAAATTTTGCAGAAATAAGATTCCAAATAATGCCGGGTAATTTCCAGATTTGTTAAGTTATCATCTATAATTAAAACTTTATATTTTTTAAAGATATCTTTGATTTCGTTGGTCTGAGTTTCGCTGTTAGTATCTATATTAAGTTTAACTGTAAAGAAAACTTTTGTGCCTTTTCCCAGCTTACTTTCAATGTTTATTGTTCCGTTCATAAGTTGAACAATATTTTTGCATATTGCAAGTCCAAGTCCTGTACCGCCAAACTTCCTTGTTGTTGAAGCATCTACCTGAGTAAAAGATTCAAATATTATTTTTTGGTTTTCTTCCGTTATGCCTATTCCGGTATCTGCAACTTCAAAATAAATTTCAACTTCCTCATCGGTTTGAGAAAGTGGTTTAACGGTAATATTAACTTCTCCTTCTTTTGTGAATTTAATTGCGTTGTTAACGAGGTTATTCAATACCTGTTTTAATCTTCCGGGATCTCCGAACACTCTGGAAGGCATATCTGAATAGATAAGAGAACTAATTTCAAGATTTTTGGCACGTGCGGAAGTCGTAGAGAGAACAGCAACATCTTCAACTGTAGAGCGCAAGTCAAAGCTTATGTTTTCCATTATCATTTTGCCGGCTTCAATTTTTGAGTAATCGAGAATGTCATTTATAATAAATAACAAAGATTCTGACGATTTTTGAACCTCATCGACAAAGTCTTTCTGCTCTTCATTAAGCTGAGTTTCGGCAAGGAGTTGGATGAAACCCAGCACACCGTTCATCGGAGTTCTTATTTCATGGCTCATGTTAGCCAAAAATTCACTTTTTGCTTCATTTGCGGCTTCTGCTTTTTGAATGGCTTCTACCATCATCTTCTGTTTTTCGTTTCTTTCCATTACTCCGCCGATTGATGCCGCAAATAACGATATCATTGCCTGTTCGGCGTCAGTCCATGTTCTTTCGGTCTTTGAATCATCAAATGATATAGAGGCACAGTACTCATCCTTAATGTAAATTGGGAAAATCATAAGAGAGAGGACATCCTCGGATATTAAATTTTCTCTTGTTTTATCCGAAAAGTCTTTGGTCAGACCAATTACGGGTTTTTTATTAAGCAATAAGTCTGAAAATTCAGAAAAATCGTCCGGAGTGATTTGCTGCATTTTTGACGAATTAATTATTGGTGTGGTAAATTCTGAATTCCATTCATATTTTAAGCATGCATTTATTTCATTATCAGCAAGATTGAAAGAGTTGATAAAGAGGCAAATTCTATCAATATTGGCAGCTTTTCCGATGATTTCAAAAGCGCCCATAACTGCTTCGTCAAAATCAGGGTTACTGACCAATATATTTGAAGCTTCAGCCAGAGCCGTAAGCAGTCTATCTTTTGCAAGCAGTTCCAGTTCAAATAATTTATTGTCGGTAACGTCTCTTGAAAGCCCTGTAGTTCCTATGATGTTTCCGTTTTCGTCAAATATTGGTGATTTATATGTTTCAGACCATTTTCTTTCATTTCCTGTTCGGATAAAATCTTCATAACATTCCTGAAGTCCGGTTCTCATAACCTCAGCATCATTCTCTCTGCATTTTTCGGCAAGTTCTATCGGATGAATATCAAAGTCTGTTTTTCCTGCAACATCTTCGGGAGTTAAACCGATACTTTTTGCAAATGCTTCATTAACAGCAATATAACGAGATTCTTCATCTTTAAGCCATGCCATGTAAGGCATGTTATCGAGAATTGCCTTGAGCTGTTTTTTGCTTTCGATTAATGAATTATGGAGTTCTTTGCTTTCGGTAATATCTCGGGCGAGTCCTGTTGTACCTATAACATTGCCGTTTTTGTCAAATATGGGAGTTTTAAAGGTTTCAAACAGTCTGTCTTTATCATTGACTTTTATAATTTCTTCGCAGGACATCGTTTCCCTGTTATCCATAATCAGAACATCATCGGCTCTATATTTTTCAGCCAGTTCTTTGGGGCATATATCAAAGTCGTCTTTCCCCAGTAATCCTTTTACGGTTGAATTGAAAGCGTTTGCAAAAGGTTTATTAACGGCAATAAATTTACCTTCTTTGTTCTTCAGCCATGCCATAAAGGGGAGATTATCGAGAATTGCCTGTAGCTGGTTTTTGCTTTCCAATAAAGAAATTTCAAGCAGTTTACGTTCTGTAATATCGCGGCTTACGCCCAATAATCCCAGCAGCTCACCCTTTGAGCTATAAAGAGGGGCTTTTACTGTTTCTATAAGGATTTCCCTTCCGTCGTGGTATTGTATCCACCTTTCGTTTATGGTTGGTTCTGATGTTTCCAGTGTCAAAAGATCATATTTTTGGAAATAGTCGGCATCTTCTTTCGGGAAGATTTGATAGTTTGTCTTACCGACAATCTCATTTCTGCTGAGACCCGCGAATTCTTCAAAAGCCCTGTTGCAGCCTAAATATACGCAGTTTTTATCTTTGAAAAATATTAAATCCGGAATGGAATCCAATAGACCGTACAATAAAGATGTTTTTTCTTTGAGCTCTTCAACCTGTTTTTCTATAACTTCGTGAGCGGTTTTTAAGAGTTCTTCGGATATTTTGCGTTCCGTAATGTCCTGAAAAATAGCGGTAAAGATTTGTTTTTCTTCGTACATATTAAGCTGCAGTTTTACTTCACAGTCGAATGTAGTACCGTCTTTCCTTTTGTACAAAGTTTCAAAAGACAGAGCTTCTTTCTCTCCTGAAATCAAGTCCTTGAGCCTTGTGTTTATGTCAGTATCTTTTAAGTTAAGGTCTATATCAAAAGGAGAGAGTGAATGGATGTCTTCCGTGGCATATCCGAGGCTTTCCAAAGCCATATTATTAGCATAGACAAGTTTAAATGTCTCAACGTCAACAAAGAAAATAGCGCTCCATGAGCTTTCCAGTATTTTTCCAAGATTTTGTCTAAGATTTTTAATCGGTTTGGTAAAATAATCGCTTAATTTTATTGCTATAAGCCAAGAGCCCAATAATACGGTGATAACTATTAATATGCCATTTTTGACCAGTTGATTGGCACTTTTGGCAAAAATTTCATTAGGCATGGTCATAATGAAAATGAAGTCATTGGGGAGTCTTGAAAAAACGGCAAATTTATCTTTACCCAGAGGATTTTTGTAATTAACATAGCCCTGATTGTTAAAAACAATTTTTTCTACTAAAAATTTAAAATAACCGTTTTTATAATCTGCAAAAGACTCATTGGTATGTACTATACCGACATCGAATTCCGTGGAGGTAATAAATTTATATTTATTGTTGAGTATAAATATTTCCGAGCCTTTATATTTTTTCTTTAAATCACTAATCAAATTGTTGAATTGCTTGAGTGATATATCTATTCCCGCAACTCCGATAACTGTTTTATCCTTGTAAATAGGTAAAGAATAAGTTATCATTGGGATTTTAATATCCGCATCGATGTAGATATCTGTCCAAACTCCTTTTTTAGACCATAATGGAGCGTAGTAGTAATAATCTTCTATCGGGTTTAACTTTCGAGCTTTTTGGATGATTACCCTGTCAATTTTACCGTTTCTTTTTACATACCAGTTGCAATATTTGGAGGTGCCGTCAGTAAAGTCCGGATTGACTTGGAACCAGACTCCCTGAGCGGTTTCTGTTTTGGAGATTAAAGCTTTGATAAAAGGATCTAATGAAGAAAGATATTCCCAAATATATTTAATATTATCTTTTTTCTTTAGGTCGAAAGTATTTTGTACGAAATCCCCTAATAAAGCCGTATTATTTTCTGCAATTTCAAACGGTTCATATATACTGCTGTGTACTGTCAATTCGGAATAGATATTTGATACGGTATTTTCGAGAATTATTTTATGGCTTTTTGCGGCAAAGAAAAACATTAAAAACAGTGTAAATGATATTGCCGCTATTATTATTGCCGATATTATTTTTGTTTTTGCCTGTAATTTTTTCATCTAAAGATTCTCATATGCATAATAATGATTTAGTTTAGCCCGTTTCAGACTTCAAAAAAGTAATTAAAGTAGAGGGAATTTTTTTCAAAGACTCAATTTTCATCGCGCCGCCAAGCATGATTGCTTCTTTGGGCATGCCAAAGACAATGCAGCTTGCTTCATCTTGAGCAATGGTATAAGCTCCGGCTTTTTTCATTTCTAAAAGACCGCCGGCACC
Organism: uncultured Gammaproteobacteria bacterium; assembly: GCA_964643065.1. Lineage (GTDB taxonomy): Bacteria > Cyanobacteriota > Vampirovibrionia > Gastranaerophilales > CAZEDP01 > CAZEDP01. The sequence continues at coordinate 1,963 of CAZXPD010000052.1, read as the reverse complement.
GTCTTTGCCCATTCCGGTGAGTAAAACACCCACGGCATTTCGTCCCGCATATTTTGCAACGGAATTAAACAATACTTCAACTGAAGGTCTTTGATGCAAAACCAGAGGACCGTCTTTTATTTCTACAAAGTAATTTGCCCCGCTTCTTTTTAAAACCATGTGAGTATTGCCGGGAGCTATTAAAACCTTGCCGGGTGTTGCAAACTCGTTATTTTCGGCTTCTTTTACTTCCAAGGCGCATAAATTATTAAGCCGATCGGCAAAAGACTTTGTAAAATTTTGCGGCATATGCTGAACAATAACAATGGGCGGCATATTTGCAGGCAATGCAGTTAAAACTTCTTTTATTGCTTCAGTTCCGCCTGTGGAAGCCCCTATTGCGATTATTTTGTTTGTAGTTCTAATGAGTGCTTTTGTAGCAATCTTTGGAATTTCTTGGGCTGTCTTCGGGTTTGCAATTCTTGACATTAAATTAAAGGATTTAATTTTTGAAACGGCTTTAATTTTTTCTCTAAGTTGAGCGCTCATGTCTCCGACGGAATAGGCTTCTCCCGGTTTTGCCATAACTTCGGCAGCTCCAAGCTCAAGCCCTCGCAAAGCAACTTCGGGTCCCTTTTTAGTTAGCGAACTGACGATTATAACAGGCATAGGATGATATTTCATAAGTTTTTCAAGGAAGCTCAAGCCGTCCATTCGAGGCATTTCTATATCGAGAATGAGGACATCCGGCTTTAACGCAACAATTTTATCTCTCCCGATAAAAGGATCGGGAGCTGAACCTACCACTTCTATTTCAGGATCTTTTGACAATTCCTGCGTAAAAATTTTTCTTACCATCGCTGAATCATCTATAATCAAAACTTTAATCATCTTTGTACCAGTCATAGTTCCTTAGATTGTTTACTTTATAAATAACAATTTCACCTGTTTCATTGTTAAAAACAACTTTTCTGCCCATTTCCCCTCCTGTATCTCTTGTTATTATTTCTATGGAATGGTGTTTAAGCACTTTTTCGGCGATTCTTATATTATCTCTGCCTATTTTATAGCTGTTCATGTCAGGGCTTTGAGCTCCGCCGGTTATGTGCGCCTTCAGGTTATTTTTTTGAGCGCCCATATTTAACAAGAGTTTTATCAAATACGGAACGGCAATACTGCCGAACTGACTGTTCCTTTCTGTCCTAAACGGTTTAGGGTGGATATAATGATTTATACCCCCAAAATTCAATTTACAATCCCAAATGCATACAGAAACGCAAGAACCCAGAACAGTAGAAATTAAATGGGGTTCCTTGCTTACAAAGATATATCCCGGTTGTAAAAAATATTTATTTGTATCCAGCTCATTTTCAAGCACAATTTGTTTCTTTCGGTTTAATTAATTCCAATTCGACTAATTTTTGAATGAGTTTTTGTTTTTCAATTGGTTTTACAAGGTAAGCCTCGCATTGTTCTCTGAATGCTTTTTTAATATTTTCCGAATCATCCAGTGCCGTGGTCATTAAGATTTTGACGCCGTCCAAATCATATTTGCCGCGTTCTTTTTCTATTTGTCTGATTTGTTTTAAGACTTCCTGACCGTCCATTTCCGGCATCATGATGTCTAAGCATATCAAGTCATAGCCGTCCCAGTCATCCCAAGCTGCTATAAAGGCGTCTATTGCTTCCTTTCCATTGACGGCAATATCGCAATGTCCGTAATCAGAGAGCAATTTTAACAGAATTTTCCTGCAGGTAAAATTGTCATCTACAATGAGTGATTTCATGTTTTTTCTCCTTTAATCGGTGCGCGAGTATATTGTAGGCTGTACATATTTAAACTTATGCTGTCTTTGGGTTAAGCTTTCCGAGAGTCCGATAAACAGCAGACCCCCATGGGTCAGAATGTTATAGAATTTTTTTATCAGTTGTTCCTGAACTGTCATATCGAAATAGATCATTACGTTTCTGCAAAAAATAATGT
>CAZXPD010000051.1:0-16284 GCA_964643065.1 uncultured Gammaproteobacteria bacterium | reverse complement strand
GTTAAATATTGCCAGATCTTCTTCAGATGTAATCTTTTCTTCTATAAACGCCATTAGTTTTTCTCCTGTATTAAAATGTTAATTTTAAACCTCTAACCTGCCTCAGATAATCATACTAAAAACCTCCCAAATCACAATCGAATTATTATATATTATCTGTATCAATTGTTGACTTATGCGGCTTGTTTGTAGGACATTTTTATACCCCTTTCTTAATTAATATTCATTACAAAATTCATTCAATTTTTTATCAATATCGTTATCAGGTGTTTTTTGCAAAACATATAATTTTTCCTTCAAAAATAATATGTTTTTAAAGATTAATTTTGTTTTTTCAATTTCTTTATATTTTTTGTAAAAATTATTCAGGTCATAATACTCTCAAATTAATTCAGTCTTATAAAAAGGTTCTGATTTTTTGTAAAAATGTATTCATTCTTCATATAATCTCTCCACTTCGGCTTTCCTTATGTTTTGAACAAAATAAATATCTGCTAAATTAGCTGACGGTTTTTTATTTGTTTCAGAAGGGGGTGCCAAAAAGTGAAAAAGAGAATTTTGCTAAAATATTCGAAAAATTGGAGCAGAAAAATTCTAAAAGGCACTCTCTATAGTTGTCAGCTACTAAAAACCCCGCTGATAGCGGGCATTTAGTCTTACTCTAAGGGGGGTATTCTCTTTTTAGGGACTAAAAAACGGAGAAGGAGGGATTCGAACCCTCGGTACCTTGCAGTACACAGACTTTCCAGGTCTGCACCATAGACCACTCGGACACCTCTCCGTATAAATCTTTGTTACCTATTATACTAATAAGATAACTGTTATAGTCAAGTTAATTTGAATTTATTTTCTCTGGTATAATTAAATAAAAAGCGAAGAGTTGATATCTTCGCTAAAAGGGTGGTTCAGGTGGATTTTGAGGTAAGTTGATATACAGCGTCTCCTTAACTCATAGCACAGGCTAAGTTGCCTTGTCTGTTAGAGACATTCTGTAAGCCGGCTGTTTCTTCTTTTGTAAGAATTTTTTCGGGGTCAATCAACATTAAGAGTCTTTCTTTGTACTTCCCGACACCGCGTAAAAATTCTGCGTCAACACTCAAATCGACCGGCGGGGGCTCAATATTTTTGCTGTTCAGATGAATAACTTCACTAACTTTGTCAACAGTAAAACCGACTGTTTCATTATGAATATTTAGCACAATAATTTTTGATTCCAGAAAATCTTTACTGCTCACTAAATCCAACTTGAATTTTTTCCTTCCGTCAATTATAGGAATGATTCTGTTTCTGAGATTAATAACACCTTCAAGATAATCCGGTGCTTTCGGTAATTTATTCGGAGTTGTCATCATTATAATTTCCTGAACCGACATAATCGGCAATGTAAATTCCTGATTATCAAGTTCAAATACTATGAGCTGTAACTCCTCTTCCTGCTGTTGTCTTAATACTTCTTCTGCATTTTCAAACATTTCATTTCTCCTAAACTAAATCCTGAATACTTCTACCCTTTTGAAATTCTTCGGCAACAGATAAAACTTTGTACTGCTCTTATTTACTCCTGAAGTTTAGCTTTCCTTACCGAAAAATTATCGTTGTATTCTTTACCTTCTAAATCGTTCCTGCTGAACTACCCGAATGCTGTTTAAGTTACGTACTATCCTGATTTTCCCGTATTATCCTCCTTAACCTGAACTGTAATACCTTTAAAAAATTATAACTCTTTCGGTATTTTTTGTATGCATTATATATACTCTGTAATGCATTTAACATACTTACCAACATATATAAATGCTGATAAATTGGGACTTTTACCGTTTATTTAAAACTTGTAAAGTTTTTCAAAGAATCTCCTCCAACTTCTTGTCTTTTTAGTAATCCTCAGCTATTTAACAAAGCCTAGTTTAACTATAATTAAACAATATCAGGTAATTGTTAAAAATTTATTTAAAAAAGAATTAGAATTTTATTAGCTTATATATAAATAAACTTGACAAGAAGATATCGTTAAAAACTATTTAACCCAACCGTTTCTCATTGCTTTTGCAACAGCGCCTGTTCTGTCGTCAACGGAAAGCTTTTGCAAGATATTGCATATATGAGCTTTAACAGTATATTGGCTGACTGAAATTTGTTTTGCTATATCTGCATTATTCAGCCCGTCCGCCAATAGCTGAAGTATTTCCAGTTCCCTTGCGGTCAGGGGAGAAGCCTCCTCATTTGCAGATGGATTCTTTTTCTCATATTCCAGATGCTTCAAAACTGATTTTGCCGCTTCCTTATCAAACCAGACACCGCCGTCTGCAACCCCTTCAACAATTGAAATCAGCCTTGAAGGGTTAATGTCTTTCATGCAATATGCATCTGCGCCGGCTTCAATAGAATTTATCACATCACTCTCGCTGTCGTGAGAGGTTAAAATAAGAACTTTTATATCGGGATTGGATTGTTTAATCAATCTGGTAGCCTCAATTCCGTTGATTCCCGGTAAACCCAAATCCATCAAAACAACATCGGGTTCAAGTTCAGACGAAAGCTTAACTCCTTGTTCTCCGGAATCGGATTCTCCTACAAGTTCAAGGACGGTACTTTCTTCCAAAGCTGTTTTAAGTCCTATCCTCGTCAGCGTATGATCTTCAATTAATATAATTCTAATTTTTCTATCCATAAAATACTTTCTTTTTATTCATTATATATTAGGAATGCTGAAATAAAAAATACTGCCTTGTCCTTTTTGGCTTTCAGCCCATATTTTCCCGTTATGAGCTTCAATTATGTGCTTGGATAAATAAAGCCCCAAACCCGTTCCGATTTTTCTTAAAGATTTAGAGCCTTTTGAATACCTTTCAAAAAGCATTTTCATATCATTTTCATCTATTCCCGTACCTGTATCCGATACTGAAAAGATAATCTCGCTGTTGTTTGATTTTATATTCGCTTCAATTTTGCCTTCATTGTCAGTGTAAGCAACCGCATTGCCAAGAAGATTCATAATTACGCGTTTTATTTCCTGTCTGTCAACCGAAAGTTCGAAATTATCAGCAGTATTGCAATAATTCAGGCTTATATTTTTTTGTTTGCACAGCGGATCGATTTCTTTAATACATTCCTCAACCAGTTTGGATAGGTTAATTTTTCTTTTTACTAAAGTTTGCTTGCCTTCTTCGTACTTATAAGTATCAAGAATTGTGTTTACCATACTAATTAAATCATTGTTATTTGAAATTAACTGGCGGGTTATGTATTGCGATTTCTCGGACAGCTCCCCGTATGAGCCCTTAAGCATATATTCAAGCGCCTGAACATTAGCCAGTAACGGGACTTTTAAGTCATGCGTCAGGGTTGCGACAAAATCTTCTCTGGTTTCTTCAAACTCATGCCGCTTTTGCAGAGCTTCCGCCATGCTATTAAAAGCCTGTGACATATATCCGAATTCGTCCGAAGAATTAATTTCAAGTCTTCTTCTAAAATCGCCGCTTTCGATAGCTTTGGCACACTGAGTTATTTCGGAAAGTGGCTTGGTTATTGACCTAGAAAATAAATATGCAAATGAAATACCGGCAAGCGCGGCTAAGATAGAAATTTTTAATATTAGGAAACCGTTTTTGGTTTCAAGCGTTTCAAAGAAATCTCCCGGTACTGCCATTAAGTATGTTTCTGCATTCTGACTGTTTTTGACATTAATATTTACTGCTTTGACTGTTTTAATGTTGTCTAGCCCCGGGTTCAACATAAGAGCTGAAGTTGTTGCTAAAATAAACAACGGAAGAACGGTTACAAACAAAAAGTAAACAAGAAGTCTTGTGTTTATGTTAATTCTGATTTTTTTCATAATAAATGCATTTTTATATATTAAAAATTATTTTATTTTCTGCACTGCGTCAATAGGTAATTTTTTTTAAATAAACAAGCATTACTTACAAATTCTATAATACATTAATCAGTCAGATAATATTTTGAAAAAAATCTTTTTAATATATTATTATTTAAGATTTGGGAGTTTATTATGAAGAAAATTTTAATCACCGGCGGAGCCGGTTTCATAGGTTCACATTTATGTGAAAGGCTTGTTGCCGAAAATTGCGAAATCCTTTGTGTTGATAATTTTTTCACCGGAACAAAGGAAAATGTTTATCATTTAATGGATAACAAAAGGTTTGAGCTGATTAGGCACGATATAATCAACCCTTTGCTCGTTGAAACGGATGAAATTTATAACCTTGCATGTCCGGCATCTCCTGTTCATTATCAGTATAATCCGATTAAAACCGTAAAGACCAACGTACTGGGAACAATAAACATGCTCGGTATGGCTAAAAGAGTTAAGGCAAGAATTCTGCAGGCGTCAACTTCCGAAGTTTACGGAGATCCTCTTGAACATCCTCAAAAAGAAACCTACAAAGGCAATGTTAATACGGTCGGTATCCGAAGTTGCTATGATGAGGGTAAAAGGATTGCAGAAACTTTATTTATGGACTATCACAGACAGAACAAAGTTGATATTAAAATAGTAAGGATTTTTAATACTTACGGCCCGAGAATGTCAATTCAGGACGGGCGTGTCGTTAGCAATTTCATTGTTCAGGCTCTCAGAGGCGAGAATATCAGCATATACGGCGATGGTTCCCAAACACGGTCTTTTTGCTATGTATCCGATCTCGTTGACGGATTAATCAAAATGATGAATTCTGAAAAAGGTTTTACCGGACCGGTTAACCTTGGCAATGATTTGGAAATGCCGGTACTTGAAATTGCAAAGAAAATTCTTGATTTGACGGGGAGCTCTTCTAAATTAACATTCCATCCTCTTCCCGACGATGACCCTATAAAAAGAAAACCGGATATAACTCTCGCCGGAGAAAAATTAAACTGGAAACCGACAGTGTCTTTGGAAAAGGGTTTAAAAGAAACTATTGCATACTTTGATAACAAATTAAAAACAGGAGAATTAAACAAATTATGAAACTCTGTGTTATAGGAACGGGTTATGTAGGTCTGGTGGCAGGAACATGTCTTGCAGAAATGGGGAATAATGTTATTTGCGTTGATAATAATCTTGAAAAAATAGAAAAACTAAGACAGGGCATTGTCCCTATATATGAACCGGGACTTGAAGAACTGATAAAAATTAATATTTCCGAAGACAGGTTGAGTTTTACCGATAACATAACATTTGCGGTTGAGAACTCCGAAGTTTGTTTTATAGCTGTTGGAACACCGCAGGGTGATGACGGTTCATGTGACTTGTCTGCAGTATTCAGCGTTGCTGAAACAATAGCAAAATCAATGGACGGGTACAGACTAATCGTAAACAAAAGTACTTCACCGGTTGGAACAGGGGAAAAACTCAAAAGATTTATTGCCGATATAACTCCTTATGAATTTGATGTTGTTTCTAACCCCGAGTTTTTAAAGCAGGGTGCTGCCATTGATGATTTCCTTAATCCGGACAGAGTAATCATCGGTTCTGATTCACAAAAAGCGACAGAGATTATGCAGGAAATATACAGTCCTTTTTTAAGAACAGGTAATCCGATTATAGTTATGGATGTTAAATCAGCCGAGATGACAAAATACGCGGCAAACTGCTTTCTTGCCATGAAAATTTCGTTCATCAATGAAATGGCTCATATTTGTGAACAGGTGGGCGCTGACATTGAACGCATCAGAATCGGGATATCCTCAGATGAGCGGATTGGCAAGCATTTTCTGTTTCCGGGACTTGGCTACGGCGGGTCATGTTTTCCTAAAGACGTAAAAGCCTTGATAAAAGTTGCGGAAAAAAATAAAATCGCTTCTCCGATTTTATCTGCGGTTGATAATGTAAATTACAATCAAAGAATTATGTTTGTAGAAAAAATATCGGATTATTTCAATAATGACCTCAAAGGAAAAACCTTTGCCCTTTGGGGACTGGCTTTTAAACCCCGTACCAATGACATGAGAGAAGCACCGTCAATTGAAATCATAAAAAGACTTTTGAAATTAGGCGCAAAAATAAAAGCATACGATCCTAAAGCCGCGGAAGACGCCAAACGTATATTCGGAAACACGATAGAATACGTTCAGAACAGTTATGAAGCGGTTGAAGGCGCAGATGCTCTTATTCTGGTAACGGAATGGAACGAATTTAGGCGTCCTGATTTTGAAAAAATCAAAAAAATGCTAAAAACTCCCGTTCTGTTCGACGGCAGGAATCAATATGATCCCGAAAGACTTCAGAGATGGGGATTTGATTATGTCTGCACCGGAAAAACCGCAATAAACAATAAAGTAAATGCTTAAGCTCCGTTAATAAAGTAATTTAGCTTATCAAGCGCAAAGTTATTTTTTATAAATTTTTCTTTTAGAAATTCAAGGTCTTTTTTGATGCGTTTTTCTGCTTCAATCTTGGAGAGATTCCGCTCTTGAATATACTTTCTTTTAAATTTCGCGATAAACAACCTGATTTCCTTTTCATTTTCTGTCGAATTTAAAAGGCTTGAAATTCCGCCGTACAAAAAATCCATTTTGCTCATAATCTATCCTTATTATATACTTAATATATATTATACATTATTTTTTTAAAATTGTTGAACAAAATAAAAAAAGCTTTTGTTAGAAGCTTTTAGATTTGTGAGAGTTATTTGAGAGGAGTATTTATTTGTGGTTTTATTTATTCAATTCTTAAGATTTTTGCTGAAATTGACCTGATTCGGCTTCAAATTTTTCTTTTCTGTCAATTCCGTCCTGAATGGATTCTCCAAAAATATGTTTTCCGAATTTATCTGCAATAAAGTATCCGGCTACACCGCCGACAAATGCACCTATATAGCTGCCGGGCAGTACGGCAAAAGGAGCGGTTACGGGATTAGACAACATTGCACCCATTACCAGCGCTCTGCCGATGCCGGATCCAATTGAGGCGCCGAGAACATTTACCGATGACTTAGCAGCCTGTTTCGGTAAGTCACCGTTTTTTCGCGCATTATTTAATGCAAATAGTTCCGGTATTGCGCTGAGTGCAACGCTTAATCGCGGTATACCTGCCAGTGTGTTTGCAGTAAGTTTCTTTGCGGCATTACCTTCAATATATGCGGAGCCTTCTTCCGAAAATGTTAATGCATCACCTAAAAGAGGCTTTCCGAATGTATCAAGCATTGTTTTATCCTGAGATCTTAATACTTTGCCAAAAATAGAATTATCAGCCAATTTATTGTCAAGCAAAGTGTCTTTCATATAATGAAACTGGTTTATTTTTGTTTTAGATGTATCTCTGAACGCGTTAACACTGCTATCTTTAAGGGCTTTCATTGTATTTGCAGCATCCGCCGCAAGCACTGATGCTCTGTTTACTCCGTTCAAAGTATCCTGGACCGCATTTGGCAGTTTACCTTCTTTTAAATCGCCAAATACTTTAAAGATTGGTGAAAACGGACTTGTTATACTTATTAAAACTTCGCTAATACCCATGCTTTAACAAACTTCTCCTAATTACGATGCCCTTCCAATTGTCCCTTATATATATAAAAAAATTTTTTCAGACAGAATTGCTATTTTTTTCAAAAAGTTTAATATTTGTTTACATTTTTTTTAAAATTCAGTTAATTTTTGTAAATCTTATCGGCTTTTGCTGTCAACAAAATTTTTCTTTGTTTTTTAAGCATTTAATGAATATTCGTTATTAACTGTCTGGAGGAAAAATGTTAAGAGTTGATTACAACCTTGCCGGTAAATGCTCAAATAAACAATATCAGATAAAATCAATACGCAACAAAGACGCTGAAACAATTACTAATTTTGTAGCTAAAACCGATGCGGATTCTCAGTTAGTGAAGGCTTATTATTTATCGTTCGGGGAAGCAGGAGTTAAAGCTAAAAAAAAGCAGCCTGACGGTCCCCCAGATGTAAATACGGTAATTAAAAGTAAGTTAAAAGAAACGGGATTTTCTCCAAAAGTCAAAGTACTGAAACAAAAAGACATTATTGACTTTAAGCCGTTTGACAAAACTGCAAAATATATTGCAATGGCACTTTCAAGCGATATTAACGTTGATTTAATTCATAACAGCGGAGCGGATTCTGATTTGGTTGCTCATAGCTTTGCTAAATTAATGTATGCAGGTCAATTTAAGAATATCGGATTTTCTGAAGATAATACCGATGTATTGATTTACCCTAATGAAGAGGAATTTGAATACCTTAAATTGGAAAAAATTGCTGAAGAAGCTAAAAAAGCGAAAAGAAAAAAAGTTGTTTTCTTAAAGACATTTGTTCCTATGATGCTCACAGCTAAATGTGAAAATGACTTCATGTACTTTGTTGGAATGAGAGATGATCTTGACGACCAAGAAAAATTTGAACTTGATCGTAAAGATCCTGAAGCGGCTGAATCACTTGAGGATTGGATAGCAAAAACAAAATCAATGGAGTTATACAGTCCTTCAGCAGCAGAGGCAAAGGAATATCTCCTTAAAAATAAAAAAATTATCAAAAATGAACTAAAAAAATACCCTGCTAAAATTAAACTTACCGATGAAGCCATTTGCAAAATTATTGAATATGCCTCATCAAGCATTGCCGGAGAGTTCCCTCAAAAAGCATTAGACCTTATGAACAGTGTTGTTCCGGCTGTTTTGTTGATAAAAACTAACAAAGTTCCTGAAAATAGAGAAATAGACTCTGCTTCCTTAATTAATGCAAAAAAAGTTAAGTCAGAATTCACTATAAACGAACAGGATGTTATTAATGCCATTGATGAATTCCCCTCAATATTAAACAGCCTTGTTTCAGCGGACGGAAATTTTTCTTCACAAATAATAAAAGGTGAAAGTTTTTCAGATATAGGCGGAATGAATGAAACCAAAGATGAAATCCAAGAAAGAATAATTAACTATCTTGAAAATCCGGCTGTTTACAAAAAACATAATGTTGATATTCCAAAAGGAGTCCTCTTCTATGGACCTTCAGGAACCGGTAAAACTATGCTTGCAAGAATCGTAGCATCTCAAACGAGAGTTCCGCTTATCAGCTGTTCGGGCAGCAATTTTGTTGAAATATGGGTAGGTCAGGGTGCTGCCAGAGTCAGGGAACTTGTTGAACTGGCTTACGATGTTGCCGATAAATCCGATACAAAATCATGTATTGTTTTCATTGATGAAATAGAATCACTGGCTCAAAGCCGTGACATGCCTGATGAAAACAGCGAAGACCGAAAAACCATAAACCAGCTTTTAAACTCAATGGATGGAATGGACAGTAAATCAAAAAAAGTCAATGTTATATTTATCGCTGCGACTAACAGATTAAAAGACTTAGATACTGCTGTTTTAAGACCGGGCAGGTTTGACGTGCAAATTAAAGTCGATATACCTGCAAATTATAGTGAAAGACTGTCAATATTTACAATCCATTCAAGAGACAGGCTGTTTAGAAGCGAAGCCGAAAAGAAAAGATTACTTGAGCTTGCTGCAAAGAAAGCAGAAGGATTTTCCGGCGCTGAAATTAGAGACTTAATGAACAAAGCATCAAATTTCGGTGCAAACAGAGAAGTTAAAGGACAAGGTAATCTTTATATTACCGAAGAAGACATTATGGCAGCGGTTAAATATGTTAAATCCAAAAAAGACAGTCTCGAAAAAGAACAAAATGCCCCAATCAAAATGCCGCCAATTAGGTCTGATGATCTTGATATGATATATAGATAATCTTTTTCTTGGAATTATTATAAAAAAGCCGCCGAAAAATTTCGGCGGCTTTTACGATAAGAAATTGTCTTAATTAATTGATCTGCATTTTTCAACCCATTTTGTTTCGGTTTTTATCAGCGTAAGCGTATCATTCGCCGTTCCGTTAAAATTATTCCCTCCGGCAAGGGCAATATTGGCATTGTTTGCGACAATACAGTAACTGTCACTGAATATAAGCGTAACTTCCTGATAAATCGTTCCGTCATCAAGATTGGAAATTGTATATGAGGATGTATGTGTCGGAATAACAAGCTTATTTGCATTCATAACGGTCGGTGTAGTGTCCCCCGCCGTGCTAGTCCAGCCCGCTCCTATAATTGACCTTACTCCGCATAAATGACCCGATGAGTTAACTTTAAATGCTTGGTTGTTATTGCTGATAAAGTTCATTTCGTCATTAGAATCGGTATTTATGTAAGATTCGGCTTTCCCCGAAGAATTTACCCATCTAAGATTATCAGCGTTTCTGAAGCACATATCTCCATGAACTTCAGCCCTTACGGATGAATGATTATATGTTGCGACAAGGTTTTTACTCAGGGAGAATTCCATATCTGATTTGCTTTCGGTAAAGGGCTTATCAACCTCTAACACCGTATTGCTGTAAACCGAAATAACTCTTCTCATCTCGGAATTTATTGTAATTATGTCCGTGACATTAAATTCAGTGAGAAAAGCCGTTCCTGTTCCGGTTACTATACTGCTTCCTGCTGATACAGAAGCCGTTCCAGCTGCAACTTTGCTGTAAACGTCGCCGAGCAGCCAGCTTGTGAATTTATAAACGGTATCAATTATTTCTAATTTTGAAACAGCAACATTGTCTCCGCCGTTATTGGCTGATACATTTAATCGGAATTCGGAATATGCTGTTGTATTGTTACTGATAACAAATTCAACTCTGGATTTCGAGTTTTCATCCCAAGTGATATTGCTTCTGGCATCAAGAATTTGCCATTGCGCGCCGTCCCATGCCTCAAAAGTAAAATCTTTCGGTGCGTTATCAAAGCCTGAAACATTATTTACAGTTAAAGCGTATCGTAACGGGATTTTATTTGCAGAGGGTCTGTAACCGACATTTCCTGATGTACCGGTAAGACTCCAGTAATTATTGGGATTCTTATCCATGCATTTGTAAGCCTCGTGACCGGAATCCTCGGAGCTGGCAAAAGCAACTCCGTTCGGTGCCGTATTGGAGGTCATAACGGGAATAATATCTAAAGGTTTTTTGACAAATATAAGTTTTCCGCCCTGATAAGCATCCTGAAAACCAAACCAGATATCCGGATTTTTGTCATAAAACGGGCTTGTGGTATCGGAACCGACTTTGATATTGAGACATGCCAGACCGTTTCCGCTGTAACCATAATCATTAAGGATGTTTGTTGTTGTATAAATGCCGAAATCTCTGTACAAAAGTGAGCCGCTTGTTAAAAGATGATAAGGATCGAAGAATATTTTCATGGCGCTGCAAGTTCCCTGAGGTACAGTGCTTTTGGGCAGAATATAAACTCGGCTTGCGTTATCGCCGCTGTATTTATAATTAACAAGGCCGGTATAACTGGTCATGTTTGACAATGCCATGGTATTTCCCAAACTCAAACCAAAATAAGGGTGCAGGTTGCCGGAAACATCGACAATCGTCCCAATACCGCTGTAAGTTGTATAAACCGCTCTGCTTCCGGTATATATATAACTGCCGGACGGGATGTAAAGTTGTTTATTGGTACTTAATGCGTTATCTATGGCTGTTGTTGAGTTTTGACCGCTTATTGCGCCATAGTCCTTAATATTTGCCAGGCTTAAGTTGGATATTTTAGTATGACTGTCATTATTGGCGTTTTTTAGTGTTTCAAAGTTTGAATTTACTTCGAATGACAAAGCCTTTGTTCCGGGTTCAAATTCAACGAGGTTTTCAATAAATGTCATTTTTTCCTCCTGATGCATTGATTAATCATTTATACATATTTTGGCAGCATAAGTTAAGCTGCATATTAGCCGCTGTTATTGCAGGTTTATGAGTGAAAAATATAACGGTCAGAGTTATGATTGACGTAGAGCGAATTCCGGACTATAAAAAAGTTAAAATCAGTGCTATAAAATGTATTATAGCACCTTTCTATGCGTCCAAACGGCCCCAATTTGTGACCAAACGGCTACAATTTTTATCATCCGTTAAAGTTTTTTTGGCTGATCCTTAATGAGAACAAGTACTTCATTCTTGCCTACCATATTCAGATTGTCTCTTGCAAGAGATTCAATCCCTTTTGGCGAAGTATAATTTTTAATTTCAGATTTTAATTCCCGATTTTTAACTTTTGCAGCGATATTAATTTCACGAAGCTTTTCTAACTTCTTTTCCAGCGTTATATATTTAGCAACATTAAGACACAAACCTCTCACGCCCTGTATTAAGCAAATAATCAAAACTATGCTTAAAAGCAAATAATATATCCTGACCGACTTTTTTTTCGGTTTTTTCTGCTTATTCAGAGCAGGTTTTACTTTTCCTGATCCTGAATTTATGACATTACCGGTCAATTATGATAACCTCTTAAAGTTATTCCACCATGTACATAACACCTATTTTGATTTTAAAAAAGCTTACAATTTATGTCTATACTGAAATTGATTTATACTCCCTTACAAATCAACAGGCTTGCTTAACTTGCTAATTATAAAAACTTGTTACAAATTTTTATAATCCCAAAAGTACTAAAAGACTAAATTATTCTTTTAAAAGTTTTTGAGGATTAACATTAACTCCGTCGATAATTGTTTCAAAATGCAGATGTGGTCCCGTAGCATCACCGGTTACACCAATCTTGGCAATTTCCTGTCCTGCATCAACCCATTCATCAGTTTTAACATTAAAAGATGAGGCATGAGCATATAAGGTCTTCATATTGTTTCCATGATTGATTATTACTGTTTTTCCGTAAGCACCGTTCCAACCTGCAAATTCTACAAAGCCCGGAAGAACAGAAACGATTTTTGAGCCCTGCGGGGCTTCCATATCAACGCCCTTATGAAATTGTCCATGCCTGTAGCCGTAAGCCGAACTTATGCGGATGCAGGACGGAGAGGGAATCACGGAAAGTTTATTCTGTGAAAAGTTTAGTGCGGGCGAAAAACCACGCGAAGCGAGTTTATATCTGTGTGTTCTATGAACAAAATTCTTAACTTCTCTAATTTCGTTAGCATTATTAAATTGCGTGTAAGCAATCTGTTTAGGACTTTCCGAAACAGAAAACGATGCGAGGTTGTATGCTAAATATGCTTCCTTATTAAGTAACTTTTTGAAAGCCAAACTGTCTGTCGAAACATTATCAGATTGAGCATCAAAATAAAATTTCGAAAAAATTCTTTTTGAAAGACTCTTTGTAAAAATCAAGTCATTCTGATTGGTGTTTTGTATATTTTTGCAGGTCAAATTTAACTTTGTATTCTGCTTGGGGCTAAAAAATGAGTTTGCCCAGAATAAAGAGCTGATTAATGATAAATTGAGCCATAATATTGAATGTTTTAAAACTTTTCTTTTGTCAATCTTAGCCTTAAATAAGGTTTTAACAACCATGCAACCTCTCCAAAGATTGTAAATTGGTATTTATAATTGGCTATAAAGCCTAAAATAATCATGCTGTGCTATTGTTTGACTAAATTCTCTTTAGCTTAACAGATTTTATAAAATTATCTTAAGTTTTATAAATAGTCAACCCCCAACCAATTGTTGAGTAGCTGAAAACCCCCTACAAACAAGTTTCTTCCGAAACTAGCTATAAATTAAATATTAATATTGTATTGTCTAAACTTAGTGCAAATTTCAAATCAAATTCAATAAACAATTGAATAAATACGAGATTTGTAATAAATCGTTTCATTTTTATATAATTATTAACAATTGTAAAGCTAAAATTTAATTTCAAATATTATGACCTAATTCCCTATTCCTACAATAAAGCAAGCCAGTTATTGTCTATTTTAAATTAGGATACTTAAAAAATTTTTTATATATTTTATGTATAAACTAGCAACTTTTTAAAGAATCAGGTTTTATATTCTAAAGAGAAGATTTGGGACTCTTGCGGGAGAAGATTTAAATGGAAAAAAAGATTCCTCCGAATAAATCTAAAGAAGGAATTTACAAGTCAAAAGATAATAATTTTTCGCATGAAAATTTTATGGGTCATGAAAATATTGCTTCAAGGGATGATTTTGAGTCATCCCTTTTAAGTACTGATAATTCGAGCCAAAACAACGGAAACATCAGAAAACCCGATTTAAAGAATTTCAGTATCGAAGATTGCGATCCAAGACTTGCAGCCGATATCGCAAAAGATATTAATAAACTTAAAGCAAATCCGAAAGCTGCAAAATTATCCGATAAAGTTTTTGACGCAGCTTATAAGAAAGCCAAAAAAGAATCTGATGAAAATCCTTATGATACTGCTTCTCAGTGTCAATTTGATTTCATGGAAGAGTTTGGAGAGGATTAGTTTTCACATGGTCTAAGCCTGTGGGTTTATATTAATTATTGACTTAAAGGTTGATGAGAAGTAGTTCTTAAAGTGTCATACTTAAGTATAACAAGGTGGCTACAAGATTTTTAGGGCAAGGTGTCCTTGGGGGAGTAGAAATCCAGGGTAGTATATTGAGAGGTTCAAGCGGCTAACGCCGCTTTTTAATTTGGTCCGAAATAGGGTTGGTTTTTTTTTATATTTGGTTAAAATGAAATTAAATTACCTGTGAGGAGTTCAAATGAATAAATTTGCAGATATAAGTTTTTTATCGTTATTATCAGTTTTTGTTCTTTCCTCGTGCACATTAGGGGGCTTTTTTCAAAAAAATGCCCCGCTGCCTCAAAATACTAAAACTATGGATACTTCAATTTATACACAGGATAATCTTTCTCTGAGCGTAAAATATTACATACCCCAAACGCAGAAAAAACCTCCTGTTGTGATACTTCTGCATCAATTCAGGAAAGATAAATCCAGCTGGAACGAATTTATTCCTCAGCTTCTCAAAAACGGTTATGCGGTGTATGCAATTGATATGAGAGGACACGGCAGAAGCAATAAATTCAAGGATGGCAGAGAAATATTTTACGAAACCATGCCTGAGAATGAGTGGAATCAGATACCAAACGATGTTCATTCAGTTATTGAGTTTATCAAAACTAATGCTGATGTTGATTCTTCTAAAATTGCGGTTATAGGAGCGAGCATCGGCGCAAATACATCAATCATTACTTCTACAATGTTTTCAAATGAGATTAAAACTGCCGTAGCGCTTTCGCCCGGCATTGAATACCATCATTTAAAAACTTATCAATATGCAAAAGACGCAATAAATCCTCTTATGATTGCGGTAGCTAAAAATGACACATACTCGTTCGAATCGTCCAATGAACTTAATAGCGTTATAAAACCTAAACATATTCTGGAAGTTTATGAAAGTTCAGAGCATGGAACAAATCTACTGAATATTACTCCCGATTTACAAAATAAAATTATTGTCTGGTTAAATGAAAATCTTAAAAAATAAAACAATATATATTGTTATTTCAATAGTTTTTTGCATTCTTTACGGAGCTTTTAGCTCAATTTGCTATGCCAAGAAAAACAAAAGCACGGTTGAATATACTTATGTTACAAAAGACGGTCTTAATATGGTCGGTATGCTTTATGTGCCAAAGGATGCATCAACAAAAAACAGAGTTCCTCTTGTAATATTGCTGCATTCTCTTGGAAAGAACAAGAATGACTGGTATGAGCTTCCCGAAAAAATTAAATCTTTAAATTATGCCGTTTTAAACCTTGATTTAAGAGGACATGGCGCAAGCATAAGCAAAGAAAACGGCAGAAAAAAATACTGGCAAAATTTCAAAAACATTGAATTTGCAAAATACCCGCAGGATATAAACGATGCTTTGACCGCGTTAAAAAAAGATTATCCCGAAATCAATACGGCAAGGGTCGCTTTAGTAGGCGCAAATATTGGGGCTAATGCGGCAGTACTTGCAGCAAGCAAAAATAATAAAGACATAAAAACTTTGGTGCTGATTTCTCCTTATTCAAACATTAAAGGTTTAAATGCGCTAATCCCGATGGTAAATTACGGAGTACATCCTGTTTTGTTCATTGTCAGCACACCCGACAGGATTTCTTATTACGATACAACTGAATTAATTAAATACGCTCAGGGTAAAAAAGTTTTAAAAACATATCCCGACGGCGGTAACGGAACAAGTTTAATAAGATTCAAGCCTGATTCAAAGAATATTATAATAGATTGGTTAAAAACTAATATTTAAAGAGACATTTTTGCTAGACTAAAAAAAAACTTTGTAATAATATCAAAAATAATCAATAATTAATTGATTAAGACAGACAAATGCCCCGGTGGCGGAACCGGTAGACGCGTCGGACTTAAAATCCGATTGGGTTCACCCCCAGTGCCAGTTCAAGTCTGGCCCGGGGCAAATATATCGGCGAAAGCCGATTTTTTATGCGGTCGAAGACAGAACACCACGCATTTATGCGTGGTTGAATGAGCC
>CAZXPD010000050.1:0-17498 GCA_964643065.1 uncultured Gammaproteobacteria bacterium | reverse complement strand
AAGTCTTTTATTATTTTTCTAATTTGCTTTTTAGCCATTCAAAAACCTCTTTTGTATTGTTTATAATTTCTTTAGTGTTTTGTTTATTGCATTTTGCCTTGAGCTCTTCTCTCTTTTCAGCATATCGTGTTTCGATATAATAAACATTCAAATACCTGAACAGCTTTTTGGTTGGCTCATCTAAAACGTCAAATAATTGAGCAATTTGAGACAAATAAATAAGATCATGTTTTTTAGGCGGAATTTCCTTTGTCTTATAAATATATATTGCTTTTATGGTTTTTTCAATACACTGCTGGCACATAAAAACAGACCAGAGGAATTGTTCGCCCTTAAAGCTCCATTGGGCGGCTTGTAAGTCTTCTTCTGCTATGTTCAGCCATATTTCATGCTTTTCCATATTTGCCTTTTTTACAGGTTATTTATGGTTAAATTATAATATAAATGCCTAAAGTTTGTCATTTTCAGTAATAATTCAAGCTTTAGGGTGATATTCAAATTTAATGAGTTCACCTAACCTTGTTTTAGTGCAACCAATTCACCAGAATTATCACAACCGCGCTGACCAAAAGCAGAATTTGAGCTAAATAAAGCGTAATTGCCTCCCTGCTTCTGTACCATTTTATTTTTTTAGGCTCTGCTATCTTAAACGGTAGGGGCTTTGTAATCGGACACTGCGTATTTCGCTTCTCCAAACCGACTTTCGGATAGCCTGTTTCGCAATCGCTTTTAATTGAATAGAGCTCAGCGTCAAATAACTTGCTCATATATGAGAAACCTCTATAAACTTCGTTTTTTAAATATTAATAAACCGATATTTACTTGCATACAGATTGATTTAATAACCCTTGCAATAATAATTTTAACAATTATATTTCATTTGGCAATTAAAACATGCACAATGTTACAATAAGGTAACTCATCACTCTAAACAAGAAGGATTTTTCTTATGAAACTGTTTTTAAAGATAATTGTTTCTCTTATTGTTTTTAATTGCTTTGGTTTGAGCACTTTTGCGATGCTGCCTCCTTATGTATATGAGCAAATGCAGAAAGAGTCGTCAATAAAAGCCGTGGCTACGGTTAAAAAAGTAAAAATCACAAATAAAAATCGATACTCTGTTGAGAAAAAAATAACCTTTCGGCTTGAAAACGATGTTGAAAAAACAGGCATCCCGAAAGAATTCACGGGAAAATGTAAATCCCGAATTAAAATTCAACCGCATTTAATCGGGAGCGGGGAATTGTACTTTGACCCGCAAATAAACGACAGGGTGTTTGTGACCGTAACCGAAAACGGCGGGAAAATCACCGGCTATACGCTTTTGACTCCCGAAACGGAAGAGAAAATAAAGAATAACTACAAGGAAATGAAATTCGGGATTGGCGGGGTGTATTTTGAGCAATAACGAGTTGTAATCAATTATATGACTATCCTCGTCATTGCGAGCGACCAATGGGAGCGTGGCAATCCAAAAAACATTCTCGTCATTCTGAGCGCAAGCGAAGAATCTCCATATCACAGACCTTGAGATGTTTCGTTGCACTCAACATGACGGTGCAACACCAATTTTTTATGCTGAATTTATAACGCCACAAGGTATTTAATACTCTACGTAGCCTCGATACTGTTAATTTCTTTGGATTGCTTCGTCGCTAGGCTTCTCGCAATGACGATAACCAGCTAACAATTACTAAGTCTCGTTTTTAGGAAATATGAAACGCTGTGATTTAATTAACGCAAGTATTTCTGAAAATACGGAAAGCCCTCATATAAATTTGAACAATTTATTATAATTTTGCTTATAATAAACTCATATATAACTTATCAGTCAATTTGTTTATTGCATCAATAGGAATAGGCTAAAACTATGGATACAGAAGGAAAAAGAGTAAAAGCGATAAGAGAAAAACTGCAATTATCTCAAGACAAATTTGCAGAAATCTTTTCTTCTGGAAAGTCTTATATTAGTGCTGTTGAAAATGATAAAAGCAGATTAAGCCATGACAGTCTTGTTAAGTTATTACTTGACTATCAAGTCAACATAAACTATTTACTTGCAGGAATAGGAAGCCCGTTTATAAATACAGACATGCAGGATGACTTCGAATCGAGAGTGTTAGAGATTTTAAAAGAAAGGGGATTGTAGAATGTTCAAAACGCTTAGTGGTGATTATCAGGGATGGAAATTAACTGAAAATTGGGGACAATTTTCTTTAACTTATTGGGGTAAGACAGTTGGACTTAACGGTTTTATTGAGCGAATTGAATTGATGACTGAAGATAAAGCAAAAAGCTTTTTAGGCGCTGCTGGATTAGGTATAGTTGGCGGCTTGGCATTTGGTCCAGTTGGTGCGATTGCAGGATTGTTAGCAGGCGGGAATAAAAAAGAGATTTGCTTTGCTTGCTACCTGAAGGACGGTACAAAATTTATGGCAATAGCCGACTCTAAAACTTATCAAAAGCTTGCAAGCATTAGTTTTTAAATTTTGAAAAAGGAAGGGTTGAAGAAAGATTAAATATGTTATTTTTTATAATTCTTTTTATATTTATATTTTTTTTAGTAATTGTCTTGCGTAAGAATTCAAAAGAGGTTTATCATGCTGAACGTCAAGAAAGAAGAGAATATTATAAAGATTTGATAAAATCAAACAGCATAGGCACTAGAACAAGAAATCCTCAAGCAAAATCAGGCGATAATTATTATCCACCTATAAATACCAATTTTTCAAAATCAAAAGATTTTTGGAGTTCTGATTTCAATCATTTTACAGATGAACAAGCAATAAGACAAAAGAGAGCCAGAGAATATTATTATTTAATAGTAAAAATTGATGAGGAATATAGAACAGGAATATTTAAAAGCTCAGAAGAGAACAAAAATTATAATACAAGTTTAAATTCTTGTAACTGCAATGATTTTAAAGAAAGAAAAAAACCATGCAAACATATGTACTGTTTAGCAGGTAAATTGGGCTTAATAGATTTGTATTCCGAAAAATTAAGATTTGCTCTTTATCGGCATTATTATTGCAATAATTATAATAAAAAACGAATGGAAGAATTTTTGAATAAATTCTCATCAATTGAAACTAAAAATTTAATTCAAAAATTAGTTCAAGAATATCCTGATACACCTGATATAAATGGAAATAATAAGTTTATAATTATGAAAAATGATAAACTTCAGGAATTAATCAATTATAAAATAATCAAAAAAGATACAACAAAAAATATATCTAATGATGAATATTGCTTTAGATTTTCAAGTGATTTTTTGCGAGAAAAAAACAATTTAAATTATTATTTTATGGAAATAGGGAAAGCAAAGGACAGAAGAGGAATTCGATAAAACAGATCCAAAATTTAAACGTGAATCCTTTTGATAAATCTTACCAGCCTTTCAAAAACCTCTTTTGCCTTTTTGATACCATATACAAATAAACCATGCCAGATAAGAAGAAAATCAGCATAATTCATCTCAATTCCTTTCTTGGCATACATCTCAAGATGTGTATGATGTAAGGGTTTATTTTTTCAAAAAAGCTTCTATGCAGTTAACGAAATCATATGCTCTTAAGTATAAATCTTCGGATTTTTCTTTAGATGGTTTGTAAGTAAATTCGTAATCAGATTTCATTCTGTTTTCATAAGCCTCTTTGTAAACAATGGCATATTTCATTTCTAAACTGTTTGTCTTAATGAAAGTTTTATTAAACCAACCCTGCAACTGACTGTGTTTGGATGTAATAAAATCATTGCGGTAAGCAAGAGCTGAAACAATGTATAAAATGGCATAATAAATTCTGTTATTCGCAGTTTCGAACCTTTCATTATCAATAGCCAGTTTTGCATCATCCAAAGCCGTATGGCTCTTATGGATAAGGTTATTAATCACGTCGTTTTTATGCGGCTTCATAATATAAACCTTTATTTACAACTTCATTGTAAAAAACCTGATTTCTCTCAAGCTCTTTTAAGGTCATCGGATGGTAATCGACAAATATATCATATTTAAGCTCAATATTAATAATTATCTCAGCCAGTTCAGATTCTGTCTTTATACTGTAACTGTCTTTAAACAAAACAATAATATCTATATCGCTTTCAGGACCATAGTTTCCCTTGGCTCTCGAACCGTATAAATATATTCCCTCGAAGTTGTTAAACTTCGAAAAAAGCTCTTTATTCAAATCCTGTATTACTTTTTCAATTTTTTTGTCAGGCATGTTACACAAAACCTTTAATTCTTGACAAATTTAATTATAAGCGATTGTACGTCTTTTTCAAAGTTGTGACAAATCGTAAAAATTTTTAATGATTCTTCTCAACAACAGGCAATTATTTTTATGTTGAGACTTTAAGCTACAAGGTCTAACATAAATGAGGTTGAGAATATGAGAATAAATCCCCTGCATCCGTTTAAAATCAATCAAGGCAGAACTCATACAAACACGGCAACGGCTTTTGGCGTAAACAGGGATACAAGATATTATGATGATGCATATAAACAGAAAGATACATTTAACGGGGCTTTGCCTGATGAATTCATCCTCATTAAATTAAACCAATTCTTCCCAAATCCGCAAAATATTAATGTTCTCGATATCGGAGCCGGACAGGGGAGAAACAGTTGTCCGATAGCAAAAAACGGCTACAATGTTACGGCTTCCGAACTGAGTGAAGACGGGATAAAATCAATCCTCGAAAAGGCAAAAGAAGATAATCTAAGTCTGACAACAATCAGCCGCGACATTCTGGTTGAAGATTCCCAAAGTAAAAATAAATATAACTTCGTGTTTATGTCTCATATAACTCAGATTTTTAACGAAGAAAAGCTTGATATAGCTTTATCAAACATCCAAAAATCAATGAAAAATGGCGGGATTCTGGTCTTTGACGCGTTAGTCAGAAATAAAGGGCAGGAAAATATAAGACCATCAGAGGAATATTCAAAAAGCGGTTATTATAATTACTCCCGCGACGAAATTGTTAAAATCGCAAAGTCTAAGGGGTTTGAAGTTGTCGAAATCAGCGATTATAGCGAAAAAGACGATGTAAAATCCTTCTATATCAGTCATCCCAAGTGGAATGAAAATGTTAAACTGCAGTGGTTTGTGCTCAAGAATTGATTTTGAGACATTATAGATAATAAACTGTGCCCTGATTTGATATACTTGAGTATGTAAAAGAATAGCTTACAGGTAGGCTAGGAAAAAGAATAATGAGTAATGATTTAATACCGGTAGAAATAATAGAAAATAAAATATTTGTCATTCGTGAGCATAAAGTGATGCTGGATAGTGATTTAGCCGGTCTTTATGATGTTGAAACAAAGGCGTTAAATAGAGCTGTAAAACGTAATTTGGAAAGATTTCCAGATGATTTTATGTTTCAGCTTAAGGATGATGAATGGAATTTTTTGAGGTACCAATTTGGAACCTCAAAAGAAGGCTCAGGCGGTCGGCGTTATAATCCTTATGTTTTTACAGAGCAAGGCGTTGCTATGCTTTCAAGTGTTCTTAACAGTAAAAGAGCTATTGCGGTTAATGTTCAGATTATGAGAACATTTGTAAAAATTAGACAATTGGCTTTAACTCATACTGAACTTGCTTTTAGATTAAATGAATTGGAGCAAGTCTTTATCAATTATGCGAAAGAAAATACTTTGGAACAAAAAGAACAGAATGAGAACATAAATGAAATATTTAAATGCATTCAATACCTTGTTGATATACATAAGCCCGGGAAGATAGGGTTTAAAGCAGATTAAAATAAAACCCGCCTTGTCGCAAGTTAAAGAAAGTTTATTATAAATTGAGAGGCTTGACCGGAATATAATTTTTATGAAAGCATGAAAAGTACACTTTAAAAATAACTCCCCATTCTGGATATCGTTCACAACTTTTTGTTGAATGAGGAGTTGATTTATAAAATTAAAACATTTATGGGCTGAAACCCGTCAAATGACTATTTAAAATATTTAATCTGTTTATGTATTGCTTTCCATTTGTCCTTTTCAACTTTTGCCGCGCTTTGATTTTGCCTCTTTGACAAATATTCTTGCTCTTTTTGTACTTTAAAGTAACTCTCAAACCTGTGCATATCAAGCAAACCTTCTCTAATAGCTTGCTGTACTGCACAACCAGGTTCATCATTGTGGTTACAATCACTAAATCGACAGCATTCAGCAAGTTCTTCTATGTCTTTGAAACATTGGCTGATACCGTTTTCTGCATCCCATAGCTGCAATTCTCTTATCCCGGGTGTATCAATAATTAAACCGCCTTGAGACAAAATAAACATTTGTTTATGTGTTGTAGTATGTCTGCCTTTTTCAATATTATTTCGTAATTCGTTGACTTTCATCAAGTTTTCTTGTGCCAGATTGTTTATCAAAGTTGATTTCCCTACACCTGAAGAACCTAATAAAACCACCGTTTTGTTTTCTTTAAAATAATCCTGCAAAATATCTATGCCTTCTTTTGAAATATTATTTATCGCGTGTACATCAACACCAAATGCAATATTTGAAACCGCAAGAATTTTGCTTTGGACATCCTCGCACAAATCTGTTTTAGTCAATACAACGACAGGAGTTGCACCGCTTTGCCAAACAAGCGCCAAATAACGTTCAATTCGTCTTAAATTAAAATCATAATTTAAGGCGCAAACAATAAATGCTATGTCAATATTGCTTGCTATTATTTGCTCCGAGGTTTCTTTTCCTGCAACTTTTCTTGAAAATTTACTTTTACGAGGCAAAACAGATTGAATTACGGCTTTATTTTCGCCTTCAACAGGTTCAAACAAAACCCAATCGCCAACGGCCGGAAAGTCTCCTCTTTCTTTACTGTTATTTCTGAATTTCCCTCGAATAATCGCAGTAAATTCACCGTTTTCACAATAAATTTTATAACTGTTTTTATGCTCAGAGCAAATTCTGCCGATTGAAAAATTTTCAAGTTGATATTCTTCAAGATGCTTTTTTAAAAAAGCATCAAATCCTAATTTATTTAATTCCATTGTAATGATTCCTCTATTTTAACTACTTACAAGAAGTTGCAGAAGAATCACATCCGGTATTTATTTTTGTGTGATAATCTGCAACTTATACAGTTATCACTACAATATCCATGTTAAACAAAAAACGTCCTTTCAATTTGTCTTTATTATTATAACATTTTTAAAAACAATTTAATATCTTATGATGCCCGGTTCTATTTTTTATAGAGTGCCGACTGTTAATTGTCTGTTGATAAGTAAAATAAGTACAATAAAAAACTCCCCTTATTGGACAATATCAGAACTTGTTCTTTCGTAAATATTGATATGGAGGGGATAAAAAATCTTTTGAAAGTTGCTTAAATTTCTAAATACAGGTTTATTAATATTCTATTCCAATCTCTTTACAAATTTTTTATAAAAAAATATAATACAATCAAAATAGGAAAGAGTTGAGGCAATTGAAAAAGCTATTACAGAAAAATAACAGACGAATTCTGTCTCCTATTGTTTTATTCCACATAGGAGAAACTAAGTTTTAAACGAGGATGTTTTGGGGTTCAGGTCAAATTGAGTTCATTAAATTCTTGCTCAAAAAACCCCTTATATATATCTTTATAACCAATTTTTCTTATATCCTCAAAGATTGGTAATTTAGGAGGATTAGAAACATATTTTATATATTCTTCATATTTTGGTAATATTTTTTGAATAGTAATTATTGTAGCCCCCATTTTGGATAGTAATATTTTTAATGAAATAATTAATCCCTCTAGTATCTGGCCATCTTCCCATTTATACTTGTCATAATGAATAAAAGCCTGAAGAGAGTTAAAGAATTGGTCAAAAAGACAGAATAATTTTTCATCTTGAAGTTCATGAAAATTTAATGAACTTGAATGTAAATTATTCAACCATTGCAAGTCTTTGTTAATTTGATGAATTAATTGCCTAGTCTTTTGTTTGTCAAAATTTTCCATTAGAACTTTCTGATCCAAAGATTTAAAATACTTTAGAAATTCTTTTAATTTCTTTTCATCTAAAAAGTTTGTTGTAATTATAGGAGAAATATAAATAATATCCTTATCTTTGCGAAATAAATTATCTGTAAAAGGAAAAGAGTCAATAAAATTTAAATATACTTCTCTTAAACATTGAAATTGGCCTGCATTCAATACATAAATAGTCTTTAATAGTCTTAATTTAGTTGAAACTTCATTTAGAGTATTAAAAATAATGGTAATCCATATGCTTATTACAGCACCTGATAATGTAAATAACAAATTACTCAATCCCTCAGACGTTTTTATCCCATGAAAGAGTAATAAGATAGTTAGAATTAAAAAAATTAAGTGTAATATAAACTCTCTAATAATTTTTTGAGGAATATAAATCATTTTTAAAGCTAATAAAAATGATTTAATTTTGAAAATTTTGATTTTAATTAAAGTTAATAAAATTACCAATTTTAATTTTAACATCCAGGTAATTCCGAGATTGATTATGAATAATATAGCTTTTATTGAAATAATTAGGTTTTTAAGTTTCTCGATCGTTTTTTTCATTTTTAGCAAAAATATATTAATCTAATAAAAAACTCCCCGGGTAAGACTCGAACTTACAACCCTGCGGTTAACAGCCGCATGCTCTGCCATTGAGCTACCGAGGAATATTACTTAGTATTATAACAAAAATGGATTTTTTATGTAAATAGAGAGTTTTAAAATAATTTATTCAGATTATCCTTTTTGTGTTGTTTATGCAGTCTTTTTTCACTTGCTTAGCATTAAACGACGGTCAGAACAGCCCGTAAAAAATTTATTTTAGCGAAACGAGATTGCGGATTTCTTTGATGTCTGCTTCCGCCAAAGTCTTTCTGAACGCTTCCATTGCTTTTATTTTTTCGCAAAAGACTTTATATTCAGGGCTGTTAACAATCGATGAACCGTTTATGCCGTTGTTAAATTCAAAAGTGACGTCTTGACGGGATTTGTTCTTCACGGAAATAACCTTAACGCCCGCCAAAAGCTCAATGCAAGAGCTGACGACATCATCGGAAGAATACAGCCTTGTAGCTATTTCGCTGATGGTTACATTGCCTTCTTTGTTATTATGAGCGTATTTCAGCATCCCGCTGACGGTTTTGATTATTTCCATCGGGTTGTTCCCGTTGTAATCAGAGCAGGTCATATGAACAATTTTGGCGCGCGAGTTTTTAACCACTTCCTCAAAAACCTTATTATCGGGAGGCAAATCGTAAAAAACAAGCTGATCCGTTTTGCCTGCATTGAGTCTGTTGATTAGTTTGGATTTTAAGACGGGATTTTTCTCAAGATTTTCAAGAGAAAGCCTGTTTTCGGCAAAAATCGATACCGCACTGCCGGATGTCTTTATATAATTGGTAAAAATTCTTTCAATGCCGGTTCTTTTTCTGTGGTCAACCCACTTGGGCGAAAATGACGTTTCTTTTGCATTTTCCTGTAACGCTTTTTCCGGTTCTTCGGGACTTTTTTCTCCGGTTTCTTCGGCTGTTTTGATGTCTTTCAAAATCAGCTGAACTCTTTCTTTGCCCCCAAAATAGTTCAGCTCTGGAGAAAAGGCTATATCCGTGCAGTCCGGAGGCGAAAAATCAATAGAGCTCCTCTGCCACCAAACAGCGTCATAAACATTGTCGTCTTTGTCAATAAAGTGGATTTTCAGGTGATTATTTGCAGAACCCATTGTTTTATATTGTTTCAGGCAAAGGTTTTTTACCGCAAAAACCGGATAAGGATTCCCTTCGCCAAACGGAGCAAGTTTTTTGATTTCTTCGATAAGCTCGGAAGAAAGCTCCTGTGGGGTAATAATACCGTCAATTATAAGCTCGGGCTCGAGTTCAAATGATTTTAGTTTTTTATTTACATAGCTTTTTAATGCTTTTACAAAATCTTTAAAGCTCTTCTTGGACATATCAAGGCAAAAACCTGCCGCCAAAGAATGTCCGCCGTATCTTTCAAAGTAGTCCTTTAATTCATCAAGGGTTTCATAGAGATTCAGTCCGACAGTGCTCCTTGCAGAGCATTTCGCAAGATTGTTTTCTTCATCCAGGCAAACCATAAAAGCAGGTCTGTTATATTTTTCCACAATTTTGGAAGCTACTATGCCAACTATGCCTTCATGCCAGTTTTTGTCGGCAAGGATTACAACTTTGTCCTTGTCTAAATTGACTTCCGAAGCTATTTTTTCTTCAGCTTCTTTAAATGTAGCCTCGCACATCTGCTGTCTTTGGCGGTTATTTGCGCTGAGCTTATTGGAAAGCTCCTCGGCTGTTTTGTCATCATCGGTAAGCAGAAGCTCAACTGCTTCCTGCGCATCGGACAGTCTTCCTACGGCATTTATTCTCGGAGCTATGCCAAAAGCCACATCCTCTGCGGAAATATCTTTATCGGTCTTATATCCTGCGGATTCAAGCAGTTTCATAATTCCCAGCGGCTTGATTCTGCTGATAAGATTCAGTCCATGCCAAACCAGAATTCGATTTTCTTCAACCAGAGGAGCCACGTCTGCTATTGTGCCTATTGCAACAAGGGGAAGGAGTTCTTTTTCAAAGTCTTTAATCCCGAAATGATTTAAAACAGCGCAGGCAAGTTTAAATGCAACCCCAACTCCTGCCAGATGCCTTATCCCTTTTGCATCGCTGACGAGTTTGGGATTTATTGCCGCATAGGCGGAAGGAAGAGTTTCTCCCGGCTGATGATGGTCGGTAATGATAATATCCGTTCCGAAATTCTTAGCCAGATTGATTTCGCTAATGTCATTAATTCCGCAGTCAACGGTAATTATTAGTTTTGCTTTTCTTGAGCTGATTATTTTGCAGATAGAAGCGGAATTCATCCCATGCCCTTCGTCAGATCGGTCGGGAATATAATAGCTCGCGTCAGCGCCGATTTTTTTCAGAGTTTTATAAAGCAGTGTCGTACTGGTAATACCGTCAGCATCAAAGTCGCCGTAAATTGCGATATGTTCCTGCTTTTCAACAGCCTGAACTATTCTTTCAACAGCTTTTGGTATATCTTCAAATACTTCGGGCGGAGAAATTTTTTCATAATCAAAATTTAAAAAAGCTTTGGCTTCGTCGGGAGTTGAAATACCGCGGTTTAGCAAAAGATTTGCAATAAGCCTTGAGCCTGACGCTTCAATAAGTTCTTCCGTCAGGTTTTCGTGTACCGGAACTACCCACTTTGAAAAAGTTTTCAATTATTCTCCCGCCCGCAGTCAAAATAATTCGTATCTAATCATTTTACTATAAGCGTGCAAATAGGGTGTAAATGTAAAAAAAATTTTAAAAAATTCTGAAGCCGTTTTAATTTCTAAGGAGAAAAACTGTCAAGAAAAGTAATGATTTTCCTCCAAGCTGTTCCAAGATTCACCCATTCCTGCATTTCCGGTATTTTACCCGCTTCATTCGGGAGTTTTATCCCCATGGGAACTTCAATAAAACCCCTGTCACCGGTAAGTTCATAGAGTTCCACGGATTGTTGTTTTTCACGTACAACTTTTGCAACTGTCTTGTTAAAGGCAATATCAGCATTTCTGGTCAGGATGATTTCCGGTCTTTCAACTCCCATATTTCTTAGAAACAGCTTTAGTTCTTCACCGACGCCAAAACCTGTTTTAAAGAAAAAATTGTGGTTGATTTCAGGGATTGCATCTAACAGGGTAAGGAAAAAGTCTTTGGTAGCAGTACTTTGCAATGAAACATTTAATTCATTTTTCTTTCGATAGCTTTGAAATCTTAAATTTGTGCCGATTTTTTTGAATCCTTTTGCAAAAACATCGTCGGTTGCGCCGGGAATTAGCGGTATCAATTCATTCAGCAAGTCTTTAAAAAGAATATCATTGCCGTACTCTTTTCTTAAATAATTCAGAACAACTTTCACGCTGTCCCATTCTCTTTTCAGGATATATTCTCTTGCTTCTTTAACTCCGGTTCTTGCTAAAGTGTATAAAATTTCGGGTGAAGCTGCTTTGAAGGCAGTTTTGGGTTTTGATTCGGCATATTTGTATTTGCCGTTAGAAAATATTCTGCTGTTTGAATAACAATCTGAATTTACTTTCATTGTTATCTCCTTGGAAAAGTAGTTTTTATCATATACAAAATGCCTTGAGAAAAACATTGGTTCTCAAGGCAGTATTTTAAAAAAGTTTTATGGCTCATCTAATTTGAAAAAATATTAAGAAATATAAACCCTATTTTAAATTTTTCAAATAGTTATACAAATCCTGCACTTCTTTTTTTGCCAGGTATCTGTATTTGCCTCTTTGGAGTCCCTCAACGCTCAGGCAGGCATGTTCTGTGCGTTTCAAACTGATAACGGAACAGCCGAGAGCTTCAAACATTTTTCGGATCTGCCTGTTTAATCCCTGATGGAGAGTTATTTCAACGGTTGTGACCGCGTCGGAATAATCCAAAATTTGCCCTTGTGCATAAGCAACTTTGCCTTTTTCAATTTCGATGCCTTTTTTGAATTTTATCAGGTCGGTTTGAGTAAATTTACCGCTAACTCTGACTAAATAAACTTTTGGAACTTTTTTACTCGGGTGAATGAGCTTTTGAATGAGCTCTCCGTCATTAGTCAAAATCAAAAGCCCTGACGAATCCTTGTCAAGCCTGCCGGCAGGCTTAAGTTTCTGCAGTTCCGGCGGAAATAGGTCATATATAGTTTTTCTACCTTCTTCATCAGACCTTGTGGTTATATAACCGGGCGGTTTATTAAAGATGACATATTTTTTATCAACGGTTTGTTTAATTTTTTCTCCGTTAACTTCAACGATATCAGTCTCACTGACTGTAATTCCGGGAGTATTGACAACCTGCCCGTTGATTTTAACCTTGCCGGAAATGATAAATTCATCCGCCTGTCTTCTTGAATAAACACCGGAACTTGCAATATATTTATTTAACCTTATTTTGTCATGCATTGGCTTTTTCTTGACTGTTGTCGAAATTGCATTCTTCTTCTTTAATTATTTTACAGTTGAATTCCTGAGCTGTTTTTTCGGCTTCTCTCAAGTCTTCCTCAGACCAGATTGCCCACCCGCCTTTTACTTCATCGCCGACACGAATTTCCACCCTGTTTGAGTAAATATGCATTATACGCTCAGGCTGATTTTTCATTCTGTTAACTTGACGCCAAATAACTTCCTCAACGTCAACATCAAGAACCTTTAATGCAATAAACAGGCAGGATAAAGCGTCTTCAAGTTCAGCCTGTGCTTTTTCTTTATTCCCTCTGGATAATGCTTTTAAACTTTCCGCAACCTCTTCGTTTAAATGACTGATTGCTTCGGACACCGAATTCGTATCGTATTTTCTATTTTCCCAAATCAAATTTACGGCTTCTTTAAGTTCCATTAAAATTGTCCTTTTATAAACTAACTTTGATTTACTCCATATTATAATCCGAATATTCCAGATTTTAAGAGTTTTTTGTATAATTAAAAAGAATTTATTAAATTAGCGTCAGGTTGTATGCTGATGATGAATTTAATTAGAATAAGGTAATGTTATAATCATATTGTTAATTACAGGAGGAAAAGGGATCGTTATGGAAAGAATCGATAACCTAAAAAACAATTTAAGAGAAAAAAAACTTGTAAAAGTTATTGCCGGGATTGACAACTTTGACATTGAAAAAGTTAAAAGAGTTGTAGCAGCGGCTGATCAAGGGCATGCCGGCGCGGTTGACGTTGCTGCAAGGAAAGATATTATCTATATTGCAAAACAATTAACAGACTTGCCCGTGTTTGTATCTTCTATAAACCCCGAAGAACTCAAAATGGCAGCAGAAAACGGTGCCGATGTTCTCGAAATAGGCAACTATGACAAGTTATACAAAGACGGACAAAGGATTTCCGCTGAGGAAGTGCTAAATATAACAAGTGTTACATTAGACTTGCTCGACAAAAAAATTCCCGTTTGCGTAACCGTTCCCGGTCATATAAGCATAGCAGAGCAGATTTCACTTGCTCAGAAACTTGAAGAAATGGGAGTGGATATGATTCAGACCGAAGGCGCCGCAACGGTAGAAATAAGTAATCAGGGCGCAAGAGGTCTTATGGAAAAAGCTCAGGTTTCCATTTCCAATACCGTTGAACTTGTCAGAAATGTTAACCTGCCTGTTATGACTTCAAGCGGAATTACTCACACAACAGCTCCTATGGCGTTTGCCGCAGGCGCAAGCGCAATAGGAATTGGCTCCTGTGTTAACAAACTTGAATCAGTAATTGAAATGATTGCTGTTATCAGAGCAACTGTTGAAGCGGTAGATAAATTAAGAAACCCGGAAAGAGAACCGGCTTTAGTATAAAATATAACGATTGTTATACAAACAGCAGGCAATAATGCCTGCTGTTTTAAATTTCATTTTGTAACATATGTTATTTACGAATGTAAAATAATGGACGGTAATTTGAAAATTTAAGGTTTTATAATCAAGTGACTTTAATATAACAAATGTTATTTCAATTGACTATATTAAACATAACAGTTGTATTTTTTTGATTATTCACAAGTATTTCAAGCTCATATTTACCGACAGGCCAATTGATTTTCGGCTTGGTCAATACAACAAGAATGTTTCCCGAGCCTTCAGCATTTGTTTTAATTGAATTTACCGGTACTTTTTCGTTATTAAAAGTTATATAATACCATTTGGCTTCCAGCTTTGTGTTTTTAGCCGCAGAAATTGTTTCTATTGAGGTAAAAATATTTTTAGTTCCTGTTTTGAAAACATTTTTGACATTTTTAGGCTTACGGACTGTTAAATCAACTTCATCGGTCAGATATATTCTTCCTATTATTCCGCTGCCTATATAAGGTTCTCTTAATTCGGAAATTATTTTTGCCACTTCCTGTTTTTTTGTTGAATTAGGTTTGAGCATAAGGTATTTTGTAAACGCATCAAGTGATTGTTTTTTGTTTTTGAGCATTTTATGAGCTATTCCCATATTATAATAGGCATCTGCATTATTCTTATCCAGTTCTGTCGTCTTTTCCCAGCTTTTGACAGCTTCTTTGAGCATGTTTTTCCTTGAGTAAGTCAATCCCAAATTATAATAGCCTTCGGGGATTTCAGGGTAAAGCTTGGTGAGGTCCTTAAAATCGACTATCGCTCCGTCATAGTCTGAATTTTTATATTTTTCTATTCCTTCGTTAAGCAGTCTTTTTACTTCCGGATTGATTTTACCGGTTTGCATTTTTTCATTTATATCAGACTGCTGTGCGGTTGCGGGTGCTGATGCCGATATTAAAGCAAAGCAAAGCAAAACAGTAAATATATACGGGAAAATTTTTTTCATTGGCAGCTTTTCTCCTCTAAAATTATGTAATATTAAGAAAAATAACAAAAATATCAAGCGTCATGGTTCGAAAAATCCTGAAAAATTAACGAATACGAAGCATTTTAGCTTTGTCTTTAAAATGCAATGCCTTTTTTTAACTAATCAGACTAAAACTTAATTTAATTTTTAATCAAATTATATTATATTTTATATATTGTGATACTTTGTACTTTCTTATAAAGAAAAGATTGGGGTTAGATTGACCACAGCAGTTTATCCGGGAAGTTTTGATCCCGTAACAAACGGACACATTGACGTGTTGAAAAGAGCTTCAAAGCTTTTTGACCATGTTATAATTGCTGTACTTATTAACCCTGTAAAAGATCCTTTTTTACCCATAGATGTCCGCATAAAACTTATAAAAGAATCGGTTAAAGACTTGAAAAATGTTGAAGTGGACAGCTTTGAGGGCTTAACCGTAGAATATGCCAAACAAAAAAACGCAAAGGTCTTGATAAGGGGACTCAGAGCGGTATCGGATTTTGAGTATGAAATGCAGATGGCACAGTTAAACAAAATTCTCTCATCAGAACTGGAGACCATATTTTTGGTACCGGGCGCCGAGTATAACTTTATATCCTCAAGTACGGCAAAACAAATAGCTCTTTTAGGCGGAAATGTTTCACAAATATTGCCTGAACCCGTTGATAAATATTTGAAAAAGTTATCTGTAAAAGGACAAAAAAATGCCAAATAATGAAGTATTCAAACTGATTGATAAACTCGAAGTAACTGTCATAAAAGGCATTCCAATTCCTTTGACCAATTATGCGATTGTGGACTGGAATAAAATTATAAATATTTTAGATAAAATAAGAGCATCGATAAAATTTAATTAGTAAGGGGTAAATAAACATGAGCACCGGTAATATTAACAAACTGTTGGACAAGCTTGAAGTAATGATAATAAAAGGCATTCCTGTTCCTTTTACGGCTTATGCTTTTGTGGATAACGAAAAAATCATTGACACACTTGATAAAATCAGGGCATCAATACCCAGCGAAATGCAGGAAGCAATTTCAATCATAAAAAGACGAGATGAGATTGGCGTTGAAGCGCAAAAGAAAGCTCAACAAGTTATAAGTGATGCTCAAAGACAAGCGGATCAGGTATTATGCGAATCCGAACTATTGAGAGCAGTCCAAGGCGAAGCTGAAAGAATTAGACAGCAAGTTATTGCCGATTGTGAACAGTTAAAGAATCAAACAAAAGAAGAAGCTGAACAAATTAAAGCGCAAGCATTTGCAGAAGCAGCTTCACTGAGAGAAGGCTCGGAAAAATATGCGGAAGCTATACTGGCAAGTCTTCATCAAGACC
This sequence comes from uncultured Gammaproteobacteria bacterium, assembly GCA_964643065.1. GTDB lineage: Bacteria > Cyanobacteriota > Vampirovibrionia > Gastranaerophilales > CAZEDP01 > CAZEDP01. Next base: position 793 of record CAZXPD010000050.1, on the reverse strand, counting down.
TGACCGAAATGCATTCTATTGTTCAAAACGGTCAAAGACACATATCGAAGCTAAAAACAGAAGGGCTTCCTCCTCCGCCATCCTCAAATCTCAAATCTAAAATGGGCGCCGGAAGCGGACAAAACATTAAAAAACCTAAATAACACTTATTTTTATAATACTTTTAGTCTTATGACAGTATTCGTACCCTGTTCAGAAATATAAAGGGTTCCTTTGGCATCATCGAAGTACAAGTAATAAGGCTTTTTAACAGCTTTTAAAATAACCGAAACTTTTTTTGCGGGGGTTATCTTTATTATCTCGTTTGAAAGATAATTTGCGACATAAACATTCTGGTAAGCATCCACGGCAAGCCCTACCGGACCGTTTACGGGTGTTCCCTTATAATATACCGTTCTTTTATTATCAGGGGTAATTTGAATTATGGTGTTGGTTACATAATTCGCAATATAGAGGTTTCCTTTATTATCCGAAGCAACACCGGTAGGTCCCTGAAAACCGGTTAATATTAATTTGCTTGCAATAGGTTTATTTGGAGGAGGAACAGCCGGGGTGACATTTGACGTCTGGCTTGAAGATAAATCATTTGCGGAAACTTCTTCCTGGCTCTTTATTACAGTTTTGTACAAATCTTGAGCTTCAGTGTATTTGGCATCATCATTCGGAATATAAGCAAGATACTTTATTGCTTTTTTATAATCTTTCTTCTTATTCGCCAGTACAGCTGCTTTAAGGGCTGTTTCATAATCTTTCGGATTTTTTACAAGTAATATATCAAATATTTCAAGCGCTT
>CAZXPD010000049.1:0-17580 GCA_964643065.1 uncultured Gammaproteobacteria bacterium | reverse complement strand
ATGCTGAAACGATACTGAAACAAGTTCAGCACATGGTTCAGCATGACGGTTCTGCATTGCGCAGGACAGATTCACACGCCCCTTCAGCGCTGAGAAACGAATGTAGCTCAGAATGGCGATTAAGGGCTCGTGATGACAATACAGTGTTTTATAAACGGCTTTATGATTTTACAGTTTCTACGGAAGTTACACTTTTGGATATGGCATCAGAAAGCCTTGTTACTCCAATAATTTCAGCCCCTTTAAAACTATTCTTTAAAGGCAGATTAACCTCCGGAATGATAATTTTTTTGAAACCCAGATTAACAGCCTCTTTTACCCGTGAATCAATTCTGCTTACCCCTCTTATTTCACCGGAGAGACCTATTTCACCGACAACAACCGTGGACGTATCGACAACCACATTTCTCGTACAAGTTACTATTGATAATGCTATTCCCAAGTCAGCAGCCGGCTCTTGAATAGTTAATCCGCCGAGAACATTTACATAGACATCCTGTTTGCCGAGATTAAATCCGATACGTTTCTCAAGCACGGCAATTACCTGCAAAAGCCTGTTATATTCAATGCCTGTGGCAACTCTTCGCGGGAAAGAGCTTGAAGAATAACCTACCAGAGATTGCACTTCGACGAACAAAGGCCTTGTTCCTTCACAAGTTGCAGTTACAACGTTTCCCGGCACAGCAAGGCTGTTTTTAGTTGCAAGAAAAAGTTCTCCGGGATTATTCACTTCAATAAGCCCTTCTTCTTCCATTTTAAAGAGCCCTACTTCATCAGTTCCGCCAAAACGATTTTTAATAGTCCGCAGTATCCTGTGAAACCTGTATTTTTCTCCTTCAAACTGAAGAACGACATCAACCATATGTTCCAACACCTTAGGACCGGCAATAACTCCTTCTTTAGTGACATGTCCGATGATTACAAAAGTAATTCCCAATGATTTTGCAAGACTCGTTAAATGAAAACATGATTCGCGAATCTGGCTTACACTGCCGGGCGAACTTGAAATAGCAGAACAAAAAACAGCCTGAATACTGTCAACAACAACAATATCCGGCGAAAGCTCAATTATTTTGTCTTTTATCAGCTCCATGCATGTTTCAGGATAAACGTGTATATTTTCCAAGTTTGCATTTAACCGCTCGGATCTTAACCTAAGCTGGCTTGCCGATTCTTCAGCCGAAATATATAAAACTTTTAACTTTTTATCAGATAAATTTCCGCATGCCTGCATAACTATCGTTGATTTACCGATACCGGGATCTCCGCCTAATAAAACAACGGAACCCCGAACAAATCCTCCGCCGAGAACCCTGTCTAATTCTTTCATATTTGTTGAAAATCTTATAGAATCCTCAATTTCAACGTCTTTCAAAAGCAAGGATGAAACAGCAGACAACCTTCCGGGCAAAATATCAATATTGGATAAAGGCTTATTGGCTATTTCTTCCACAAGAGAGTTCCATTCATTGCAATCAGGACATTTGCCAAGATGCCCCGAGGACTCATAACCGCAGTTTTGACATACCCACTTTGTCTTAATTTTAGCCATACAAACCTCTAGATACTTTATTCTAATTGTCAGCAAAACATAAACCCATTGTCAACTTTTCCACTTTTTTATCAAGTATAAAGCTACCCTATGAATTAATAGAAGTTCAATACCGTTTTGTTTTATAATAGTCTAAATTAGTCAAAAACATTGTGTTAAGGACGGTAAAGATGAATAAACAAAGCTATGATAAAGTTTTCGGCAAAAATGACATAAGAGGTATCTTTGGAGAAACTGTTACTCCTGAACTTTTCGAAGCTATAGGTCAGGCTTATTCGATTTACACAGAAACACAAAACAAAAAAGAAGTTTGGGTCAGCGTTGCATATGATGCAAGAAAACACTCTCCTATACTTGCAGAAGCACTTATTAAGGGTTTAAACCGCGGAGGCATAAATGTTCTTAATCTCGGTTTATGCGCAACTCCTTTAGCATATTTCAGTGATTATGCCGATTTAAAACAGCATGGAATCCCTGAAATATCGGGAACATTTATTATCACTGCAAGCCATAACCCGCCGCAATATAACGGTTTAAAGCTCACATACAACAAAGAGCTTGTTTCTGAACATAAAATGGAAAGACTAAAAGAGATAGTAAAAAAAGCAGAATTTAGAGACAGCAAGCAAAAAGGAACAACAAAGAACTTTGATATGGTTCCCGATTATACAGATTTCTTACTTCAGAGATTCAATAAACTTACTACAAAAATTAAAATCGTTGTTGACAGCGGCAATGGAACAGCCGGAACAGTTGCGCCGGCATTATATACAACGCTCGGCTGTGAAGTTATAGACATTCTTTCAGAGCCTGACGGTAATTTCCCCGTTCATCACCCCAACCCTTCAGAAGAAAAGAATATTAAACTCCTCAAGGAAAAAGTTCTTGAGAATAAGGCAGACATGGGATTAGCTTTTGACGGAGATTCTGACAGACTTGGTATAGTTGACGAAAAAGGCAATGCAATTCCCGGAGATATGCTTCTCTTAATATTTGCGCTGGATATTTTGAACAAAACCCCTAAAAACGGACATAAACCTGTCTTTGTTTCAGAAGTTAAATGCTCTCAATTTCTTTATGATGAAATTGAAAAGAATGGCGGAAGAGCTGTTATGTGGAAAACAGGGCATGGATTTATTAAAAGCAAGATGAAAGAAGAAAACGCCGTTTTGGCAGGCGAAATGAGCGGGCACATTTTCTTTAAAGATAAATATTTTGGCTATGATGATGCGATTTATTCAGGATTAAGGTTTATAGAAATAGTTGCTGAGTATAAAGCCAAAAATCCCGCGTTTAGAACATCGGATTTACTAAAGATGTTACCTGCGGGAAGCTCTTCAAAAGAAATGAGAATTCCCTGTCCTGATGAATACAAACAGCTTGTAATACAGGAAATCAGCAAAGAAATGGACAATAATCTCTATCTGTTTGGAGACAAAATTCAGGATGTCATAACCATAGACGGGTTAAGGATTATCTTTGACGGCGGATTTGCTTTAATAAGAGCAAGCAATACAGAACCGGTCTTTACACTGAGATTTGAAGCCAAAACTAAAGAAAAAGCCGAAAAATACGCCTCTGTTATGCAGGAGCTTATTGATAAAAATCTAAAAGCATTATCGCAATTGGTTTAAATAAATTAAAATAACATTTAGAAATTTACAACGCTGAATTATATCAGCTTTATGTTATACTTTGATTTATTTTGAAGCAATTATTGCATCACAGTTTTGAGATAAACACCCACTATGAATTTTAATAAAAACGATAAAGCCTTCTCTTTTCATTTATTCTTAAGACCATTTTTGGGATTAACTTTTTTAATAGTTATAGGCACTCTCGGATATATGAAAATAGAAGGGTGGAATTTTCTTGATGCCTTATTAATGAGTGTAGAAACTCTTGCAACGGTTGGGTACGGATTTGTTCATCCTCTTTCAATTGAAGGAAAGATTTTTACAATAATCTATATTTTGTTCGGTGTAATATTATTTTTATACATAGCTGCCGAATTTGCTAAATATGTTGTTATGGTAAACTTCGGTAAAATACTTGGAAGAAAGAAGATGCAAACAAAAATAAAGAATCTGTCCGATCACTATATTATTTGCGGTTATGGCAGAACCGGCGCTGAAATAGCCAATCAACTGACAAACAATAAACTCGAATTTATTGTAATAGACAAAGAAACAAATTTTGATGAAACCGCTCAAGAAAACAGCTTTCTTTATATTAACGGCGATGCAACCAACGACGATATTCTTGAAAAAGCCGGAATAACCAGAGCAAAAGGGCTCTTCTGCGCATTAAGCGATGATGTTGATAATCTTTATTTGACACTTTCAGCCAGAAACCTTAACAGCAGTTTAAATATAGTATCAAGATGCATTAAAGCAATTAACAAATCAAAGTTCCAAAAAGCCGGCGCCAGCAACATAATTCTGCCTTATGAAATCAGCGGAAGAAGAATGGTCGCTTCGGTAATAAAACCGCATGTGGTTGATTTTCTTGATGTTGTGATTCATACAACAGGAGAAGATATAGAGCTAAAAATGGAACAATTCTTCATAAAGAAAGGTTCAGAGCTTATTGATAAAACGATTATTTCCTCAGAAATGAGACAAAAAATAGGAATAATAGTTATTGCGATTAAAAGAGGAAAAGAATTTATAACAAACCCGGCACCGGATACGGTTTTAAAAGAAGGGGATTATTTAATTACCCTTGGGACAAGTACTCAGCTGGCTAAATTTGAAAAATTATTTGCATAAAATTCCAGAGGTATGATATGAAAGACAGAACAATAGCACTAATAATCATAGTATTGTGCATAATCAGTGTTTTAATAGGTCTTATTAGTCCGAATAAATTTGACTCGTCCAGAATAAATGACGGAAATACAAACAAGAAATCAGGTATTAAAGGTATTTTTGGAAACAAAATAGCGTTAATAAACCTTGAAGGAACAATCTCCGCAAGCAGCGGATCCTCTGATTTTATTAATAAATCCAATTCGGCACCCGGAGTTCTTAAATCAATAAAAAGAGCTATTGATGACAAGAGCGTAAAAGCAGTGGTCCTCAGAATTAACAGCCCGGGGGGAACGCCTGCTATGTCTCAGGAAATCTTTAATGCCGTTCTCTCTTTAAGAGCCAAGAAACCTGTGGTTGTTTCAATGGCAGATGTTGCTGCCAGCGGAGCTTACTATATAGCCGCCGCAGGAGACAGGATATTTGCCGATGCATCCACAATAACCGGAAGCGTTGGAGTTATAATGCATTCATTCAACGTGCAGGATTTAATGGCTCAAAAACTGGGCATTAAGTCCTTTGTCATTAAAAGCGGAAAATATAAAGATATAGGCTCTCCTTACCGAGAAACAACAATCGAAGAAAAGCAAATGCTTCAGGAAATTATAAGCGAAACTTATAACCAATTTATTTCTGATATTACTTTGGGAAGAATTAACCGAAAAGACAACTACCCAATTTTTAAAACCGATTTGACTTTAGCTAATCTGAAAAAGTATTCTGACGGAAGAATTATGACCGGAAATACCGCCAAAAAATACGGCTTTATTGATAAAATAGGCGACGGATATGACGCACAAAAAGCGGCAGGGAAAATGGCAAAATTTAAGTTCGGTTTAATTTCAGAAAACATTCCGGTTGTTTCATACAATACTCCTTCCAGCTTTAGTGAGCTGATTTTAAACCTTTCGGAAAAGATTTTTACTACTCAGGATGTATTTACAAAAGTTCTTCCAACAGGAGTTAAGCATCCCAAACAACCTTTATTTTTATGGGAGTAAATGACCATGAGGAATTTCCTGGATAATTTTTACGGAACTCTATTCACTCCTTCTGCCACATTTAACGAAATCTCTAAGAATCCCCAAATATTACAAGGATTTATGGCTATTATTTTTGTAAATATTCTGAAGCCTATGACAGATTTTCATATTCAAAATTATTTACGGGAAACACCTTTGCTTATATTAAAAATCTTTTTTTCCGTGCTGGGAGCGCTGACTTTATGGATTTTAACAGCTGTTCTCATTCATCTTGCCGCAAAATTTTTTAGTAGGGAAACTAAAATAACTACTGTTTTAACACTTACGGGGTTTGCTTATTTTCCGCAAATATTCATTGGACCGATAGAACTTATCAAAAGCGGAGGAGCCGCCGGCTACCTTTTAGGAATTTTGATGGGAATTGTCATTCAAATATGGACTGTATCCCTTCTTTTTCTGACTATAATTAAAACTTACAACTCAACTCCCGCAAGAACATTGGCATTTTCAACGATACCGTTTCTTGCCGGTATATTGTTTTTTAATTGGACTATTAGCTTTATTGTAAGTCTCCGCACCATTTTTAGGCTATAAATCAAGCAATTTTCTCGAGTAAAAGACTTTCTTGATTGTATATAACAATAGTATTGCCAAAACTTAAAGTCTGAATAAATTGTTTTGCTTGTTTGTTATTGACAACTATATAAAGTTTACCGTACGGAAACGTTGTAAAATGGCATGCTGATATCAAAGCGCCAACTCTAACCGCTAAAAATAAACTGCAATTACTCAAATTTAGTATCAAATTGGCAGCGCTTTTCTCAATAATTTGCTCTTTAATCTCTTCAACCAAAACAACATCTGAAGAAGAGTCTTCTAAATCAGGTTCAATGTATAAAATATCTTTTTTTAATTGATAAGTTTCTGCAGGCATAATCCTTTATCCCAAACATCAAGTAAAAATCCTCTTATGTTTGCTATCGGTAAAAGACCTGCTAACTTTAACATTTCTAAAAAAATGGACCATTTGAATGAAACTTTACTGTTTTAATAGCCGATTACGTTTAAAAAATCTTGGCATAATAGGAAAAATACTCATTAATGGTGTTAACAAGCAAAGGCAATATAATAACAAGGATTGCTGCGCCAACAACAGGCTTAAAAAGAAAACTAAGTTGAAAAACGTTAACCTGTGGAGCTGTTTTCGAAATAATACCGAGAATTACATCCATTGCCAGTGTAGCAACCAACACGGGTGCAGCCATTTGAAGACCGATGAATAAAACATTGCTCGTTATTGTTATTAAATAATCAATATTTACTATTTTATCCAGAGGTATAGAGGTTCCGTATAAAGGAAAGACTTCAAATCCGCGCTTAAAAGCTGAAATTAACCAAAAAAATCCGCCAATATTTATATAAATTACTGTTCCCAGTAGTCCGAACATCTGTCCCATAACCGAAGTCTGCTCTTTTGTTCCGGGATCAAACATCATAGAAGATGATAACCCCATTTGCATATTTACCATGTCTCCGGCTGCTGTTATAGTGGCAAAAATTACTTGTGCCGCATATCCTATAATTCCTCCAAAAACAAAGTTTAACACTATTGCTAAAAACAAAGATTCGTTTTTTGGAAAGGACGATGGAGACAATAAAGACAAAAAAACAACAGTCATTATGAATGAAAATGAAATCTTTATTAAAAAAGGAATGTCTTTTCTGCTCAGAATCGGTGCGTAGATTATGAAACCTATAAACCTTGCAAATATTATTAACCCTGCAATTAAGTGCATATTTATTTCAGGATAGTTCTTAAAGGCATTTAAAAAGCTTTCAAACATAATTTAATTCCCGTAATAAATCAAATATCATTTTTTGTCTTTATAAGGAGTTGAGGCGGGTTGCTGCATTAAATTATCTATATTGGCAGCATTTCCTTTTGTATAAGACTTATCATCACTGAAAAAAGAAGCCTTTTGCTGAAATTTGGAAGGGGGCAGAACAAAATCGCCTTGTTTTGTAATAACCTTTAAGGCTATATTTATTGAATCAATAAGATATTCGTTCAAAACCTTACTAAAAAAACCGCCAAGTATCATTATAGTTAAGAAAACGCCTAAAATCTTTGGTGCAGCCGCAATAGTTTGCTCCTGTACCTGAGTAACAGCCTGTAATATACCTATTACCAGCCCTATCCCGGCTGCTACTAATACAACGGGCATTGATACAAGCAGCATGGCAATAAAGCCTTTTCCTAAATGTTCTAACAGAAGTTCCATTTCTTTCCTCTTTTAATTAAAGCTTTGAACCAAACCGCTAACAATTAACCCCCATCCGTCTACCGCAATAAATATCAACAACTTAAACGGAAGAGAAATAATTGTAGGAGACAGCATAAACATACCAAGAGCCAATAATACGTTAGCTACAACAATATCTATTACTATAAAAGGAATAAATATAATAAATCCTATCTCGAAAGCAGCTTTGAGTTCGCTGATAATGTATGCCGGCGCAACTTCAAAAATACTAACCTCAGAAGGATTTTTAGGTGCTTTTTTCCTTGACAATTCAAGGAAAAAAGCAAGATTACTTTTTTCGGTTTGCCTCATCATAAAATCTTTTAAAGGCTTACTTCCTTCTGACATTGCTAAAGCTAATGACCCACTTTCTTTATAAGGCTTATATCCTGCCTCATACATCTGTGAAAAGACAGGGGACATAGTATAAAAAGTTAATATCATAGATAATCCGATAATTACCATTCCCGGGGGAACTTGTTGAGTTCCCATTGCTGTTTTCAGTATGGAAAATACAATCACAAATCTTAAAAAGCTTGTCAGGCAGACAAATATAAAAGGAATAAAAGAAAAGGCAGTAATAACAATTAAAAGCTGAATTATGGGATCAAAATTTCTCAGAAGCTCATTCATTTCCACTACCTCTTGTTTGAGACTTTAACTTTTGCAGCATATGATGAAATCTTCTGAACAAGATTTGAAACAATCTTTTCAGTATCATACCTTCTTTTAAAATCTATAATACCGGCTTCTTTTACATTCTCTTTTTCTGCTTTGTTTACAGGAAAATTATTTTCCTCAATTTTTGTCAAAAAATTTGTCCCCTGCGCATCAGTTGATATTAAAAACCTTTCACATCCTACTTTTATTAAATGAATATTTTTTCTTGGTTCTAAACACAAAGTCTGCTCTAATAACATAAAATTAGACTTATTTTGCGCAAACCTGCCGGATAAGCTTTTTTGAACAACAACAAAACCCAAAAGAATAGTACCTATCATAGCCAGAGTATAAACTGAAAAATTTATTAAATATGAGACCATAATACCCCTCTCCGTTAATTAAATCTCGTCTTCTATTTCAAAATCGCTGTAATCAAAATCTTCATCCGCAGAATCACCGCCTGAATCACCGCTTAAATCATCAATATCATCTCTTGAGGATACTTTCGATAAATCATTTTTCTCCAAAGCGGCTTCTAAATTACTGTGCTTGGTATTTTCCCTGAATATATGAGAAACTTTTACTCCAAACCTGTCGCCTATAACTACCAGCTCACCGGAAGCTATTTTTTTCCCCTCGACATGTAAGAGAATTTCATTTTGAACGATAGGAGCAACATCTATTACTAAACCTTCTGTAATTTGTTTTAATTCTCCCAAAGGCATTTTAACCTTTTTAAATTCGGCTGTTAGCTCCAGCTGTAAATTATCCCAAGTATTAGCGCTGTTTTTCCCATCATTTTTCATTTGTTCTATTCCTCCGGAGGGATTTATTATATCAATAAATTCTAAATCTCTTGTATCAACTGCAAAAGAAACTTCTTTAGGTGTTTTTATAACCATAAAACGGCAGTCACTTTTTTCCAAAATGACAAAATCCTCAACTTCAAGACTTCTTAACTCTTCAAGAGTTGTTTTTGACTTCCCTGCAATTATGTCAACTTCTGTACAAAGATTTTGGCAAGAAAATAAATCTAATTTATCTTCAGATAAAGACAGCTCTTGGGGCTTAGTTAAAATAGCCAGTGGAATTAAAACATCAATCCACCCGTAAGCCGCATCATCCGAAAACTTTAATATATATGTCAGGTTTACCAAATCTTTGTTTGTAGATTCGCAAGGCGTTAAATCATCAACCGGACTTGTGAGTTTTTGCTCAAACAAATTTAATAAGGCATCGGAAAAAGACGATAAAATTGAAGCCTCAATCTCTGTTAGAGCAAATTTCTCAGATGATACCCGGACAGAAGGAACCCCACCCAAAGAATTTTTTAGAATATTATCCATAAGATTCTCAGATAATTTTACAGTCAGGTTACAGCCATATTTAATTTCTTTTTGAGTTACAAAATATAAAACTCTCTCACAATCTATATTTCCCGGGGAATTAATCCCAAATAAAAACACATCTGAGTTGACAGAAAAGAAATTGCAAATGATACTCTGAATGTTTTCAATAATTTGTTGATTAAACCAGTTCCAGCAGCGGTTAATTTTTACGTCAAATAAAGCCTCTAAATCCAAGGCTGTTGAATCATTACTGTAACCTAATCTTTTGGACACTCCCTTTTATCCTCACCCGGTTGAGAAAATTAATATTTTGAGCTCACAGATTTTACGATAAAGATTTTTCCCCTAATCCACATCAACCGGATATAGTATTTATTCGTTCAGTATTAAGCTCTAAAATCCTTTTATAAAGAGATTAAATCGTACTAAATATTAACCAAAATATCCCCGATTTTAACAAAATTGTTAATATAATAGGGAGACCAGATATTGCCTGCAAATTCAAAAACTTTGATGCCTTTAACCGCTAAAGCAGACCCCGGTGTACCGGTTAAAACAACTAAACTGTTCCCTGTCTTTGCAACAACTTCTCCCGGGCGCCCGAAAGTATTTTCAAAATACATTATTTCAGAAGATTCAATTGTTAAAAAATGTCCTTTATGTTTGGTATAGCATTTTAACCAAGGACTTAAACCGCGTACCTGGTTATGAATAAATTCAGCAGAATTATTCCAATTTATTAAAGCATCATTTTCTATTATTTGAGGAAAGTAACTTGCAAGTCCTTCATTCTGTTTAGTTGGAGTAATCTTGCCTTTTTCAATGCTGTCAAGCAATTGTTTTACATTCTGCTTTGCTAAAAAAGCGCATTTATTTCTCAGACTTCCTCCGGTATCATTTGGTGAAATAAGAACTTCTCTTTGTAATAATATCGGACCTGTATCTATCCCCTCGTCAACAAGATGAAATGTAATCCCTGACTTCTCTTCCCCTTGCCTTATTACTGCCGAATATGGGTTCGGCCCTCTATATTTGGGCAATAAAGACGGATGACAATTAATACAAGCAATTTTGGGAAGAATTATTGCTTTCTTCTTTAAAATTTCTCCCCAAGATCCTATTATTATTACATCAGGTTCAAGCTTAACGGCTTGTACCCAAAATTCTTTGCTGTTAACACTTTTTGCTTTAATTTCGTGGACATTGTGGCTATGCATAAGCACTGAAAGCTTATCAGGATAAATAACATCCTTAGCCGCCAGAAAAACGTTATTGTATTTTATTCTTTCCCATCTTAAAATGCCCACAAGCTGATGTCCTGATGTGAGTATTCCCAACAAAAGAGAAGAAGCGAGCTCGCCGTAACCTATTAAAATAACTCTCAAAATATATCTGCTCTATTTTAACAGTTCTATTTTACAACATAAGTAAAATATAGAAGGTGCAGAAAAATTACATTTTTTCGCATCTTCTGTCTTATTTCCCGAAGAGTTTTTTAAACGGTTCATTTATATCTTCATAAGAACCGCATTTTGAATTTATCTTTAGAGATTTTTTATCTAAAGATCTTTCGTATGTAAGAGGTTTTGAATTCTTAAAGTTTTTTGTTCCTTCTTCCTTTAATTTTTGAATATCCAGAGCTTTTAAAAGGCTTTTTATTTGCCAGATTCTGTTCTGATTAGAAGGATGAGTCGTAGGCTCATAAGCAGCCTCAGGAAGTCTGTCCATTAATTCAAATGATCTGGGAGCTTTACTTAAATCAAATCCCGCTCTTATTAAATAAATAAGGGCAGTTTTATCAGCTTCATATTCAAGTTTTCTTGAAAAACCAAAAAGATCTTCGTTTATGTATTCCTGCTCATTGTTTATATCATTTTGGAAATCTTTTGTTCTTAAAGTATAAATAAAATAAGCACTCCAGAATCCGATAGCCTCTGAAAGCAAAAATCTTTCTTTTAAAATTTCTTCTGCCTCCATCTCTTTAGGGGAAGCGAATTCTTTATACTTTTCTTTAATCTGCTCCTCATATTTTTTAAATTTGGCGGGATGTTTCAAATAATTGTGAGCCATTTCATGAGCTATAATAAATGCAAGAGAAGAGACATCATCAGAGAAAATATCTACCAATACAGGAAATAAAACTACTAAATTGCCGTCTGCAGCATATGCATTTATATCACTGTTATTCGTTCCTGATGGTATATATATCCTCCAACTGAATTCATCAAGCTTATTTGCCCTCGAAATCCGTTCAACTATCCGGTAAGATTGATATAAAGACTTATTTAATTCGATTCTTGCCTTTTGATAAAGCTCAGATTCAACGTCAATTTTGACAGGAGTTTTTATATCCTGCTGTTTTCCGGAAATGCCTAAACTCAAATTATTAGCTGTTAATGTCAATAAAGCAAAAACTGATAATAAAACAGCATATTTTTTCATCTTTTATAGACCGGGATTTTTTAAATGATAATCAGTTGACTGCTCAAAAGCATAGGCTGCCTGTAAAAGTGTAGCTTCCTGCATATGCGAGGCAAATATCTGTAAACCGATTGGCAATCCCTTTTTAGCAAACCCGCAGGGAATACTTATTCCGGGAATGCCTGCTAAATTTGCGGTTATTGTCCCAATATCCATTAAATACATGCTTAAAGGATCCGAAACCATTTCTCCAATGTTAAATGCCGTACTTGGACACGTGGGGCAGACAAGCACATCTACCTTTTTCCATGAATTATCAAAATCTCTTTTGATTAAAGCCCTGATTTGTTGAGCTTTTTTATAATAAGCATCATAATATCCCGAGCTAAGTGCATACGTCCCAAGCATAATTCTTCTTTTAACTTCTTCGCCAAAGCCTTCAGCACGGCTTTGAGTATACATCTGCATTAAGCTTTCCGGATTATTGCATCTGTATCCGTATTTAACTCCGTCATACCTCGCAAGATTAGCGCTTGCTTCGGCAGTGGCGATGATGTAATATGCCGCAATAGCATATTTACTGTGAGGAAATGAAATTTCTTCAATCTTGGCGCCCAATTTTTCATATGTTTTGATAGAATTTAGAACAGCTTCTTTTACTTCAGGCTGAACTCCTTCAGCCAAGAGTTCTGATATAACGCCTACTTTTAAGTCATTACAGCCTTGTTTTAAAAAGGAAGAGTATTGAACTTTTTCCTGATTAACCGAAGTTGAATCACTTGCGTCGTATCCGCTTATTGCTTCTAATACCAAAGCAACATCTTCCACACACCTGCCGAAAGGACCAATTTGATCTAAGCTGCTGGCATAGGCAATCAATCCAAATCTCGACACTAAGCCGTAAGTTGGTTTTAGTCCGACAATTCCGCAAAAACTTGCAGGAAGCCTTATGCTTCCGCCTGTATCAGAACCCAATGAAACAAAAGTTTCGCCCGAGCAAACAGCTGCACCGGAACCGCCCGAACTTCCGCCGGGAACACAATTTAAATTCCAAGGGTTTTTGGTAACTTTAAACGCGCTGTTTTCAGTTGAACTGCCCATAGCGAACTCGTCCAAATTTGTCTTTCCGATAACCGGAACAAGATTCTCTTTGAGCTTTTTAATAACAGTTGCATCATAAGGCGGAACAAAATTTTCCAAAATTTTACTGCTTGCAGTGGTTTTTATCCCGTTAATACAAATATTATCTTTTATCCCTATCGGAATACCGGCAAGCGGAGGCAATTTTTCACCCTGTTTAATCTTTTCATCAACAATTGCAGCTGTTTGATAAGCCAGGTTCTTTGTCAGACAATTAAAAGCCTGTACTTTATCTTCAACTTCATCAATTCTGTCATAGGAAAAGTCAACAAGCTCTTTCGCGCTCAGTTCTTTATTAATAAGTTTTTTTCTTATATCAGAAACTGTTGAAAAATTAATAGAATCTTTTACAGACATTGATTATCCTCATTTCATAAAATCAATTGAAGTTACATATTTATCTTCAACAATTTTATCGTAAGATAACTCCTTTGGAACTATAAGATTTTTGGGAACTTTGTCAACAGGAAGAAATACAGCACTTATTTCGTCAGAAAAAACCTCTTTCCATTCTTTTCTGCTGGCAGGTAAATGCATAGCCATATATGAAACATTTCTTTTATCTAATAAAAGAATATCAGTATGATGCTTTCTTACTAAGTCAAACCATTTTTCATTTGCCAGATAATTTAAATTTATAACCAGATTGTGCGTACTTACAGGATAAACTTCTTCGTATCTGCCGTCTTCAGCTATATATATATTCGGATAAAGCTTCCATGCCGCATAACTGCCCCAATGGAAAACCGTTGCAAGATTTCCTTTCAGCTTATTCATTTTAATTAATTCAATTGAACCCAGAGGAAACATTGAAGCTGATATTTTTAATGTCATCGGAAATGTTATTAATTCTAAAATACATAAAACTATCAGTGACGAATAAAGAAGAATGTCTCTAATACCGATTGTTTTTTTATAGACAGAAGCAAGCTTTTCTCCAACGAGTTTAGTTAACCAAATTCCCAAAGAATTTAACATTAAGTAAAATTCATTGTACAAAAAACTCCCTGCTGTAATTACAAAAAACGGCTGATGCTTAATATGTTTTAAAGCTAAAAATAACGTAACAGACAATAAAATATATTTTGTAAAATCCAGGTCTCTTATTTTAGGCTTTGTTCTTAGAAAATTAATTAATAATCCGGTTGTAATTAATGCAAGAAAAATTCTGAAAAATTTCCATTTTTCAAACAATAATAAATCAGTTGGAGCCCATTCAGTAATGCCAAGCCTGGACATCGTTGTAGCTTCTAATATATAAGCCCAATATTTCAATCCGTAAGGATTAATTAAGGTAACAAGAACAGTTGGAATTAAAATCAATAAATATTTTTTAAAAGGTCTTTTATTTAAAGCTTCGCCTAAAGCATAAATTAGAAGAAGTCCAAAACCAGCTACAAAGCCACCGTGTAAATTTGCCCAAATAACGGAAGTTGCAGGAAAAATCCATAACAGCCTGTTTTCTCCCCGTCTGATTCTTTCCAGTGTATATAACCAAACAGTAAAAAAGAAAAATGTAAACATTTGACACCTGACTATATAACAATTTCCGATAGAGAAAGCAAAAAGCAAAAGAAGATAAAAAGGAAGATTTAGGTTTGAAATGTCTTTTTTATCGTTGTTAAGTTTAATTATTTGCGAGACTATTGAAAAAATAGCAAACATTAACATTGCCTGAAGAAAAATCAGACCTTTATCGCCAAAATTTTTTACAAGCTGATAAAAAACCACTCCCGAGCCCCACTCGTGATCAATCCAGATGCTTTTTGTTGGTGTATAGGAAAATATATCATTCATTAAAACATGTCCTGTTTGCGAATAGATCTTTCCTACTGCCAATCTAGCCCATAAATCTCCGTCGGCACTTGTTAATATCAGTACATATGACAATAAAATCAAAAATAAGGTTATGTAAAAGAAAAAATTTTTCATATCTAATGCTTTCTCTACGAGTGATTCATCCAAAATATTAATTTAATAATACACTGAACAAAAATGCCGTAGAAACATAAGCAAATAAAACAACATCCTGTATGTAAATTATTGATTAGATATAGCTGCCGTGGCGACCGAATCACTCGCGCTGTTGGAAGGAAGAACTGCATTGTTTCTAATTACAAAATAATATCTGTCTTTAAAGTCATAGGTAGCAGACGTATTTCCCGAGGAAAGGGTATTAGGTGTTCGCTCCCCGTTAATATCAACAAGCACAAAACATTGGGCAGGGGCGGCATAATTTGTATCAGTAGTACTGCATGAACCATTCCTTGTAAAAGTATATCTTATCCCGTCATTTACATATATTGAACTTGTGCCGGAACCGCTTATTACATTTAATTTTCTTCCGAAGAAATCAGCCAAATCCACTGAATTGCTGATGCTGCTGTCGTTTGCCTCCAATCCGTTTTGGGACATATTTAAAGATAAAGCATGGTTTAAAGCGCCCAAAGCTTTTTTTAAAGCTACTTTATTTTCGTTTCTTTCAACACTTTGTATTAACTGCGGAACCGTTAAAGCCGCCACAACACCTATAATTAACAAAGTAACCAAAACTTCAGCCAATGTAAAACCTTTATAATTTTTATACAAAAGCTGCAAACATGATTCCTGTTTATATTAACATATAACAATTTTACAATATTTTTGGAGCTTGAACGGTTAAATATTTAAATAAAGCCCCTAAAAACAATAATATGCCGGTTATTAAACGGCATATTATTGTTAAATAATGTAAACCTTCTATTGTTCCGTAATAGCACCGACAGCTGCAGTGTTTGTAGCGTTAGTTGATGGCAAAATTTGATTGTTTCTAATAACAAGCTGATACCTGTCATTATAAGCATAAGTACCTGTTGTGTTCCCTGTTGACAAGGCATTAGGAGCTTTATTACCATTAACGTCAACCAGAACACTGCAAGTAGCAGTATCAATACTCTGCCCTGTTTGCGCACATGCAGCTGATCTTGCAAACGTATACTGAGTGCCGTCAGCCGTGAAAAAATCAGCTGTGCCGGCTCCGCTGACAACAACCATTCTTCTGCCAAAATAATCTCCTAAAGTTGCAGCGCTGGATATAGTTGCATCATTGGCTTCTTGAGCGTTCTGGGCAATGTTAAGTGCTAATGCCTGATTAAGAGCTCCGAGTGATTTTTTAATTCCGGCTTTGTATTCATTTTTCGCAGTGCTCTGTATGAGCTGCGGGATGGTAAGTGCGGCGACAACGCCGATAACAAGCAAAGTAACCAGAACTTCAGCTAATGTAAAACCTTTTCTTTTTGACATAAATAAAACCTCTTTTCCACTTTATTGATACTTATTAGTTATTTATATTCCACAATTAAGATAATTGTACACTGATTTTTTCATATGTGAAGTATTTAAACAGAAAAGAACTTGCCAAAAAGGCAAGTTCTTTTTTGTTTATTTTAAAACCCTTACTGCTCTGTAATAGCGCCGACAGCTGCAGTGTTTGTAGCGTTAGTTGATGGCAAAATTTGATTGTTTCTAATAACAAGCTGATACCTGTCATTATAAGCATAAGTACCTGTTGTGTTCCCTGTTGACAAGGCATTAGGAGCTTTATTACCATTAACGTCAACCAGAACACTGCAAGTAGCAGTATCAATACTCTGCCCTGTTTGCGCACATGCAGCTGATCTTGCAAACGTATACTGAGTGCCGTCAGCCGTGAAAAAATCAGCTGTGCCGGCTCCGCTGACAACAACCATTCTTCTGCCAAAATAATCTCCTAAAGTTGCAGCGCTGGATATAGTTGCATCATTGGCTTCCTGAGCGTTCTGAGCAATATTAAGGGCTAACGCCTGATTAAGAGCGCCAAGTGATTTTTTAAGTCCTGCTTTGTATTCATTTTTCGCGGTACTTTGTATGAGCTGCGGGATGGTAAGCGCGGCGACAACGCCGATAACAAGCAAAGTAACCAGAACTTCAGCTAATGTGAAGCCTTTCTTTTTATTTTCTGAAACAACACAATCACTCTTAAACAATGAAAATATACTTTTGTCAGACATAAAACTTACCTTTATTTTGTTATACATATGACTAATGTAGCACTTGAATTGGAATTTGTAAAATCCTTCTTTAAATGTAATTTTTACATTTTGTTAAACATATTAAAAATACCTAATCTAAAAGGGTGTATAACTATGTAATTTGTACTTAATAAAACTTAACAAATGAAAATTCATCTTTTAATTTTAACAAGCGCACCAATTATCATACCGCGGGAGTTTGAATTATATTTAATGTCGGGCAGAACGTCAACGCCATGTTTTTGTCCTATTGCGGCAAGTTTTCCGTAGGTTTTATCAATCGGCTTTTTGAGAGCAACATTATAAAGAT
>CAZXPD010000048.1:0-17708 GCA_964643065.1 uncultured Gammaproteobacteria bacterium | reverse complement strand
AAAGTTCAGCTGTAAAATGCATAAAAGAACCCCGCCTTTAGGCGGGGGTATCTATGGAAAACAAAAAAAAATTTAGGCAAAACGCAACAAATTTATTATTATAGTTGTAATTACGAAACCGGAAATTTATGCGTTATAAATTATCCAAAAAATTTACGGTCGGTATTCTGGTCGGTCTTTTATTGTTTGTCATCTGGCTTCTAGGGTTAAGATCATTATTAGAAAGTATTGAAATTTTGACCTATGACTGGAGAGCTCAGTTAGCTGTCGATAATAAACCAATGAGTTCAAAGTTTAAAAAAGCCGATCCCGATATTATACTTTTAAATGCTGATGATTATTCATTCCAGAGGCTGTCTAAATATCCTCAACTCGGTATAGGAAGATGGCCCTGGAGCAGAAGGGTATTTGGGGATGTGGTCAATTTTGTTGAACAGGGTAAGCCTAAAGTTATGGCTTTTGATATTAAATTTGAGGGAATGGAAGGAGAAGCAAGTCAGAACAAGGTTTCGGATGCTATTTTCACCAATTCCATAATAGATCAGAATATAGTTCTCGGAATTGCTTTGACAAGGCCGGCATTGTTTATTTCCGACAAAGAGAAAATAATTGATTATTTAAAAATAATAAATACGCAAAAAACACAGATAGATTATTTCTTGTCACTAATAAGTTTTTTTGACGAGGGCAAAACTATATCGGAACAAGACAGAAAAGGAATACAAAAAGTTGTTGATTACTTCTTAAGCAGCAAAAACAATTCCCCCGCAGCGAAAACTTTTGGAACAAATATGAAAACTCTCCTTGATGATTCATCAGTTAATGCTGTTGAAAAGGAAAAATCTCTGAATTATTTAAAAAGCTATAAGAAAAAATTATTGAAACGACAGAAAGAGCTGCTGAAAGAAGAAAAAGCTTATTCTGGAGCATTAAGGGGCTGCAGGTACGAATTTCTCGAGAAAAAGTTTGCCGGTTATGTTGATGCGCCTAGTCTTCAAAAAAATCTGATTTTAAGAGTTGATGACAATACGGTTAAAAACATGGATCCCTGCTCTCAAACCAAAACATCTCTCTTTGATAATATAACTTTCTATAATTTTAGCTCAATTTTGGGTTCACTATTGGAAAATACCCGCAGTGTAGGAGTTATTAATTTAAAATCAAGCGAAAATGCAACTGCAAGATACCATGTGCCTCTGTATAGAGTGGTTACAAAAAACGGAACTTTTTATTTGCCTTCGCTACCTTTGGCAACTGTTTTGTCGGTTCTTCCCGAAAAAGAAAAATCGTCGGTTATTCTAAAGAAGAATAAAATAATCGTTGGAAAAAGAGAAATTCCCATTGACAGCAAAGGGAGATTTTTAATAAATTGGCACGGTAAAGGGGGGACTTACAAAGGCATTCCTATTGCTAAAGTTATTTTGACAGTGGCTTATTCGAAAGGGCTGATAAAAGAAATCAGCGATTATGACAAAATTTCACCCGAAGAATTTAAGGACAAAATAGTTATAGTCGGACAAAATTCTACCGGAAGCGATATTCATGCAACAACTATGGAGATGGCATATCCGGGTCCGGAAATAATAGCAACGGCAACAGATAATATTTTGAATGATGCTGATAAATCAAACCCAAAAGCAAGGAAGTTTATAAAAAGATTACCACCTATCATGGACTTATTGATTGCCCTTGTTTTTTGCGGTGCGGTTGTAGCTTTTAATATCAGAGCAAAATCAATAGTTGTAAGTGTTTACTATTCAATGCTCATTGTGTTTTTATTTATACTGCTTTCAATATTTTTATTTGTTAATCCTTCCGTCAGATTGTCCGTAAATATGGTCTATCCGTTGATATTTATGTCCCTGGCGGCAATCGGAAGCTATATTTATAAAATCTACATTAAAGAACATGAAAAGAAAGAAGTTGAAAATCTCTTCGGAAAATTCCTTTCTCCTCAGCTGTTGAATGTTATTCTTAAAAACCCTAAACTTATTTCACAGAAGGGTAAACGAAAATTAATGACTGTTCTGTTTTCTGATATTAGAGGGTTTACAACACTCTCTGAGAATACTTCTCCTGACAAAGTCATAGAACAGCTCAATGAATACATGACCGAAATGGTCGAAATTGTCCTTAAAAACAGCGGTACCTTTGACAAATATATCGGAGATGCGGTAATGGCTTTCTACGGTGACCCCGTTCCGATGCATGACCATGCCTTAATGGCAGTTAAAACCGCTCTTGAAATGATGGAAAGTCTTAAGGGGCTTAACGAAAAATGGAAAGAAGAAGGAAAACCCGAGCTGGATATTGGTATAGGAATAAATACCGGAGAAATGATAGTAGGACACATGGGTTCACCAAGACTGATTGACTATACAGTTATCGGAGATAATGTCAACCTTGCTTCAAGGATTGAGGGACTAAACAAAGAATACAAAACTCATATAATTATCAGCGAATCTACTTATAATGACGTACAGAATGAAGTGGAAGCGGTTTACCTTGCTGAATGCACCGTAAAAGGTAAGGCAATACCCATAAAAATATATGAAGTTAAAGGCTTAAAGAGTGTTTAAGTTTATTTTCTCGGCAGTTATTACATTATTTTTAGCAGGTTTTCAGGTTTCTTTTGCGGATGAGTATGCAGTTGTCAATATAAAAAGTCATACATACCACAAAGTAACGTGTTCTCAAGTTAGAAACTGTAAGTCATGTATAAAAACATCTTTGCAAAGAGCCAAAGAAGTATATGGTGCAAAACCCTGCAAAATATGTTATAAAGCCCAAAAAGCCAAAATAAAACACCTAAAGAAACATAAACACAAGAAAAAGTACGGGAAAAAACCTGCTAAACACAAGTCTTAATGTATTTATTCAAAAAGTCAGGCAAATCAACGGCTTCATTCGGTCCTGTTATGATTTCCCAATCCGGAAGTTCTTCTTCAATTTCGGTTTTCAGGCTGTAAGCATAACCGGGAATTATCATTTTTCTATGGCTTATTAATTCCGTAATTTTGTATTCATTTACTGCTTTTTTGATTATTTCTCCTGTGAATTTATCAGCCGCCCAAGCCGTTAAAACGCTCATTCCGTCAGATGAAGTTATTAAAAGATATGCAGGAATTCCCGATGATTCAATTTCGCTAACAACCGTGAAATATGTCAAGGCAAAGTTTGTAGTAACTATAACGGGGGAATCTTTGTCCGTTTCGCCTATCGGGTAGACTTTGGCATCTATTTGAAGGGGTTTTTCGGGGTCAATGAAAATATTTTGTCTTAAAGTCAAAAGGGAATAAACTGCCGCTTCGTTAAAGAAGTCCAGAACAAGAGCATTTGAGTATTTGCAGATTAATGAACCGCAAATAAGCGTTTTATCCATGTCATCATTATTTTCAAGTTCGATCTCATCAAGAAAATTGATGACAGGGAAGCCTGCGGGTTTGAATTTGTCTTCAACCGCTAGCCGTCTAAGATATGTCAGGTTTTCGATTAATTCACAGCTTTCTGTCGGGCTTAAGTTTAGAACAAAATTACTTAAACCTTTTTCGGCAAGATTTTCTGACAGCTGCATTAATGTTTTAATATTTTTGGAGGAAATTACAAGCGGTACTGAAAAATCATGTTGAAGGGATATTAAGTCATCTTCGGATGCTCCTTTTAAATAAACAAGCGGCTTATATTCTTTAATTTTTTCAAGAGTTTTCTTTATGAGCTCTAAATCTGATGAAACAAGTATCAAAGGGATATTTAAACCGCATATTTTTTCTGCTTGTTCTGTGAATACTTTGTTAGGTTTTAAATCATCGTATAAGGCAACTGCTGAAATTTTAAGGTTCTCACCCACTCTTTCCACGCAGTAAGATGTAATTTGTGATAATTTTTTCACAAAATCCTTATCCGATGAGACTAATTTAACTGCAATACAGGTTGGATTGACGAATTTTTTATCATGGCGGAAAAGAACAATCTCACCTCCGATTGCGTATTCGTTTCCATCAGGTCCGAACGAAATCTCTTCCTGCGGTTTTCTCAAAGAATCTTCAAGAATTTCCTTTAATTCTGAGGGTAGATATTCGCACTTTTCGCTTTGGGTTTCGCCTTTGGCAAGTTTCATGGCAAAAGCCATGCAGGTAGGAAATCCGCATTTTTTGCAGTTTGCGTTTTGCGTTTTTTGCCCGCCCGGCAGATATTTGAAGATTTCTAATCCGGTTAATTTTTTCATATTCAGATTACTTTATAGAAATTTTAAGTTATTTATAAACCCTTTAACTTTGGTTAGGGATTGTGAATGTCTCAAAACAACAACATTAGCTCCTGCGCATATCATTGAAACTGCACTCAGGGCTTCCCAGATAATGCTTCTTTCTTTTATATTACCCCATTCAGGCGGTGTGTCCTGTGATTTGGCTTCTTTTGTTTTCCATGATTCTTCACCCACGAAGCTGATAATCGGCATGTTGAGCATATTATCGCCTTCAAGTCCCGCCAGTTTGATTCTTTCCGTCATACTGTAAGCATAATCAAGTCCGTAACCTAAAGCTCCGGTAGTAGGATCAATCAAAATACGGTTCGGCTCAACTCCTGCCTCGGTTAGCAAAATATTAAGCTGTTTGGCAAGATTGATGTCAATCGGGGTTTGGGCGATGACGTTATGTCCGCCTTCAATGAGAGAGGGGACTATTTGGCTGTAATTGTCTTCCGTAATACAACCGAAAGTACATTTTTTATCGGTGCTTAAAGCCAGTTCGGGCAATAGTTTTATGTCTGTTTCGTCTTTTCCGCATCCTCTTATAATCAATGGCTTTTGAGCTTTTTTTGAAATTTCATTCAGGAATTCTTTTGCCTTAATTATTTGTTTTTCTACTTTTTCGTCCTGATTGAGATTGAATTTAACTGCAAGCATATCGCAGTCCGTTTTGGACAACTTTCCGATATTGTTATTTTGCCATTCTTCAAGAAGAACAGGAGAAACTTTTTCATTGCCGTTAAAAAGAATTTCAAGCGCAATGAGAGGGATATTACCGAATTTGTTTTCGCCATGCAGAAAAACCAAACTGTTATCACCGCCCGCGTATAAATTTTCAGAAAACGAAACTTTTCTAATACTGCTTTTATACTCTTTTATAGGCAGGCTAAAATTAGTCATTTTATTAAACTCTACCTGTTAATTACAACTGTATACAGGAGACTAAAATACTTTTTGAACTTTATTTGCTCTGATACAGGATGTGCAAACCTTAAGCTTTTTAACCGTGCCGTTAAGACAGGTTTTAACTAATTGAAGGTTTGGCATTTGGCGGTATTTATAATGTTTGTTTGAGAAACTGACTTTATTAGCTGAAAGGTAACCTTTACCGCATATTTCACATTGTTTTGCCATTTGTTTTATCCTCGAAATTTAAATTAAGACTGTATTTATATTACTTAAATAAAAAATTCTAATCAAGTGTTTCGTTTTGGGGATTAAAAATTACTTTAGTCCGAATAAATCATAAATCCAGATTTGCTTTTCTTATCCTGATATTTTCGGGAGTAATTTCTACCAACTCGTCGTCTTTTATGTATTCAAGACATTCTTCGAGAGACATTTCTCTGGCTGACTGCATTGTTACCATTACTTCGGCTGTTGAACTTCTCATATTAGTAAGTCTCTTTGTTTTGCAGACATTTAACACCAAATCCTGCGGACGGTTAGCTTCTCCGACTATCATGCCTCTGTATACGCGTGTTTTCGGTGTAATGAAAAATATCCCTCTGTCTTCAAATTGCTGAAGGGCATAAGTTACGGCTTCACCGTCTTCATACGCTATGAGTGAACCGTTTCGTAAGTTTTGAATGTCGCCTGCAAGTTCTCTGTATTCAAGGAAAGAATGATACATAATGCCTTCGCCTTTAGTCATTCTGATAAATTCGCCTCTGAAGCCGATAAGTCCTCTTGCGGGAATATGAAAGTTCATAATTGTCCTGATGCCGTTTGACTGCATATCTTGCATAGAACCCTTTCTCTGTGAAAGTTTTTCAATGCAGTTTCCGGAAAATGCATCCGGTACATCAACAATCAGATTTTCAAAAGGTTCGAGCTGGATGCCGTTTTTTTCTTTGTATATTACCTCAGGTTTGCTTACCTGAAACTCATAGCCTTCCCTTCGCATGGTCTCTATCAGTATGCCGAGATGAAGTTCTCCTCGTCCGCTGACTTTAAAAACATCTGTATTATCAGTATCTTCAACTCTCAGACTGACATTTTTTTCCAGTTCCTTGTATAATCTGCTTCTTATTTGCCTTGAAGTTACATATTTACCTTCTTGTCCAGCAAAGGGGCTGTTGTTAACAGAGAAGTTCATTTGTAAAGTCGGTTCATCGATTGCAATTAAGGGGAGAGCTTCAGGATTTGACAATGAAGAAACGGTCTCACCTATTTGTATTTCGGGGAAACCTGCTATAGCGACGATTTCTCCGGCATATGCTTCGTCGATATCTATCCTTTTCAGTCCTTTAAAGCCTAAAAGTTTTGATATTTTTCCTCTTGTAACAATGCCGCTTCTGGTAATCAGACTTACCTGTTCGTTGTTTTTTACTGTTCCGTTATGAACTCTGCCAATGGCAATTCTTCCCAGGTAATCGCTGTAATCAAGTGTTGTAACATGGAACTGAAGAACCTTATCCGAAGAACCTTTAGGCGGTTTAATAGATTTGATGATTGTTTCAAAAAGAGGTGCGAAATCTTCGGCATTGTCTTCCAATTCATGTTTAGCAATACCGAGTGTGCTGCTGGTATAAACAACAGGAAAATCAAGAATTTCAGGATTATCGGTCAGTTCCACAAAAAGGTCAAAAACTTTATCCAGCGCGTTGTGCGGTTCAGCTCCCTGTCTGTCAATTTTATTGATTACGACAACGATTTTTAAACCTAACTGAACGGCTTTTGATAATACAAATCTTGTTTGCGGCATTGGTCCTTCTGCCGCGTCAACTACAAGAAGAGCTCCGTCAACCATACCGAGAACACGTTCAACTTCTCCGCCGAAATCGGCGTGCCCCGGTGTATCAACAACGTTAATTTTATAATCCTTATAATCTATTGAGATGTTTTTGGACAAAATAGTTATGCCTCTTTCTCTTTCGAGGTCGTTTGAATCCAGGACACGTTCCTGAACAACTTCATTGTCCCTGAATATTCCGCTTTGTTTGAGCATACAGTCCACGAGGGTTGTTTTGCCATGATCAACGTGAGCTATAATTGCTATATTTCTAAGTTTTGTTATTAATTCGCCTGACTCGCCCATTTACGACTCCATTTGCAGTTTATAAGTAACTTATGAATAGGATTATCCGAAATGTGAATTTCGGAATACCGTTTAGATAAAGGAATTTATTACAAAACTGAATTATTTTTAATAAAAAACCTTGCCTCATATTTATTTTTACACAAATTTTTTTGAAATTTAATTAGGGAGACGTAAAAATTCTGATTTTTTTGGAAAAATCGAATTTTTACGCATCTTCTTACTCATTTCAATTGTAAAAAAATATTTTTTCAAATCTGTTTTATGTGTATAATCTTAATTGAAGAAGTATCATTACTCTTGAGGCAAAAAAATTAATAAAGCCCCTGATTTTGAAGGAGAAAGAAATGGAAAAAGGCCACAATACCATTTACATCGTAGATGTGACCAACAGGGACGGAGTTCAAACTTCCAGACTGGGTTTGGCAAAACTTCAAAAAACCATGATTAATTTCCTGCTCAACGAAATGGGCGTAACTCAATCTGAGTTCGGTTTTCCAAACACAAAACACGAAATTAATTATTTAAATGCCAATCTGGAATTGGTTGACAGAGGCATTATTTCTAACACCGTTTTAAGCGGTTGGATGAGAGCATTGGAAAGCGACGTATTCCAGTCATTCCAAAATGTTCCGCGTTTGAAACATGTAAATTTATCTATTTCTACTTCTGAACAGATGATACAGGGCAAATTCAGAGGCAAAAAAAACAGTGACGATATAATCGAGCAAGCCGTAAAAGCGGTAGAAGCCGCGAAAACCTGCGGAGCACAAATGATAGGTGTTAATGCCGAAGATGCTTCCAGAACAGATTTGGATTTCCTTATAAAATTTGCAACAAAAGTTCGTGATGCCGGAGCGCAAAGAATAAGATACTGTGACACTTTAGGATATGATGATCCGTACAGTGCATATTCGAGACTTAATTCTCTGGCATCTGCAGTAGGTATTCCGGTAGAAACTCATTTCCATAATGATTTAGGCATGGCAGTTGCAAATTCAATAATGGGAGCTAAGGGTATTGTAGATGGAGGTTGCGATGCTTATATTAATACGGCAATAAATGGAATGGGTGAGAGGGCTGGCAATGCTGACTTAGTGTCTTGTTTGCTTTCCATACTTAAATCAAGCGGAATAAAAGGGAAATACCAGCTTGATCCCCGTATAGATTTGAGCAAAGCTTGGAAGCTTGCAAAATATACATCTTACGCTTTTGGAGTACCTCTGCCAATAAACCAACCTGCAGTCGGAAGTAATGCTTTTGCTCATGAATCAGGTATTCATGCCGACGGTGCATTGAAAGACAGAAGAAATTATGAACTCTATGATTATGAAGAACTTGGCAGAGGCGAACCTGAAATTGTAGAAACCGGCAGAATGATAACAGTCGGTGAATATGCAGGAGTAAAAGGGTTCAGAAATGTTTATGAAAAGCTTGAACTGGAATTCCATGACGAGGATGAAGCAAGAAATATTCTGGAACTTGCCCGTTATGCAAACGTTCATACACAACAACCTTTAACAGATGTAGAACTTAAGTTTATATATGATTATCCGGATATAGCAGCAAAAATAATGACCGTTACTCCTTATTATATGCCCACCGGAGAACTCAAGAAACGTATAGAAAAACGTAAAGAAAAAGAAAAAACTGAAGCAGGTCAAACTTAATTACTCGATTCAAATTTATGAGGATAGAAAATGGGAAAGACACTCGCCGAAAAAATTATTTCAAAGCACTGCGGAAAAGAAGTCATTGCGGGAGAATTTGTAATATCAACAGTTGACGTTTCAATGGTACAGGACGGAACAGGTCCCTTAACAGTTGAAAAATTAAAAAAACTGGGTTTTGAAAAGCTGAATAACCCCGAAAGAACTATTTTCTTTATAGACCACGCAGCACCAAGTCCAAGAAAAGAATTGTCAAATGCTCATAATATTTTAAGGGAATATGCTAAGCAAACTGGTGCATATCTTTCCGATGTAGGCGAAGGAGTATGCCATCAAAGACTGGTTGAGGACTTTGTTAATCCCGGTGATGTCGTTATAGGAGCTGATTCCCATACTTGTACTTCAGGTGCTCTTTGTTCTTTTGCCACAGGTATGGGTTCAACTGATGTTGCAATCGCTATGGCTCTCGGTAAAGTTTGGCTTAAGGTTCCGGAAACCATAAAAATCGAAGTTAAAGGCAAGTTTCAAGCGGGAGTTTTTCCGAAAGATTTAATTCTTCATTTAATAGGTTTGATAACAGCTGACGGTGCGACATATAAAGCCCTTGAATTTTGCGGTGAGACAATAGAAAACATGTCAATGTCGGACAGATTTACTTTGTCTAATATGGCTGTAGAAGCAGGTGCAAAAGTGGGCTTAATTGCATCCGATACCGTTACCCAAGAGTATTTAGCTTCCAGAGGTAGGGCGGATTGTTATGTAGAAATCAAGCCTGATGAAGATGCGGTATATGAAAAGATTATCGAGATTGACGTAACAAAACTCGAACCGACAGTTTCGTGTCCTCATGGAGTTGATAATACGTCGACAGTTGATAAACTGCGCAGTGTCAAAGTTGATCAGGTTTTTGTAGGCAGCTGTACAAATGGCAGAATAGAAGACTTAAGGGTGGTAGCACAGGTGCTGAAAGACAGGAAAGTCAATCCTGATACCCGTTTGATAATTATACCGGCATCAAGAGAGACTTTCCTACAAGCTTTAAAAGAAGGTCTCGTAAAGACATTTGTTGAGGCAGGAGCATCAATGATGACACCGGGTTGCGGTCCCTGCGTTGGAGTTCATTCGGGTATTCTCGCAGATGACGAAGTTTGTTTGTCAACACAAAACAGAAATTTCCAAGGAAGAATGGGAAATCCCAAAGGACAGATATATTTATGTTCACCCGCAACAGCGGCATACAGTGCGACAACTGGATTCATTTCCGACCCGAGAGAAATAGTTAATTCATATTATGCACCCAGAGTTTATCCTTTTGAAAAATATATAAGCTAAGAGGAAAGTAAAATGGCTGTTAAAAAAGGCTTTGCATGGAAATTCGGTGATGATATTACGACAGATCATATTGCGCCCGGCAGACTGTTTCATTTGAGAACAAATTTGCCTGAACTGGCTAAGCACGTACTTGAAGATGCAAATCCGGAATTTGCCCAGAAAATGTCAAAAGGAGATTTTGTCGTTGCGGGAAGGAATTTTGGATTAGGGTCTTCACGCGAACATGCTCCCACAATAATCAAAATGGCAGGTGTTAACGGTGTTTTGGCAAAATCTTTTGCCCGAATATTCTTCCGTAATGCTATTAATATCGGTTTGCTGTTAATAGAATGCAACACAGATTTGATAGAAGAAGGCGATGAACTGGCGGTTGATATCGAAAAAGGTATTGTGAAGAACCTCACGCAAAAAATTGACATTAAAATCACGCCTTTACCTGATGTTATGATTAAAATTCTTGAAGAAGGCGGACTTGCCAAACATATAGAAAAGCACGGCGATTTTCAATTAATATAAGTTGAAATTTACATTTTTTATTAAAAGCAGTTTGGTTAACCAAACTGCTTTTAACGTCAAAGAGCTTTTTTGATGCGGATAAAGAAGTTCAAAATAATACAGAGATATATTTAATTGTAAAAAAATGTAAAGTTTTCTAAACAAAAAGTATATATTTTAGCAATTTTATATATACTTTTGTTTTTAAGTATATATAGCATATATTTTTAGGATATAGATTATTTATTTTACTAATATGCATTTAGGAGAATTTTAAAAGGAGATTTATCATGACCCTAGTAAACCAATCCAACTATGCTGTTCAACAGCAAGCAGCATGTCCGTCCCCTCCGGTTCAAACGTGCCCACCTAGTTTAGGTAATGCTACTATTTTCGGCGGCGGCGGAGATGACACCATCATTAATTACGGGAATGCCACCATGTTTGGACAGGACGGCAACGACAAAATGCATAACTATGGAAATGCCCTTATGTACGGCGGCGAAGGCACAGATACAATGATTAACCGTGCTAACGCAGAGATGTACGGTGAAGGCGGCAATGACATTATGGTCAACTACGGTGACGCAATGCTCAGAGGCGGATGCGGAAACGACGTGATGGTCAATTATGGAAATGCCTCTCTATATGGAGAAGAAGGCGATGATGTAATGGCTAACTACGGTAGCGCAGATTTATACTGTGGTGACGGAAACGACATCCTAGCTAACTACGGCGGAGCCACTTTATTCGGCGGATACGGCGATGACCTTCTTGTCAACTGGGGCGGCGCTACAATGTACGGATGTCAGGGAAATGACACATTGATAAATTATGCAGGCGCTACAATGTTCGGTAACTGCGGAAATGATTTGTTAATCAATCCCGGAAATGCTGAAATGTACGGTAACGAAGGCGATGACACAATCATGAACGGATACAATCCCGTAGTACTTGCAGCTGCTAACAATATTTTGTCAAATATAAATTTAACCAACTTATTTTAATTTAATAATTTCTTACTCTTATTCCTACTCCAAGACAGGCTTTCAGTCTGTCTTTTCTTTATTGTTAATTTCTCGTTATTTTTTTTAACATATGTACTTCTAATGTAGTACAATATATTAATAATAATTTACATATTTATTACAAAATAAAGTTTTTTCAGTAAATCTGAAATGCTAAATTATAACTGAATTTTAAAGGCTTATCCAAATTCAACAAAAATAATTTAGCCGTCCGGTTGATAAAGTAGGCTAATTAAAGTGTATTTAAATTTTGCTTAATATGTTAAATTATTTATAATTTGTATAGGATGAAAAGGTAATTTTAAAGGATTAAAGGGGATATATGAAAAGATTTTGTGCAAAAGCATCATTGCTTTTTCTGGTTGCCGTTTCTTTGTGTTATGGAGAGGTGAGAGCTCAGTCTATTATACCTCAGGACAAAAATTTATCTTATAACATAAGTATGGGAAAAGAGTTTGAGCAAAAAGGACAGTATAGCGAAGCTAAAAAATATTATCTCACGGCTCAAAAACTTTCTTGGAACAATTATGACGCTTTGATGGGTTTAGCCAGAACATCGGAAAAAATGAAAGATCATAAGCTTGTATTTGAAGCCTATGAAACTCTTATGAGCAATTATAAAAACAATACCCAAATAATGAAGTCCTATGCGGCTTTTTTGGAAAGAAACAAATATTACTTGAAGGCAATAGAGCTTAACAAAAAGCTTTATGCGCAAACAGGCGACCCTCAATATCAGGCAAAAATAAACAAATTAGCTCTGCTGCAAAAAGGCGGCACCGGTTCATCTCAAAAATCGGCTCAAAACAAATCTTATACCAAGAAATATTCTTCTTCCGCGGATGTATATCTGCAAAGAAAAGACTGGGTTAATGCCTCAAGAGCACTTCAAAAGATGGTAAATCAAAGACCTAATGATTTTGCTTTACGAAAAAAACTTGCTGATGTCTATATGGCTGCGCATAATTTCAGTGCAGCAAGCGTTCAGTTTGAGTATTTAGCAAATTGCAGCCCCAATAATTTGACAATTTTAACCGGTCTTGCTAACAGTTATCTTGCACAAAAAAGACTGGATGAAGCGGCTCCGGTAATTGAAAAAATTCTTGCATTAAATCCCGGTAATAACCTTTTAAAGGAAAAACTGGCCAATATTTACATGGCACAGCATAAATTTAATAAAGCGGCAGATTTATTCGAACAAATTTTGATAAGTCAGCCTAATAATAAAAGAGTCTTAAAGTCTGTCGCGGATGCGTATATGGGAGCTGAAAGGTTTACGGAATCGTCAGAGGCTCTTTCAAAATTTGTCAGGCTTAGTCCGAAAGACCATGCAATGAGAAAAAAATTGGGCTTGAGCTACTATTATGCGCAGGATTATCAATCTGCCAACAGAGAATTTAAATATCTGATAAATATATATCCAAATCATGTTGAAATTTTAAAATATCTGACTGATATCAATTCTGCATTGGAAAACTATGATGCTGCAGCAGGATATCTTACAAGGTATTTGGCATTAAAACAAAATAGCTTGACCGATGAACAAATAAGAGCCACTAAGGTTAAGATTGGAAATTTCTATCTTGCCGGACAAAATTTTAGACAGGCTGAAAATGTATTCATGGAACTTGTAAGAATGTATCCGGAAGATTATGACACCTTAAATGCTCTTTCAGATATTTGTCTTGCTGAAAACAGATTTCCTCAGGCTGTTGATGTAATCGGAAGAGCTCTGAAAATTAAACCCGATGATAAAGAGCTTAGTTTCAAAATGGCGAAGGCTCTCATGGGACTTAATGATTATGATCAAGCTCAGTCCATACTTGAAGGATTAGTCAATCAACAGCCTAATAACATTGAGCTGCTGGGCTTTTTAGCTGATGTATATCTTGCTCAGAAAGAATACGAAAACGCGATATTAACAGTTAACAAACTTCAGACTTTAAAACCGAATGATCCTTTTGTTATGAAAAAGCTCGGAAGAGCATATATACTTGGTTGTAAGTTTGAAGATGCCAGAGATATTTTTACAAATTTGAGTAATAACTACCCTTATGACCCTGAAGTACAGGAATCATTAGCTGATGTTTTCCTTGCTCTTGATGATTATCAAACTGCTATTGATATTTTGAATTCTGAAATGAACAGAAATCCTCAAAATATTAATTTGGTTACCAAATTTTCAAGAGCTCTCATAGCTTTGAACAAACTTCAGGAAGCTAAAGAAATTCTTGCTAACGCATATTCAATGCATCCTGAAAATAACGATATTAAAAAGCTTTTGGGTGATGTTTATTTATACTCGGATGATTACAAAACGGCTCTTGATTACTATTTCTCGGTTTCAGACTATGAAAGTAATCCTGCCGTGTTGTATGGCATTGCGGAAGCATACAGGTTTGCCGAAATGTACGGAAAATCAAAAGAGTTTTATCGTGCGCTGTTGAATTATCCGGAGTACTCTTTAAGAGCACAAGTCGGTATAGCTTATATTTATATTGGTGAAAATAAACTTATAAAAGCCAAAGAAGCATTTGAGGGGCTGTATGCTTCGAATCCGAATGATGAAGAAGTTAAACTCGGCTTGGCTATTACATACATTTCAATCGAAGATTTTCTCAAGGCACTTAAAATTCTTGATACGTTGCCTCTAACAGATAGAATCAAATATGAAAAAGCCGTTGCACTTTATAAAATGGGTATGTATAACGATGCTTATCCTTTAGTAAAAGGCAATCGTTTGGCTAAAGCCAGAGATTTAAGACAAGCCCTTGATATGAAATTAAAAATCGAACTTGATCCGATATTCCAATATCATCATCAAAAAGGCGATGTTAATAACGAACTTTCTTTCAGAAGGTACGGGTTTGAAGTATCTGATGTTGTAACATCCAATATTAAGGCAAAAGCCGGATTTAACGTAACACCTTACTATAATGACAGAGCAAAAACTACTGCAAGAGAATATACGATAGGACTTGAAGGAAGACCTTTCAGAAAATTCACGTTTGACACCGAATTAGGCTATAAGGATTTTTCAAATGCTCAGCAGATGTTAACGGCTAAAGCTTTATTCAAACTTTATGTAAATGATGCATTGAGCTTCAACGGCGGTTTTACCAAAACTAATATAGAACAGACAATGCTCAGTTCAACCGGCTTGCGCCCTGTTGTCGGTCCTTTAAGAAATATGACGGTTGGTCAGGTCGCCGATTACAAATTCCTTATGGGATACGGACTTAGATTGCCTCAGTTCTTTTATAATTACGGCGGATTTAATCTTGGATTCACAAACGGCGTAGCTACTGCAGTCAACTTCTATAAAGAAGGCATTTTCGGATTCGGAAAGGTTATTTATTCAAGACCTAAAGGCAGAATACTTGATTTGCTTTCTAGTGAATACACTCTTTATTACGCTGGATATAATGAAGACCATTCAGAATTTGGCGGAGCTTCGCTGGCATCTACACCGCTTGGAAGCGATGGAGGATTTAAGTATCACAGGTTTGGCGGATACTTCAGTCCTGAATATATCTTTGCTAACAAGTTTGCTATGCATATGAGAGGGACAGTATGCCCGCTCAATACCAAATATTATTTATACGGATATTTAGGTCAGCAAACGATTTCTCATGACGGCTCTGATTTTATCTGGGGCGCTTCAACGTCACTTAAATTCAATGAGGACGGTAGATTTGGCGTGGGCTTGATGTATCAGGTAGATGATTATCAGGCATCATTGAAGCATGACTTCATTGTCAACCTTATTATGAGGTTATAAAAGTGTTGAAAGTTAAGCTGGCTTTTTTGGCTATACTTTTAACTTTTTTGTTGCCCCTCTGGGTTTGTTCGGGGGTAGAGTATGATGATTCAAATGTTCTTGAGGATTCCTGGAATTATTATAAAAAAACTTTTATTCAGGATGACGGAAGAGTTATAGATTACCAAAAAAACAGCATAACTACTTCTGAAGGTCAAGCTTATGCCATGCTAAGGGCTGTTTTGGCAAATGACCACGGAACTTTCAAAAAGGTTTATACATGGTCAAATGATAACTTAAGAAGAAAATCTGACAGATTGTATTCTTGGCTTTGGGGCAAAAGAGATGACGGAAGTTGGGGTACAATTGATGACAATACTGCTTCGGACGCAGACATTGATATTGCGACAGCTTTGCTTCTTGCAGGAACTCAGTGGAACGAGGATTATTATTTAGGTGAAGCAGAGTATCTTTTACCGGATATTTGGCAGCATGAAACAAAGCTGATAAACGGAAAAAGAATTTTGATTTCCGGAGTAAAACAGGGACAGAACGAAAATATCGAAATTAATCCTTCTTATTTCAGTCCGTATGCTTACAGATTATTCTCAAAATATGACAGTGAGAATAACTGGAAAGAATTAATTGACAGTTCTTATTATTATTTGAGCGAATCAAGTAAACTTACCTGTATTAATCTTCCTCCCGACTGGTTTTATATTAATTCTGCAACCGGAAAAATCTATATTGATAAAGAAAATCAAAACAGTAATTTCTCATTTGACGCAATAAGGACGTTTTTGAGGGTTTACATCGATTATAAAATTTCCGGAGATTCAAGCGCTCGCAAGTTTTTATCCAAAGCGGATTTTTTTATTGATACGTGGGAAAACAAAAAGCATGCGCCATATTTTACGAAATTTAAACAAAACGGTGAATTGGTTGATATAACTGAGAATACTGAGTTTTTGGCACTACTACTGCCTGTTGTTAAGTTGTATAATGAACAATTAGCAGATAGAATATTCGGTAAGAAAATTCAAAAGTATTATAATAAAGAAGGCTTTTGGAATGACGGAAAAAATTATTATTTACAAAATTTAGTATGGTTAGGCATATGGGTGTATATAGATGAAAAACATGGAAAAAAACTCTTTAAGCAAGCCCTCAAAGGTTAACCAGTTTAAACTTCTGGTTATGTTTTTTATAGCTCTCTTTGCGGGGATAGCTTACCTTAACTGGCGTGCATTCAGCACTATCAATTACGGAGCCGGTCAATTTGCGGTTATTTGGTCATTTATTCTGTTGGCATGTGAAATTTATACCTTTATGATATTCAGTTCTTTTTCACTTGCTCTTATCAGAAAAGATGCCAACCCGATTGACAAGTATCCCAGAAACATGAAGGAAGGGTATGAAACTTATTCTCCGAGTGTTGACATTTACGTCTGCACAATGAATGAAAGTTTGGATATTTTGAGCGATACCCTTTTAGGATGTATCAATATTGATTATCCGAACAAAAAGGTCTATGTTCTTGATGACGGGAGAAGACCCGAAGTTAAGGAACTCGCAGATCAGTTAGGCTGCAACTACATTACGAGACCGGATAACAGGGGATACAAAGCCGGTAACATTAACAATGCTCTCAGACAAACTAACGGCGAGTTGGTAGTTATCTTTGATGCAGACCACGTACCGGTATCAACATTCCTTCTTGATACGGTCTTTCACTTTAAAGACAGGGAAGTTGCCCTTATTCAGACACCGCAGCATTTCTTCAATCCTGACCCTTTCCAGAAAAACCTTTCACTGGAAAAACATATTGCAAACGAGCAGGATTTGTTTTACAGAGCGATTGAACCGGGTCTTGCAAGTTTTGGCTCGGCTGTTTGTTGCGGAACAAACTTTATAGTCAGAAGACAATATGTCGATGAAGTTGGCGGGCTTCCGGAAAATACCATAACGGAAGACTCAGCTCTCGGCTTAATGCTTGAAAGTAAAGGATACAATATTCTTTATTATAATAAGCCGATTGCAGCAGGAAGAGCTCCCGAAACATTTGCCGAATATCTAAAGCAAAGGACAAGATGGGCAATAGGAAACCTGCAAATATTCTTCAGTTTCAGCAACT
>CAZXPD010000047.1:0-17811 GCA_964643065.1 uncultured Gammaproteobacteria bacterium | reverse complement strand
TATGGTATTGTACAGACTGCTTCGACTGTAGAAACAGTCTCGCAGTGACATGAATTCGCTTCTAATGGCAGTTTAGCTTTGGCAAGATCCTGAACATCAACGAATGATGCTGTTTTACATTGTCGGATGCTTCAGGAAAGCGTGAGAGGGAAGACAGGGGGAATGACGTTAAAGGGTATTTTGGGTTGCCGCACTCCCTTTAGTAGCTCGCAATGACAAGAATGCTCTATTAATAAGGATTTGGCGTTAGTCAGGCCCTGAACATCAGCGATTATAATAATTATCAACGCTTTTTGCTTCGGCATGACAAAATAAAGAAATCTTAATTTAATTGACCTTTTGCGATTTAACGAGCCATAATTTAGTAATGATTAAAGAAAAATCACTATGATAAGTAAATATTTGAACAAAAAATCTGCCGTTGCAGCCTTATTTATAACCGGTTTTGCGGTTAATACCGCATTGGCAATGAACACACAGGCTTTAAAACACTATAATAATGCCGACGCTCTATATAACATCAAGGATCTTGAAGGAGCAAAAACCGAACTTCAGTCTGCTCTTTATCTAGCCCCTGATGACATTATGGTGCATTTGAGACTTGGCGGGATTTATACCGAACTCGGCGAATGGAAAGAAGCTCTGCGGGAGTATAACGAAGCCGCACGCATAAAACCCGACGATGCATTCATATATATAAGCATAGGAAATATACTCCAACAGCATAATGATTATGATGCCGCTCTTAACGCATACATGCAGGCTTTGAACATTTTTCCGGAATACAGGTTTAATTACCTTAATATTGCATCAATTAAAAGCCTCAAGGGCGATTATAAAGGCGCCATCGATTATTACGGCAAGTTTTTATATTTTTATCCCGATTATGCCGATGCCAGAAAAAATCTTGCTTCTATTTATATGAAGCTCAATATGAATGAAAACGCCGTAAAAGAATATGAATACATCATGAATACCACGCCGGATAAGTTTAAAGAATACTCGGAGTACGGCAGAGCTCTGGTTTTGAGCAAAGAATACTGGAAAGCTGTAACGGCTCTGAAAAAAGCCGTCAGCGTCAATCCAAAAGATTCAAATGCTTACGCTAATTTGGGCATAGCGCTCGTGAATTCGGATGATAAAGCAGGGGCTGTCGATAATTTTAAACAGAGTTTGAAACTAAATCCTTCACTGACTAATATAAAACTTGAACTTGCAAATCTGCTGCTGGATTTGGACAGAGACGCCGAAGCGGTTTTTTATTACAAGGATTATCTCGTTGCAAAACCTGATGACTACACTGCCCATTATAACCTGGCTTTGGCTTATGAAAACCTCGAACAGATTAACGATGCGGTATCGGAACTGCAGACTGCCCAAAACTTAAAACCGGATGACGAAAAAATAAAATTTGAACTTGCAAAATGTTATTACCTCAATAAAGACTATTCAAAAGCTCTTGAAACAAACCTCGCCCTCTTGAAAACCAAAGAAAACGATGCCGACCTGCTCTATAACACAGGGCTTTCATATCACGCGCTCAAAAATTACGGCAGTGCCATTGAGTTTTATCAAAAATCGCTTGCTCTGAAACAAAATGATAAAGTTACGGCAGATTTAGCTAAAGCCCAAACTGCCAAAGGCAATGAGCTGTCTATACAGAAAAATTACGAAGATGCGCTTGTTTATTACAAAAAAGCTCTTAGCAACAATCCTTCTGAATTTTACGCAAAAACCGGAATGGCAAATGCGTATTTGAAGCTGAACAAATTTGATAAGGCTGTTGAACACTATGAAAAAGCAATAGCACAGGATCCAACGAATAAAAATGTTTTCCTTGCTTATGGTGAGGCGCTTGCAAAAGCTAAAAAATCCGAAGAGGCACAGGGAGCATATAAAAAAGCAACCGAAATTGATAAGAATTCCGTAAAAGCCTACATAGGGCTTGGAGATGTTTATTACAAAAATGATGAAATAGATAAGGCGCTTCTTGAATACAACAAGGCTGTTGCATTGGATGCTAAAAACGCCGAGGCGCTTATTAAACTCGGAAATATTTACAAAGACAAGTCAAACCTTAAAGAAGCAAAAAAATTCTATGAAAAAGCTCTCATCGTTGAGCCTCAGAATATAAACGCCAAATTTAATCTCGGACTGATTATGGCGGACAGCGGGGATAAATTGGGAGCCGAAAAAATTTACCGCGAAGTCATTAAATTGAATCCGCAGTTTTCCTATGCCTATTATGCCCTTGCGGTTTTAGCCGAAAAAGATAAAAAATATTCGGATGCCGTTCAAAATTA
Source organism: uncultured Gammaproteobacteria bacterium (assembly GCA_964643065.1). GTDB lineage: Bacteria > Cyanobacteriota > Vampirovibrionia > Gastranaerophilales > CAZEDP01 > CAZEDP01. The sequence continues at coordinate 15,508 of CAZXPD010000047.1, read as the reverse complement.
TCAGAAATTTATTACCTTAGCTCCACAGGATGAAAATGTCGTCAAGGTAAAAATGAGAATGGAACTTTTAAAAGGCAGGCTGTAGTTTTTAGATGAAAAATTGTTTTTTATTGTGTGTGCTGCTTATATTTCTGCTTTGCGGCTGTGACAGAGAAAAAGCGGCAATATTTGTTTCATCTAAGCCCATAGATGCTCAGAATTTTCAAGTTTATAACATGAAGAGCCTTTTTAAACCCGGTCAAAAAATATATTATATTTTGCTCAATCCTAAAGCGTTTTTGTCGTCAAAAATAAGGCTGCAAATTCTCAAAGTGGATTATAAAGGGAGTTTTTTCGGGGTGAACCTTATCAGGGGAGTTGATATTGAAATAGATAAAAATAAACAGTATATTTCAGGCGATTTTGTTATTCATCAGAACGGTTACTATGCTCTGCGGATTTTTGCAAATGATATATATGAATGTCCGCTTGCAGAAACGCATTTTCAGGTTGACGATAATGACGGCTTTAATTAAAAAACTGTTTGAAAATAACGGCTTTGTCAGAAAAGGCAAATGCAAAATGTGCGGCAAATGCTGCCGTAATATTACTTTTAAGATAAAACAAGAATTCGTTACCTCAGCAGAACAATTTGAAAACTTAAAAAAATGGGACAAAAAGTACCGGAATTTTTATATTTCGGGAGCGGATGAAAAGGGTATCATTCTCTTTACGTGTAAATCTTTGAGCGAAGATAACCGCTGTAAAGCATATCTTTTTCGCTCTCCATACTGCCGGAGCTATCCGAAAATAAATTCGCTGAAAGCATATAACGGAGCTGAAACTTTAGAAGGCTGCGGGTATTATTTTGAGCCCAAAAAAGAGTTTAAAGAGTTTTTGAAACAGGATTAATCAGTTTTAGTTCTCGTCTTTAAAGACTAAAACGATATCATCGTCAAGCCTAGCTACTATTTGATATCCCGGGTATAGCTGAGCGTTCTCCCCGCTCATCAAAAGAGCGCATAAGCCTATCGGCGCCAAAAGAATGCTAAGAGCAACAGAAATAACAAATTTGTCTTCGCCTTTTTTACACACCAGAGCATTCAGCGGGACAGTCTTTCCGTTTACCGCCTTTGTCTCATAAACGTTAAGAGTCATTTTGCCGGCTTTGCCAATTCTTCCTCTGGGTGTTAATTCAGTTATCATGGCTTTCGCCTGCGTTCCTTCTTTGATAATTACGGTATCACCAAGTTTAACATCGTCCGTTACCGTTAAATTAACTTCGTCGCCTTCCTGATTGAAGCCCGAAGACACTTTATCGAGAAGTTTTAAACGTATTTTGGTTCCCTTTTCAAGAATTACATCCGCTCCGAAAGCAAAAGGAACATTAATATTAAGAAAACAAACCAGTAATATTAAAGAAAATATTTTTTTTGTCATTTTTTTAACTTTCATTACTTATCATCTTTAACTTTTGCGCTAAGGCTGAATTTTTCGCCGCCTTCAAAATCAGCATCTTTGAGGGTTATTTCCGAAACATTCTTTTGTGAATTCGGTATGAAAACAAAAGCCGTGTATGTATCGTTTTCAAATAAATGACGCGTCCTGAAGCTGTTTTTCATAATGTTGTTTTCCAAATCCTCATTTATTGTCGTCGAATGAGTAATTGAAACTGCGGTTAACGGAAGAGTTAAAAGCCCGAATGTTAAAATTGTCACGGGAATTCCCACAAGAACGGCTCTGTTTACTACGTTTGCTTTTGTGTTTTCATAAATCTGCATATATCCTGTTGTTTTTTTGCTCTTGCCTGTTTCATCCGCGTAAAAAATCTTTTCTCCCGTGTTCAGGGTTCTTTTGTCTTTATTTTTTACGGTAAGCATTATGGGGTAATATTTTTTCAGGATTCTCTCGTCAAAATATCCTTTTAAAGTAAAAGAATCCGGTTTTTCAGCGGTAAACAAAACTGTGTCGGGATTTTTAGCAGGCGCAGCTTCTTCTGCCGTTTGAGCATAAGAAAAATTTGTTAAAAACATATAAAAAAATGCAAATAAAACGGTGATTTTTATAATGTTTTTGTTCATAAACATCTAACTCAGCTTATGGAGCTTTTTATTATTTTCAAAATAATTATAAATTAAGCATGAATTTTTTAAAAATCAGAAGCGGTTTTACTGCAATACTAATTTTTTCAACTCTTCAAAAGCTTGTTCAACTTCGCCGTATTTGTTGATTATAGTGTAGTCGAATTTGCTTTCTTGTTTCAGTTCTTCATCAGTAGATTTATTTAATCTTATTTCGACTTCGTGAGGAGATTCTCCTCTGTTTCTTTGGCAAAGTTGGGCTCTTTGAGCCTCTCTGGATTCGGGTTTTATGAATATGAGAGTAACCTTGCCTTCGGGCAGATTTTCTTTCAGAGTTTTTGCACCCGTCACATCCATTTCAAAGACGATACTCCTGCCGTTTGACAAATCTTCTTTTACGGTATCAAGTCGTGTTCCGTAGCCGTTATTGTGTCTGGTAGTACATTCAAGGAGTTCGCGGTTTTTCAGCATATTGAGAAATTCTTCTTCATTAACTTGTTGATATTTTTTGTCGGCAGGATCAGTTGTAACCTGTCTTGTAGTAACACTTTTTGTAAAAGCAATTTGAGGATTGTTTTCTTCTTGAAGCATATTCAGAAGAGTACCTTTGCCGGAAGCACTTGGACCGGATACAATAAAAATTTTTCCTTTGCTTTCGGCTAAAAGGTCACTGATTTCCGTTAAGCCTGTGTTACCGTATAATCTGATAGCTTCTCTGAATTCGCTGCTTATAAAAGAAGGAGCGGCTTCACTGCTTTTAAAAGAAACTGCGCCTGTTCTGTAAGATGACGCAAATTGAGCTCTTAAAAAATATGCAGGCAGGGAAATATTTGATCTGTTTATAAATTCGGTATTATCGGCTTTTTGCTCTTGTTTAGTTTGTGTTTTGAAAATTTGATTATGAATTTTTAAAGACTGATTTGAAATGAGGATTTTTGACATATTAATTTCTCCCTTTCGTTAATAACACTTCCCTCAATGTATAAAGTTCGGATTTTTAAAAAGTTGATATTTATTTAGACAAATTTTTTAATGTTTTTTAAAAAACGACAGCCAGCAAGTCTTTTGACAGCGTTATCATTTTAATATTTGTTAATATTTTTCTGCGTCCTCAATAAATATAAATTAATTATGAAATTTCTTAAAATAAGACGAAATATAATCTAAAATTGAAATAGAAAAACATTCTGAAAGATTTAAGAGGGGTTAATAATGATAGATTTAAGCAAACTGACAAATCAGACCCAAAATATAGTCCTTGCCGCAAGAGAAATTATGCAGAGATACCAGAGCGGCGGGATAACTCCCGAACACTTCCTGCTTGCAATGCTTGAGGATGAAAATAATATTTCGGGGAAAATATTTAAAGCATTAAAAATTGATATTACGGGGCTCAAAGCACAGGTTGAAAAATCGCTTGCATCAAAGCCGAAAGTATATCAGGAATTCGATTCACAGCAGTTGTACATAACTCCCGAATTCGGCAAAATGCTTGAGACCGCTTGGGATGAAGCTGAAAGATTGAAAGATTCATATATAAGTGTGGAACATATTCTGATAGCTATGGCGGGTGAGAGAAATTCCGATGCGGGAAAAATCCTGAACTCAATCGGAATTACAAAAGAAACCCTTTATAACGTGCTGAAAAATATTCGAGGCAGTTCAAAAGTGGACAGCCCCGACGCTGAAAATACATATCAGGCGCTTGAAAAATACAGCCACGACCTCACAGAACTCGCAAGTATGGGAAAACTTGACCCCGTTATAGGCAGGGATATGGAAATCCGAAGGGTTATTCAGGTTCTAAACAGGCGAACAAAAAATAATCCCGTTTTGATAGGTGAGCCCGGCGTCGGCAAAACCGCGATAGTCGAAGGGCTTGCTCAAAGAATCCTCAGAGGGGACGTTCCCGAAAGTTTAAAAGACAGAAAACTTGTTTCGCTTGATATGGGCGCATTAATAGCAGGCGCAAAGTACAGGGGGGAATTTGAAGAACGACTTAAAGCAGTGCTTAAGGAAGTGCAGGCAAGCGAAGGCGATATTATAATGTTCATCGACGAGCTTCATACTGTTGTCGGCGCAGGCGGAACAGGTGAAGGCTCAATGGATGCAGGGAATTTGCTCAAGCCGCTTCTTGCAAGAGGAGAATTAAGGTGTATCGGAGCAACTACAATTAATGAATACAGAAAATACATAGAAAAAGACGCCGCGCTTGAAAGGAGATTTCAGCCCGTTATGGTTGAAGAACCGACAATTGAAGATACAATCGCAATTTTAAGAGGCTTGAAAGAAAAATACGAAGTTCATCACGGTGTAAGAATAAAAGATGCCGCGCTTATTTCAGCGGCAAAGCTTTCGCAAAGGTACATTACAGACAGATTTTTGCCTGACAAAGCAATAGATCTAATAGACGAAGCGGCTTCGATGCTGAGAATCGAAATAGACAGCATGCCTGTTGAAATAGATACCCTTGTAAGGCAAAAAACTCAGCTTGAAATTGAAAAAGAAGCTCTGAAAAAAGAAACCGACGAGCTTTCAAAAGAAAAATCAGTCCAGCTCGACGGTCAGATAAAATCGCTTCAGGAAAAAATCGGCGTTCTGAAAACCCAGTGGGAGAGTGAGAAAGGCTCAATTTCCGCCGTGCGCGACATTAAGGAAGAAATCGAAAAAACAAAACAGCAGATAGATTCGGCAGAGCGCGATGCCGATTTGGCAAGAGCGGCGGAGTTAAAATACGGCAAGCTCATTGAGCTCGAGAAAAAACTCGCTTCGGAAGAAGAAAATCTCACAAAACGGGAAAAGAAAAATACCCTGCTTAAAGAAGAAATCGACGAAGAAGATATAGCAGAAGTCATCAGCAGGTGGACGGGAATACCTGTTGTAAAGCTCGTGTCCAGCGAAATTCAGAAGCTTCTGCGTATGGAAGACGAACTGCACAAAAAAGTTGTCGGGCAGGATGAAGCCGTTCAGGTCGTTTCAGAAGCAATCAGGCGCGCAAGAGCCGGCTTGAAAGACCCCAAACGTCCGATAGGCTCGTTTATATTCCTGGGTCCTACCGGCGTGGGCAAAACCGAGCTTGCAAAAGCGTTGGCGGATTATTTATTCAACGATGAAAATGCCGTTATAAGAATTGACATGACGGAATACATGGAAAAACATGCCGTTTCGAGGCTAATCGGTGCGCCTCCCGGCTATATCGGCTATGAAGAAGGCGGTCAGCTTACCGAACAGGTCAGAAGAAAGCCTTACAGCGTCGTGCTTTTTGATGAAATTGAAAAAGCGCATCCCGATGTGTTCAACGTAATGCTCCAAATTCTCGATGACGGGCGTTTGACGGACTCAAAAGGCAAGACGGTTGATTTCAAAAACACGCTCATAATTATGACAAGCAACATAGGCAGCAGTATTATTCTTGAAGGAACTCTCAGTTCTATGGCAGGCGAATCCGATATTGAAGGCGTAAAAAATCAGGTAATGGCGGTTATGAGCCAGCACTTTAAGCCGGAGTTCCTGAACAGAGTGGATGAAATAGTGTTCTTCAAGGCTCTTAATATGCCTCAGCTCATTGCGATTGTCGATATTCAGCTCGAAAACCTGAGAAATCTGCTTAAAGATAAAGAAATCAGTATAGACATAACACCGGACGCAAAAGAATTCCTTGCAAGGAGGGGGTTTAATCCTATTTACGGCGCGAGACCGCTCAAACGAACCATAAGACAGCTTGTTGAAAACCCGCTTTCAAAGGCTTTGCTTGAGGGCAAGTTCACGAACGGGGATTTTATCGTTATAGATAATGTTAACGATGAGTTGGTTTTTAAGAGCGGTTTGGAGAAGGTTGGGAAGGGGTAATTATACGAGCTTAAGAGCTTAAACAAAGACAAGCCGATTATGTCTTGCTGAAGCATGTAGTGTTGCAAACCGTGATTGTTTTTGGTGTTCAGCATCTTGTCGGTGTATTATAACTGCATAAAGTCTTTTTAATTTTGTCAATAGATATCTTTATATCTTTAACAAAATCAGGAGTTACAACATCATTATTATCAAGACATAAAATTTCATTGTATAAAGATAAGGCTTCTTTTAAATTTTTTTCTTCATATGCAATCGTTGCTAAACTGCTTAATGCTATTGCTAAATTATATTGAGCATTAACAAAATCTTGCGGATATTTTTTAGTATGAATTTTAAGAGCTTGCTTAAATGCCTTTATAGCAATATTTATGTTGAGTTCTTTATCCACAATTTCTGCAAGAGACATATGCACCGTCCCAATATTATTTTGGACTGTAGCATAATCAAGAGGATGTTTTTCTAAACTAAAAACCTTTAAAGAATTATTGCAAGCATTTAATGCTTTAGATAAATTCTGTACATTATTTTTAATAGAAGATAATCGCCAATAACAACTACCCATTATTTTGTTTAATTCAGCATAATTAAAAGGATAATTGTCTAATGTGCATATTTTTAATGCTTCTTCAAATCTCTCAAGAGCTTTATTTATATTTAATTCTTTATCTTCATATTCAGATAAGCTATAAAAAAGACCTCCTATATTATGTTGAGTAATCGCATATTTATAGGGACTATTCTCAACTAAAATAACTTCAAAAGTCAGTTCATAAGCCTTTATAGCTTTCTTAAAAAAGTCAGGATTGCCATCTATTTTAGCTAATTGAGAATAAGCTAGACCTAGATTGTTCTGAACAGTAGCATATTCGTATGGACATTCAGTATTTTTTAATAAACTAAGGGCTGTATTTCCCGCAGATATAGCTTTATTCAAATTCTCTTTACAATTTTGAATTGAAGATAAATGTCTATAAGCTTCGCCAATACTGTTCATAACATTTGCACAGTCTAAAGGGTACTTATTACTTGTTAATACCTTTAATGCCTCATTGAGTGCATTCAGTGAGGTTTTTAAATTTAACTCCGTGTTCTTTACAAGTGCCATTCCAATAAAAATGTTTCCAATTAGATTCTGAGTAAGTCCCCAATGATGAGGAAAACTTTTTTTTTCACAATGCCTTAAAATCTCATTGCAGGAGTTTAAAGCCTTATTAAGATTTTCATCTACATTCTGACGTTTAGATAATTCCCAATAGCAATAAGCTTTATGGTATTCAATTGATAAATAGTATTCTTTAAAATCACTAACGTTTATCTCATCAAGTAAATGATTGAACTTTTCAATTATTTCAATAATTAATGTTGACGTTTTACAAGAATCCTCAGTATTTTGCATTCTACGAATTTGAACATCTATTTTGTTGACTATACATTTTTTTTTCTTATTTTCATCTAGTTTTTTTCTGATTGTCTCCCAAAGATATCTGAATATAAAAATTATTAATGCTTCGATTACTACGATTAAAACGCCATTAATAATATTTTCTAGATTGAATTTCAAAACTTTCTTCCTTTTATGAATAACTCCATTATAACATTATTACCTAATCAAACAGTTTGATGAGCATCCGAGGCAAGTTTTTTCTTTGCCTACGTTTCTTTTTTCCGAAAAAAGAAATGTAGGTCGACAGCTTCAGATGTCGAAACATACAAAACCATAAGTACCGATGAAATATTGTTTTTCAGATCCTGACGTTCGCTTTGCTCACTGAGGATGACAAATAAAGGGCTTTATTAGGCAGTTTTACGTTGACCAGATCCTGAACATCAACGATAAAAGAAGTTTGCAAAATTGAACGTTTCAGGGATGCATGAGTCGGAGGGTGTTGGACAACGACCTTGCGATGCCGTATCTGAGTACGGCATGACGGGGATGGGCTTGCTAGGGAGAGATTCTCACACTCCCATCGGTCGCTGAGAATGACAATTTGTATGTTTTGGATTGCCGCGCTTCGCTCGTAATGACTAAATAGGCTTTTACGAGGTAGCTTTACACTGGTTAGACCCTGAACATCAGCAGTTACATTCATTTTGCGCAGTCGGGTGCTTCAGGGATGCATGAGTCGGAGGGTGTTGGAGTAAGACCTTGCGATGCCGTATCGGAGTACGGCATGACGCAGGAATGAGGTTGAGATTCTTCGCTTCGCTCAGGATGACGATACAGGGCTATATGATGTTGTTTAGCGTTGGTCAGATGCCGAATATAAGCGATAATAATATTTAGTAACGCTTTATGCTTCGGCATGACATAATCGGGTTATTATGCGGAGAATTAACACCTTTCAAATTGACTAAAGTGTACCTTATATGATACACTTTAGTTATGCAGATTAGAAAAATTAAAATCTATAAAACACGGGAAGAGAGCAAAGAAAATGACTAAAAAAAAGCTGATTGACACCTTCTCAGATTTTGATGATTACCTGATACAGGATTTAAGAAATCCTGAGCAATCACAGGGGTATTTACAGGAAATACTTAAAGAATATTATAATGACAAGAATCTTGAGCTTTTTTTGCACTGCCTGAAACCTCTTATAAAGGCTCAGGGTTCAGTTGCCAAATTTGCCGAAAAAACAGGCATCAATAGAACCTATCTTTACAAAATTTTTAATAACAAAGTTAGCCCTGAATTTCATACAATTTCAAAAATTTTAGAAAATTTAGGATTTGAATTTACGGTTAAAACTAAGGCATGCAATCAATAAAGCTCTGTTTATTTTTTAAAAGTCTTATTCTCGACAACATACCCGTCAAGAATACTGCTTGCGGAGATTACGCCCATATCATATAAAAGCTGGGTTTGAGCCGTGTTGTAATTGATGACAGCGTTTAGATAATTGGTTTTTGCCTGCGTATCGGCAAGCTGTGCACTGATTACATCGGTATAAATCCCAACGCCGTTTGAAAGTCTGACTTCAGATAGTCTCAGACTTTCTTTTGCGGCAGTAACCTGCTTGTCTGCGGCAGTAATCAGTTCTTTCGCGCTTTTGGAGTTCCAGTAAGAGTTGACAATATTTTCTTCAGCCTGTCTTTTAGCGTCTAAAAGATTTAATTTTGCTTCTTTTGCCTGAGCCTGAGCCGTCTTGAATTTTGTAAACCCGTCCAGTCCCAGATTAGCCCCGCCGTTCCATGTAACGAGGAGTTCTATGAATTGATTTTGGTCTAAATCACGGATTTTGTTCCCGCTCTCTGAAATGTTGCCTATAACCGAAGCTGTCGGAAGGTATTGGGAGAGGGTTGAATGTTTTATTGAATTGGCGGCTTTGAGGTTGAATTTGGCAATATCTATATCAGGCTTGTTTTTTGCGGCGGTTTCGAAAATCCTTGAAACGTCAGAATTTTCCGCAATAAGTGTTTTGGGCTGAATGTAAGTTTCTTCGGGAATTAGCGGCGTAAGGACATTTATCCCGAGAGTATTTGCCAAATCAGCCTGCGAAAGCTTCATTCTGTTTTGAGCATTTATTAAATCCTGCTGCGCCTGCGCAACTTCGGCTTCGGAACGTATGACGTCGAACTTTGTGCCGACACCGGCATCAAATCTCTGCTGATTTATTTTAAGGTGGGATTGGGTTTGCTCAAGAGCTTTCAGAGTGATTTCGATGTTAGCTCTATCCTGAAGCAATTTGTAATACTGTTTAGTCGCCAAAAGCAAAATCTGATCTTTAGTTAAATCGAGCTTTTTGCCCGAAGCCTTGTATTTGTTCAAATTTGCGTTTAACTGAAAGAATCTCGCAAAACCCGTGAATCCGTCCCATTGAGCAGTAAAACCGGTATTAATACTGGTTGCGGCAAGGTTCGAGGTTTTGGAAAATCCCCCGAACAAAAATACACCGCCTAACCGCCGGTGCGAATAACTGTATGAAACATCCGGAAGATAATCCGAAAGAGTATTCAGATATTGCCATTTGTTTGCCGTTTTTTGAGAAGCGGCTATTTTTATACCGAGATTGTTAGCCAGTGAGGTATAAAGACATTCTTCAAGATTTACAGGGACTTCTTTGTTTTCAAATGACAAAAGGATTTCTGAATAGTTGACTTTTCCTTTGACAAAACATTTTTCGCATTTGGCGGGTGTTAAAACCTGCTTTTTAATGTGTTTATCCGTTTTTTTATGCTCACTGAAAGCAGGAGAATCCAATCCTGTGTTTAAGCATAAAACGGCTGCAACTATTATGAGAATCCTTTTCTTCATTAGTTTTACGCCTTATTAAAGATATCAACGGCAAAATTAAGCGGCTGTTTCGGCTGATGCGCTTTCTGCTTTTGCCTTTGCTTTTTTGGAAACTTTTTCTTCGATTTTTACTTTTTTGATTAAATTGCCGTTATCGTCGCAATTATCGATTAAATACTTAACCGTATCGGAAGGTTGAGCGCCTTTACCAATCCACTCAAGAGCAAGGGCTTTGTTAAGCTTCATTTCTTTTCTCTTGGGATTATAATAGCCAAGCTCAACGATAGGCTTGCCTTCTCTTTTTTCGCGTTTGTCGATTACAATAACCCTGTATGTCGGGTTTTTTTTGTATCCAAGACGTTTTAGACGAATTTTGACCATGTGTTTATCTCTCCTTATTAATTTTCTTTTCTAATTGTTAACACAACATAAAGCCGTTAGCAAGATTAAGCAAAAATAATTTTCGGCTTCAAAATGGACAAACGGTTATATATCAAGATTTTTAACGTAAACGGCGTTAGTTTCGATGAACTCTCGGCGGGGTTCAACTCTTTCGCCCATCAGAATATCAAAAAGTCTGTCCGCGACAATTGCATCCGATATTGTTACTTTCAGAAGAGTCCTGTTAGCGGGGTTCATTGTTGTTTCCCAGAGCTGATCGGGCATCATTTCGCCGAGACCTTTAAATCTCTGAATTGAAAGTCCTTTTTTGCCCCTTTCTTCAACCTGTTTCCTGAGTTCTTCAAACGAATTTATAATAGTTTCCGTTTTGTTATCCAAAACAAGATTCAGCATTTTTTCTTCTTCAAGAAGAAAAGCTCTGATAACGGGATATGCTTCCTTAATCCTGTTAAATTCAATGCTGTTTATGAGCAGAGAAGTAATTGACATCGGTTCTTCAAAATCAGGCGAATTAATCTGTATTTCGTTCTTGCCTGTTTCGGCATCGGTTTTTACTTCTACGGTGTAGTTTAAATTGTCAACGTTATAATTCTTTTCGTGATCTTCAAAATAATGAGTAAGATATTTTTTAGCGGCTTCAAGTTTCTCTGTATCTTCAAAATCCGAAACTGCAAGATTAGCTCCTATCAGCGCTCTGATGACAATTTCGGGAGTGCCGTTTATGACGGGATTCCTGAAAGAATTGTAATAACTGGACATGTTTCCGAGAAGTTTTATAAGCTCTTCACCCTGAAGGGACTTTGACTTGTCGGCATTATAAAGCACAAGGTCTGAAATACCCCTTTCAAGAAGCACTTTATCAAGCGCCCTGTCATCATAAAGATATTGAGACTGCTTGCCGTAAGATATTTTGTACAGAGGCGGCTGCGCTATATAAATGTGTCCGTTTTCGATAAGAGGCTTGGCATATCTGAAGAAGAAAGTCAAAAGCAAAGTCCTGATATGAGCTCCGTCAACATCAGCATCAGTCATGATGATAATCTTATGATAACGGATTTTATCCATTTCAAATTCTTCTTCATCCTTGCTGATTGTTATTCCAAGCGCCTGAATCAAAGACTGGATTTCGTTGTTATTATAAATTTTGTCAATTCTTGCTCTCTCAACATTAAGAATTTTGCCTCTGAGCGGCAAAATAGCCTGAAACATTCTGTTTCTGCCCTGTTTTGCGCTTCCGCCCGCAGAATCTCCCTCAACTATGTATATTTCGCATTTATCTGCTTCTCTGCTGCTGCAGTCTGCAAGTTTGCCCGGCAATGTCGAATTCTCGAGAACGCTTTTTCTTCTCGTCAATTCTCTTGCTTTTCTTGCGGCTTCACGGGCACGCGATGCCTGAACGGACTTTTCTACTATTGTTTTGGCAAATTTCGGATTGAATTCCAGCCATTCCTGAATTTTTTCATAAACTACGGCAGAAACAACACTTTGAACTTCGCTGTTGCCGAGTTTTTCTTTAGTCTGTCCTTCAAACTGAGGTTCCGGGACTTTGACGCTGACTATTGCGGTTAAACCTTCTCTGACATCATCGCCCGTCAGATTGTCTTCATTTTCTTTTATTATGTTGTTTTTGCGTCCGTAGTCATTGATTACTCTCGTTAAAGAGTTTCTGAAACCCGTCAAATGCGTTCCGCCATGGTGAGTATTGATGTTGTTGGCAAAACTTAAAATCGTTTCGTTATATGCATCGCTGTACTGAAGAGCTACTTCTACATTGACGCTGTCTTTTGAGTCTTCCATATAAATTTCGGGGTGAATTGTAACTCTGTTCTTGTTTAAGTATTCCACATAGCTTGCAATACCGCCTTCAAAGTGATATACATCTTCTTTTTCGGTATTTGCATCGATGAAAACAATTTTTAATCCTTTGTTAAGGAAAGCCATTTCTCTAAGTCTGCCGGCAATGACTTCTCTGTCAACTATCGTGGTTTCTTTAAAAACTTCGGGATCGGGCCAGAAAGTTGTTTTTGTCCCTGTTTTATCGGTTTCTCTTACTTTAGAAACAGGTGTATTTGGTTCGCCCCTGAGATAAGTCTGTTTGTGAACCCAGCCGTTTCTTGAGACTTCCACGACAAATTTTTCCGAAAGGGCGTTAACAACCGATGCGCCTACACCATGAAGACCTCCGGAGACCTTATACCCGCCGTCACCGAATTTACCTCCGGCATGAAGCACGGTATGAACAATCTCCAAAGCGGATTTTCCCGAATCTTCTTTTATGTCGGTGGGAATTCCCCTGCCGTTGTCTTCGACACTAATGCTTTCGTCTTTGTTAATAATGACTTTTATTTCTGAGCAGTAGCCCGCAAGCGCTTCGTCAACAGAATTGTCAACTATCTCATATATTAAATGGTGCAGTCCCCTTTGGCTTGTTGAGCCGATATACATCCCCGGTCTCAGCCTGACTGCTTCGAGACCTTCCAATACTCTGATATTCTCTGCATTGTATGTTTGTGACGAATTGCCTGTCATATTTTATCCTTTTTTATTAATATACGGTTTTTTAAACTAACCCAAACCTCTTTAATGCTTTTCCTTGTATCGATTCTAACACAAAGACTTTTTTCGGGCTAATTGTTTTCAGAATGAATGGGAATGATGGCGAATTCTCAAAACCCCCGCCTTAAATTAGGCGGGGGTTAAAGTGCGTGATATTAAAACCTTATCTTATCGCATAAAAAGAAAATAACTCCTGCAAGTGTAAAGCAAACCGGAATGGTTAAAATCCATGCCATGACAATATTTCCGACAAGTCCCCATTTTACGGCAGATGCTCTGATTGTGCTCCCTACACCCATAATTGAGGTTGATATTACGTGTGTTGTGCTTACGGGAATACCAAAATGAGATGCCGTAAGTATTACGCCGGCGGCGGCGGTTTCTGCCGCAAAGCCGTGGATAGGTCTCAATTTAATAACTTTGCTTCCCATTGTTCTGATAATTTTCCAGCCTCCCGAGAATGTACCCATCGCCATAGTAAATGCGCATATCGCAGTTACCCACCAGGGGACTTCAAATGTTTTTAAAGCACCGAAAGTAAACAGAGACAAAGTTATAATACCCATTGTTTTTTGAGCATCGTTTGAACCGTGACTGAATGCCATAATTCCGGCAGAAACTAACTGCAGTTTTCTGAACGATTTATTAACCCTGTCGGGATTAAGTTTATGGCTAATCCATAAAAGCGTCAGCATAGATAAAAAACCTATCCCTATTCCCAAAGCGGGAGAAATGACCATAGGCAGAACAACTTTGTAGAGAACCCCTTTTGTGTGAACAACGCTTATGCCCATATTTACAACCGCTGCGCCGATTAATCCGCCGATAAGGGCATGAGACGAACTTGAAGGTATTCCGAAATACCATGTAAATAAATTCCAGATAATAGCAGCCAAAAGCGCGCACAAAATAACTTTTTGAGTGACACTTCCGGTATCTACTATGCCTGCTCCGACGGTTTTTGCAACGTGAGTGCCGGAGAATGCTCCCAAAAACTCTAAAACTGCCCCGTAAGTAACTGCCCATTTGGGAGTTAAAACCTTTGTGGAAACTACTGTTGCGATTGAATTCGCGCTGTCATGAAATCCGTTTATGTATTCAAATATAAGAGACGCTATTATAACCAATATTAGCAATGTTATTAAAACCATATGTCAAAGCCTCATTATTATAAAATTATTTATTCTTACCCGATTTTTAATACTATGTTTACAGCCTGATCCGCAATATTAAAGCAGGTATCCATGGCGTTTTCTATATCTTTGTATATATCTCTTAGCTTAATAACATTTAAAGCATCGTGTTTGCCCGAAAAAAGGTCATCCATAGCTTTATAAAGAATCTCGTCACCGTGAGATTCTATTTCTCTCATTCTTTCAAAGCTTTCTGTCATGTCCTTAATTTTTGCCCTTTTTTTAAGATGCATAATTGTGTAATTAAGCTCTTCGGTCGCTCTCAAAAGGGTTTCAGCCTGAAGACGCATGCTTTCGGTGTGTTCTTTAAGTCTGTAAACTCTAAGGTTAACGCAGGCTTTAACGATTTTTTTTGTAATCCTATTTAAAAGAGAGGCTACAAGTTGTATGTCCTCTCTGTCTATGGGTGTTATAAAAGTTGCATTTAACTGTTTAAGGGTTTGCTTAGCTATGTCATTACTCTTGTGTTTTAGCCGCTTTGCTTCAATAAGGCTTTGCTCGGTTATTTTGTCTTTTGAAATATCAAGATAAAGCCTTGCCGTGTCCCTGCAAATCTCCGCTCCTTCTTCAAAAAGACTGTAAAAAATCTTTTCTTCCGGCGGAAGAATTTTTTGTAAAAGATTAAATTTACTCATAAAATTTTTTCTCCAATGTTAAAAACACTAACCTGAACGATCTCACGAAAATTATAGCATCAACAAAATTTTGCAAATGTCTTTGTTTAAATTTCTTAATAATCCAAAATTGTTGATTAGAGCAGTTTACGGATATCTTAAGCAATTAGTTGCCTAAGAAAGTTACGGAAAAAGTCTATTAATTACAACCGTCGCTCTGATGACAAAGTCCCGAGAATCTTACAGAGCAATGTTTTTGAGATTCTTCGCTTCGCTCAGAATGACGAAAGAAGAACCTTTTTCCGTATGCTCTAAAATATTATATAATTCGGTTGTTATGTTAAATTTTTGTTTTACTAAAAAATCAGGGTATTGGTATGAATTTAAAAGTTTATAGAAGAGTTTTACCGATTTTATTTTTTTTATGTCTTTTCTTCATCGGATTGCCACAGGAGGCTTATTCAATTAACCTTCAAGAAAAAGCCAATTTCGAACTCGGGCTTGATTATTTGAACCAAAGAAATTTCATGCAGGCTCAAAAATATTTCAGCAAGGTTATTACCATTAATCCTTCAAACGCTCTGGCTCATTATAATC
>CAZXPD010000046.1:0-18871 GCA_964643065.1 uncultured Gammaproteobacteria bacterium | reverse complement strand
GACCGTCGGTTTCTATTACCAGTCCGATTATCTGGGTAACTTTGCCGATTTCTTTGAATGTATTTATTTTCTTTACGGATTCTTTGTATTTCGAAAAATCCAGCATTCTACTCCCCGCTCTGCATAATTAAAGTTAAAGATTCAAGAAATGTCTTCCCGCTTTTTCGATATATTTCTATATCGCTAACCGTTACTTTATTTATTTTAATACGTTTTATGGTTACTTTGGAGTGTTTTGATTTTTTTTCACCCATTGATGCTAGGGCGTGGATAATGTAAAATTTGCCTTCATGTTCTCCCAAATACAGCATTACATGTCCGGGCATAAATAAAATTGCGCCTGCTTGAGTGTTTCTCAGGATTTCCTTTTTGTCGTCAGGACTTAAAGAAGATACATCTCTGCTCTTAAAAGGTAACAATTCCTGTTGGGAACTGTTTCGCGGAACAAGAAAACCGAAAGAACTAAAGATATTGACTATAAAACCTGAGCAGTCGGTTGCATTGAACATTCCGCCCCAACCGTATCTTTGTCCGTACATTTTAAAAGCCTGCTTAATAATATTTGATTTTGAATAGTTTAAGTACCCGTTGTTAAGCTCTTCCCCTAAATGTAAAGAAGTCAAAGTAAAGTTTACAAATCCGTTTTTGTCTTTACATGGAATTAGAGCGAAATAACTGTCGGCAGAATAACCTTTTAAAATCGGGATTTTAGCGCCTAGCTGAAAGAGAGCGCCTTTGATTTTGAGGGTTTTGGTATTTGTAACAAAAAAATCCGTCGTGTTAAGAAAGTACATAAAATCATCTCTGCTCTTGAAATATGCCGTGTCTTTAGAGGGAATCCAGCCGCGACAGTTATAAGTTTGGACAAAATTCCATTTCCCGTCCTTTGTAGTGTTTAAAATAATTACGGGCTGTGCAGCATCAACGGCTGTTTCCTGAAGCATGTCAAATTCTTTGTCTTTCGGCGTTTCGAAAATACCTTCCCGTGTCGGTAATGTTCTCAGATTTGTTCTTCTGAGTGTCAAAGCATATTTAACTTCGATGTCATTTCCTTCGGGCAGGTTTCGATAATCAAGCAGTCTTTTTAAATAACGGGAGGTTATATGCTTGCCTCGATAAAACAAAGCCGTTTGCGAAACCTGCATTGAATTAATTTGACGATATACTTCCTCAGCCGGTATTTTTTCTTGGTATGCGCTTAAATCATAAATAAAATCAAGCTGTTGCAGTGTTTTAGAGTTAAAAGCTTTTATTTCTTCTGAAGTCATTATAATTCGTTCGGGATTTGCCGTTTTGTTAACCCAAAAATCAGGGTTATTGTTTAAATTCGCACTTAATTCTTTACAAAGCGCGGATTCTGTTAACGAAATTAAAAGGCAGAAAATTATAAATGTGAGTGTACGGAAAAATTCTGTTTTTATTTTTCTTAATTGCATTTTTAATCTCTATTTGCTGTTATATTATTTTTATTATGTATATTAAAATTTGTAAAGAAAAATATTAATTTTGAATAGGCTATAAGCAGTGCATTTCAGGCTTTTAAAAAATTTACTTTATTGCGGAATATCAATTTTTAACTTTTTGCGTTTTTAATTGTTTGGGTATATATAAGGGTTATTATGGTTCAGATACAAAGCAAAAATATTGCTCAGGAAATAATTCAGGGCTGGCATCAAAAAAAACTTGCCGAAATAAATTATCAGCCAACCGCAACAAGTCCCCAGCCCGTAAGCAAGACGGATACTTTTACGCCGTCTTCGAAACCGTCCGAAAAGAAAAGCCGTTTTCCTCTTTCGCCGGGCATGATGTTGTTGCTTACCGGCTTCGGCGCTTTGCTTCTGGCATTGTTTTTGAGACGCAGAAAGGGTGCAAAACCTGCTGAAGTCATTGAGAAAGGAAAAGAAATCAAAAAAATTGCTGAGGAAAAACTTCCCGAAGTTTTGAAACCCGAGCAAATAAAGAAAAATATTGAAAACACCCTTGGTATAAGACTTACTGAAAAAGCGGCAGAAAAAGCCATTGAAAAAGATAAAAAAATGTTTGAAAAGAACGGTTTTTATATTTTTGACAGGGTATTTAATAAAACCGAGAATGCCGAATCCTTCCTCGGCTCACGCAGAGCGGATTACATGGTCGTAGAATTCTGGCGGCTTGCTGAAGAAGCTATCGTTAGAGGTGACTTAATCGAAGCAGAACAGCATCTTTATAACTGCTTAAAAATCGGTTCTCCGTTCGTAAGAAAAAATACAAACCTTATGAGCAAGTTAAGCGAGCTGTATAAAAACAATCCTCAGACAGCCTTTAGGTTTCGAAATGAGTTAGCGCACTTAGACAAAAAACCTTAGCTGTTTTTCTTTTTCTTAGCTTTGGTGTTATTGATCTCAACGGTTATTTCTTCAATTTTTTCTTCGCTGAGAATGGTCTCTTCAGATTGCTGAAGCAGTTGTTTTGTGATTTCTTCAATTTGAGTTTCCAATCTCGCGTCGATTTTTGAATCCATCGACTCAATAAGCGCTCCGTCAGGTCGGATTGTCCGATCTTCAATGATTTTTATGTTTTTAAGCCCTTTTATCGAGTTCTTTAGTTCTTCCGAATGTTCATAAAGATATTTTGTAACTGCGGGATTTACAAGAATTTTAACTTCTTCTTTGTCTTTTACCTGATTAAGCGCTGATTTGATGATATTGAGGATTATTTCGGGAGAGATATTGAGTTTTTCCCGAATTATCCTTTCCGCAATTGCAATTGTCAAATCAAGAATATCCCTTTCGGATGATAAAATTACTTCTTTTTTAATTTCTAATGCTGAGGCGGCAAGAATTTCGACGCTTTTTATTTTATTGTGCAAATCGTCAAGTATTTTGGACTGACCTTCGCTGTAACCTTTATCGAAGCCTGTTTTATGAGCTACTTCTTTAATTTTTTCTATCTCTTCCCTTGCATCCTTCAGCAGTTTTTCGACCTGCTCTTCGGCATTTTTGATAATTACCGCATACTCTTCGTTTGCCTTATGAATGATTTCGGCGGCGGCTGTTCTGGCTTCTATGGTTTCTGTATCGTTATATTCATAATTAATTTTGCTGCTGTTGCCGTCAATAAGAAAAGAATCACCCATCCGGACTGATGAACCTTTTATTCTAGTCAATGAATTCATCCTCCTCTTCGTCTCTCATAAGGATAATTTCGCCGGTAGCTTCAAGCGCTCTTATAACAGCAACAATTTTGGTCTGACATTCCTGAACCTCTTTCGCCCTGACAGGTCCCATATATTCCATATCATCTCTCAGGATGGCTGATGCCCTTTCTGACATGTTTCTGAATATTTTTTCGCGGACATCATCGTTTGCGCCTTTGAGTGCCATTGCAAGGTCTTTTGTTTCAATTTCTCTGAGAAGTCTTTGAATAGCTCTGTCATCAAGCTTGATAATGTCTTCAAATACGAACATCAGTTCTCTGACTTTTTCGGCTATTTCTCTGTCATGGCTTTCAATTGTCTCCATAATTTTTCGCTCTGTCGTTCTGTCTGTCCTGTTAATGATGTTAGCCAGGGACTCAATTCCTCCCGCCTGTGAGAAGTCTTGAGTTACAACTGATGAGAATTTTGCTTCAATGATTTTTTCGATTTCACCCAGAATTTCGGGGTTTGTTCTGTCCATTTCGGCAATTTTCATAGCGACGGAACCCTGAAGATTGTTCGGTAAGTTATTTAATACAGCCGCCGCTTTCTCCGGTTTTAAATAGGCGAGAACAAGCGCTACAAGCTGTGGGTTTTCATTTTGAAAAGAAGTTGCGAGCTGAGAAGGGTCAGCTTCGTTGAAGAATTGAAATGGATTGGCATGCATGGTTGAAACGAGCTTACCCAATATTTCATCAGCTTTTACATCACCGTATGCCTGTTCCAAAAGTTTTTTAGCATAACTCATACCGCCGTTTGAAAGGTAATTGCTTGCCTGAAAAAGTGAATAGAATTCTCCCAAAATATCTTCCAGTATTTCGCGTGGTACTTTATTCAAACCTGCGATGTCAAGAGTTATCTGCTCAATCAATTCTTCATCGGGAATATTTTTTAGAACTTCACTGGCAGTTTCGGGTCCCATAATAATCAGAAGAGCTGCAACCTTCTGAGAATTTGACATATTATTTATGGTTAATTTTCTTTCCATAATTTAATTATTCCTTGACATAGGATAAAAGTAAACGAGCTGCTTCCGACGGGTCTGAAAGAATTAAATTATTGAGGTTTGATCTCATGCCTTCCAGTTCCGGTTCAAGTTTAGCTTCAAGAGCAGGAATTGACGCCGACTCAAGCAAATCAGGTTCCGCATATCCTTCACTGTAACCGCCGTAATCATGGGTGTCATAACTTCCGCCGCTAAGCTGAAGCGGTTTTTTGAGGAAAGCGCTTAGTACAAATAATGCGGTTAAACCCAGTATAAGAACTACTGCAAGAGGCGCGACCGTTTTAACAAGGAAGTCAGTCTGAGATGTCTTTTGAATTTCTTCCATGATTTTTACATTTCCCGAACCGTCCGATTCAGGTGCAAACTGCATGCCCGTAATATTAATCAGGTCGCCTCTGTCGGCATTTGCTCCGCTGGCGCTGGCAATAAGGTTTTTCAGCTCATCTTTTTCTTTTGTGGTCAAAATTTTATTTAATGCAACCGCAATAGTCATTTTCTCAACGTTTCCGGGCGCATAAATAACCTGTTTAATTTCTTTTGATACATTATATGTGCTGACTGTTTTATTCTTTTCATAGTTCAGATTTTTATTCCCTGCCGTTGCACTGACGGCGGCAGGCGCAGGAGTTCCCTGAGCGCCGTTGTCATAAACTTCGCTTTCGGTCTGTGTACTTGAAACAATACCCTGCGGAGATGCCTTATCCTGATTGGCAGGCAAATAAGTTTCAATAGTTGATCTTGCACTGTCAAAGTTAATTACCGCACTTACTTCAACGCTGTAATTATTTGGTCCGACAAGTTTATCAAGAACTTTGGATACTTTTTTTGAAACAGAATTTTCGAAACCTGTTCTAAAGTCGTTTATATCACCCTGACCGCTGCTGCCGGCTTCTTCCGACAAAGGAGTTCCGTTTTGGTCTGATAAAAACACTCTTTCCGGTGTAAGTCTGGGCACGGCATATGCGACAATATTCTTAATTGCTTTAACCTGCTCGGGCTTAATTTTTACTCCCGGGTCTAAAATCAGCATTACCGAAGCCGAGGGAAGTTCGTCTTTATCTGAAAATATTGATCTTTCCGGGTCAGCCAGCTGAATTCTTGCTTTATTTATACCTTTTATTTTTTCAATTGTTCTTGTAAGCTCTCCCTGAAAGATTCTTTGTCGTGTTAATTTATTTTGAAAGTCGGTTGCTCCCAGTTGAAGTTTGTCTAATAATTCAAATCCGGGATTGCTGTCATGAATTACGTCATTTTCGGCTATCATAAGCCTTAAATCTTCTTTTAAAGATATAGGAACAAGAATGGTTTTCTTATCATCACTCATTTTATATGGATAGCCTGCTTTTTTGAGGTTCTCTATAACAGCGACAGCGTCAGGTTCGGTTAAATCACTGTACAGAACGCCCCACTGGGGTTCGGTTGATTTTGCGACAAAATATGCAATAGTTACTGAAGTAACGACCAGAAGCAGCAGAATTGCCAGTTTTTGACCGAAATCCAGTCCCCCCCACAGTTTTTTAAAATCATTCATTAATATTCCGAAATAGTTGTTCAATTTTTTCTCCCCGCATCATTAACCGTCAGTTACGACTTATACACCCATTCTTGAAATTTCCTGATATGCAGCTAAAATCTTATTTCTCATTTGCATAGTCAGCTGAAGCGATAACCCTGCTTTTTCTGCGGCAATCATGACATTGTGAAGTTCTATTTTTCCGCCGGATGCATAAGTCATCATTGCCTGTTCGGAATTCTTTTGAAGTGAGTTTACTTCATTAAGATAGTCCCCAAACCCCTTTTGAATACCCTGAAGAGTATTGTTCGGAGTAATTTCATCAGTTCTTGGGTTTGGATTATTTCCAATATTATTTATATTTCGTGCTGTTATTGACTTAAGATCATTATAAAGTTCGTCATCTACTATAAAATCATTTTCTGTTACGTTGCCTTTCAGTATATTACTGACTAGTTCAGAGTTAACCTCAGAGCTCATTTCATTTGATTTTTTTAAATCATCCAGAGCCTTTTTGTAAGAAGTGTTAAAATCCGCTATCGGATTAAAACTTCCTGTATTATTAATAAAATCAACCATTTGTCAGTTCTCCCCAAACTATATTCTCAGCGCTGATGAGAAAAGGTTTTTTGTTGTGTCCATTACGCTTAAATTGGCTTCATATGCTTTATTAGCAGCAATCATTTCGACCATTTCAGTAACAATATTTACATTGGGCATTGAAACATAACCGTCATTATCTGCATCCGGATGCGAGGGATTATAAACCCTTCTTAAAGGACCGCTGTCTTCGATAATTTGACCGACTTTAACCCCGGAGGCAACATTTGGTTCGTTATAACTTATTGAGGCTTTCAAGGTATTGACCGAATCGAGCATTCCCTGCTTGTCGGTTATACCTGAAGCGTTGCCCGGATTTAAGGAATCATTCAAAACCGTTTGGAATACAACGTCTTTTCTTTTATAAACCCCGGGTGTACCGTCAGGATTTCTCGTTGTATTAACGTTTGCAATGTTACTTGCAATAGCATCCATTTTTAATCTCTGTGCATAAAGTCCGGATGCGCTTATATCAAGTGAATCAAAACTCATTATACGGCTGCTCCTCTGATTAATTCCTGTAAACCTCTGAACATTCTTTCCTGAAGCGTTGCAACGGCAGCGTATTTCATGCCGTTTTTGGACACTTCAGCCATTTCAGTTTCCAGATTAACATTGTTGTTATTTGAATCAAGCGAGTTATTCGGTGTGTTTATTATTTCGGGATTAAATTTTTCGAGAATTTCAGGTTCGTTTTTTAAAGCGTTAAAACTTATATTCTGCGAATTGGCGTAGTTTTCGGTGAGCCTTATCCCCGCAGTGTTATTCGCGGCTCTTGAATTATCGTTTTCCTGCAAATCTTTTACGATTTGCTGAAGCTGACCTTCAAAGTTCAGGTCAACCCTGCTGTAATTTGGTGTTTCAGCATTAGCAACATTGGCTGCAAGAAGCTTATTTCTTGCAGACAGCGCGTCAAGCGCCATTGTTGTAACTTCCATAGGTCTTGTAGTGATAAAGTCCATTTCCTTCCTCCCTTAGTCAGTGATTGCCGGTATTGAAAGACAAAATACCGAGCCTTTGTTTTCAGAGGGAATAAAGAATAGTTTTCCTTTATGAGCCTCTGCAATTTTTCTTGACCAGGCAAGTCCCAGTCCGGTTCCTTCGTTTTTAGTGGTAAAATACGGCATAAAAATCTTTTCTGCGTTTTCCTGGGGAATTCCGCAGCCTTCGTCGCAAACTTTCAATGTAATTTCATCACTGCCGATTTCATAATTTACTGAAATATTTACCGTCTCACCTGTATTAGATGCCTCTAAAGCATTTTTGAGCAAATTGACTATTATCTGTTTAATTTTGAGTTTGTCAGCTTTAAATATTTGCTCATCTTCAAGTTCACAATGAAAATTCAAATTAATCTGCTTTTCCTCGAAAAGCGGTCTCACCAAATTTATTGCTTCAAATAGGGTTTCTTTTACATTTTCTTTTGTTCTTTCAAGCTGAAGCGGCTTTGAATAATTCAAAAGCTCGGAAAGAATTTTATCCATTGTTTCTATGCCGTTTCGAAGGATATTTGAAGCATTTTGAATTGATTGGGCGATTGAATGGCCATGTTCGCCGTTCATTAATTTTTCCGCATTTTGACCGATAACTTTTGCATAAATATCTATTGAACCGAGCGGGTTTCTGATTTCGTGAGCTATTGCGGAACAAAATTCTCCAACGGCTTCCATTTTCTCTGTTTGAAGATTATTTTCACAAATTTCGGTTAACTCTTCATTCGCACAAATCAAATCACGCTGTCTGCTTTCCAGACTTGAAACAAGTTTTCTGATTACAGAAGTAAAATATTCGTTTCTTCTTCGATCTGCCTTGACTTCATCAAGATAGCTTTTTAATTCTTCGCTGAAAGATATGTTTTGAAGATAATCCGCTATTTGTTTGGCATCCTGCGGATTAAAAGAACAAAATCCCTGGCATAAACCGAACACCTCTGAAGTGTTCTCGTTCCAGTAAAGGCAGGATGATATTCTATCATCAATGATAACAATGAATTCGTCATCATTAATAGCATCGGTTTGGAGATTTATCTGCGAAAAGTTCTCAAGGTCATAAGCCTCACTGTAACAAAATACTTTCGCGCTTGTGTATTGAAGCCGTTTAATCAAGCCTTCAAAATTATCTCTGTTATTGATTTTCATCAGTATTATACTTGTGCTGCGGCTTTCAATAACGGTTTCCATAAGGCTCCTGAAAAGACACAAGATAGTGTCTTTTGTGTACATTTCAAGAGTTATATGATTCATCAGCCTGCTGATAGATTTAAGCAGTGCATTGTTGCCGTAAAGTCTTTTCATAATTTCCCCAAATCTTCAAAACAGTTTGTGGTTGCTATTTTACACAGCTGTCATCATTTTCCTTCTGTTTCCCAAGCCGTGATTAATTGCATAAAGAACAGCCTGAGTCCTGTCATTAACCTGCAGCTTCTGGAAAATGTTGTTGACGTGTGTTTTAACTGTTGTTTCACTTATGAAAAGCTGTGTTGCGACACCTTTATATGTAATGCCCTGTGTTAAAAGCTCAAGTACTTCCTCTTCACGCTGAGTGAGATATTGAAGAAGATTTTCTTCGTCTTGAGTGTATTTGTTTTTTGCATCTTCTTCAAACGTTCCGTGGAAATGGTCAAAGAATTTTGCCGCAAGACTCGGAGGAAGATAGATTCTGCTGTTTAAAACTTCATTAATTGCTGATATCAGCTGAGCAGCCGCCATTGTTTTTAAGATATAACCCTTTGCTCCGACTTTCATTGCTCTGAAAATGAGATCAGAATCATCATACCCCGAAATGGATATTATTCTGGAATCGACATCGAGTTTTTTGACTTCGCTAATTGCACTGATACCGTCAATCTCCGGCATATTAATGTCCATAAGTACTACGTCGGGATTGTATTTCTTAATCAGTGAGAATGCAATTTGCGCAGATGCGCAGGTTCCTATTACCTCGTAGGAACTTTCAAGATTAATGAGCTCTCTCAGCCCGGATGCGTGTTCGTAATTGTCATCGACGATTAAAATTCTTGCGCTTTTCAATGTTTCAAGTCTTCTCATTTATGACCCCCCAGTGCCCCTAATTTCCAACACAACTCGACCTGCCTAAAGGGCTAATCCTTTAATGACAAGTTTTTGTAACTACACTATGTATAGTACCCTTTTGAAACGTACCTCTCATCGACTAAAAGGTTTAAATTTCTCCTTCAAAGGGTGTAGATTGGGGTGTACACCTGTGGGTTAAAAGCTATGTATTATCTTTGTTTGTCGTGTTTTTTAGAAATTATTTCCGGCTAATACTTTAGTATGACCGGTTATCATTAAGAATATAATTAGAAATTATCAATGGAACTTAAAAACACTGCATAAATGTTGGTGCAAGCCTCATTCTTCCAAGGCATCAGATAAAAGCTAAGTAATTTTTTTATTAAACATTAGAAATAGTCGTAATTTAAAAGGTGTAAAGCATCTATATTAAGAAAAAATTGAAAAATAATGCATTAAGTGTAAAAGTTTATTTACATTTTTGAGTAAAGGTAGCAACAATATTTTTTATAGGGTTTTATATATAAAATTAATCCGGTTAAAGAGGGGGATATATGCAAAATAATATAAGCAGTATTAATTCTTATTCAAAATCATTAAGAGTAAGTTTTAAAGCGGTAAATATTAGTACAGAACTGCAAAAACTTGGAAAAGCCGGCATAAGCACCAAAGATGCAGATGAGATTATTCAAGGCATATGTTTATTTGCTAAATCAGCATCAGACAGTGTTAAGGAAACGACAATAGACAGCCTTTTTGAATGTGCCGACAGAAATGGTCAAATAGTGCCAAAAATTTTATATGGGATTAATAGAATAGTTAAATCTTCAGATAATGCCCAACTTAAAGAGAATACTCTGGAAAAAGTTTATCCGTACCTTAAAAGCAATAACTGGGAAATTGTAACAGCCGCCTTGTCTGCCATTCAAGATACGGTTGTAAAAATTCCGCATAAAATTCCCGAAGTTTTTGAAAATCTTTATCCGCTTCTCGACAGTGAGATTAGACTTGGCGGAAGAAAATATATAAGAGAAGAAACAGCAAACACTATCAGCAATATTTTAAACAAATGCAGAATTGACCCTGATCTTCAAAACCAATTAGGAAAATTGATTGAAGAAAAACGTAAAGATAATGGTGAAATTTATGTTGGTGAGGCTTTTGGCAGGATTTTGATGAGATTGCCTTACTATGTATCTGATCAAATAACAATAACATCTATAATGCCAGATTCTCCTCCGCCGTTAATTTGGTTAAGATAGAAAGTAACTGCTTATTCATTACAAAATCCGGATAATAAGATTAAGGTTAACAAATAAAAGCTTTTTATAAAGAAGTTTGAGTTTTATGCTACCGGGTTTTTGTGTCACCAAATTTTTTTTGGTCTCTAATTTTAAAATTTTTGTTAATACAAGGCTTCTTACAATGTGTTAAAATCTTTTATATAAATAAGACGGATAAATACATGCCCAATAAAAAAATTCTTAAAAAAATAATTGAAGCCGTTTTAAAAGTCATTAAACCTGATAAAATTATTCTTTTTGGCTCTCAAGCAAGAGGAGATGCAAATTCTGCCAGTGATTATGATATTCTCGTTATTAAAGACGGCATAGAAAACGGCTCAAAAATAGAAGGCGATATTTATAAAAATTTGGATATCGAGGCTAGCGTTGATATTCTTGTTGCAACACCTGAAATAATCGAAAAATACAAAAACTGCATTGGATGCATTTTAAAGCCTGCTTTGAAAGAAGGTATCGTTATATATGGATGACATTTTTACCCCGCAAGATTGGTTAAAAAGAGCAAAAAGCAATTTATTAATCGGTAAAACATACAAAGATAATGTTGAAGAGATTTTCTTTGAAGATTTATGTTTTGAACTTCAACAATGTGCTGAAAAATCATTAAAAGCTTTGTTAATTTTTTATGGTTTCGAATTTCCTAAGACACACGATATTTCTTTTCTTATAACATTATTAAAGAATAAAACAACGATTTCTATTACAGAAGAAATAAATGAGGCTAAAAGATTAACTGCATATTCTACAAAAACAAGATATCCGAATTGGAATCGAGTAAGTTTAGAAGAATATCAAAACGCCGTTATTTTGGCTGAAGAAGTTTACAATTGGGCTTTAAATATTATCAAAGGCATTATCTAATATGGTTTGGCTTTATTGGTTATCCAAAAATTTTCTGACAATATAGCTTGCCATTAATATTCCTGCAGCCGGCGGAACGAACGGCGAGCTTGCGGGAGTGAATTTTATCATTTCGATGCTTTCGCCGTTAGATTTTTTGATTTCGGATTGAGTTTTGATTTTAGGCGAAACCAGTTGGGGCTCCTCGCTGTAAACAAAAGTTATCTTTTCACAAATCCCCCGTTTTCTTAATCTTCTTATAATTTGCGAACTGAATGTGCATTTAATTTTGTCTATTTCAGAGATGTCTTTTATTCTGAGCATTTCGGGACTTATCCTGTTGCCGGTGGCAAG
Source organism: uncultured Gammaproteobacteria bacterium (assembly GCA_964643065.1). Classification (GTDB taxonomy): domain Bacteria; phylum Cyanobacteriota; class Vampirovibrionia; order Gastranaerophilales; family CAZEDP01; genus CAZEDP01. The sequence continues at coordinate 7,047 of CAZXPD010000046.1, read as the reverse complement.
CGAGCTTATTATGGGAATTTTTAATTCAACTGCGCTTTCGATAAGTTCCAGTTTGTATTTTGCGCTGTCTATCGCATCGGCAGTAAAATCGGTTTTCTCCGAAAATATTTCACCGTTAAGATCTTTTGTATAAAAATCGGTTACCGCTTTGACTTTGACTGCAGGATTAATATTACGGATTTTTTCTTTCAAAACCTCTGTTTTTTGCCTGCCTATCTGGCTTAAAAGCGCAATCGACTGCCTGTTAAGATTAGTTTCGGACACCTTGTCAAAATCAACAACGGTAAGATTGCCGATACCCGCTCTTGCAAGCGATTCTGCAAGACTTGCGCCTACACCGCCAAGTCCTACGATTGTAACCGATTTTTCGAACAGCAAATCCTGAGCTCCTTTGCCCCAAAGAAGCGTATTTCGGTTGTAGATGTTATTTTCGGATGTCATTATTTAGAAATTGTCGCAGTTTAGCTCAAAATGTGCTCTCGGATGAATGCATGCCGGACATACCTGCGGAGCGGATTTACCGGTATGGATGTAGCCGCAGTTTCTGCATTTCCATTCGAATTCTTGGTCTTTATCAAATACTTTTTGATTTTGGACATTGTTTAAAAGCGCCAAATAACGCTGTTCGTGATGTTTTTCAACAGTTGCAATGGCTCTGAAAGTCCTTGCAATATCAGCGAACCCTTCCTGTTCGGCTATATCGGCAAACATCGGATATAATTCTGACCATTCTTCGTTTTCGCCCATTGCGGCGGCTTTAAGGTTAGTTGCGGTATCGCCGAATGATGCCGGATATGTTGCTGTTATTTCAACAGGTGTGCCTTCCAAATATTTAAAAAATCTTTTGGCATGTTCTTTTTCATTGTCTGCCGTTTCTGTAAAAATTGCCGAAATCTGCTCATAACCCTCTTTTTTAGCAACGCTGGCGTAATAGGTATAGCGGTTTCTTGCCTGTGATTCGCCTGCAAAAGATGCCATGAGATTATGTTCTGTTTTTGTGCCTTTTAATGTCTTTTTTGTTTGTGTTTCCATTTTTCTTCCTTTCCTCTAAATTTCTGTTATTTTTTGGAAATGTTTAAAAGTTTTTTATAAAGTTCTTTTTCCTGTTCAGTCGGTTTTTCGGGTATTTCGATTTTGATTTTGACCGTGTGAGAGCCGTACCCGCCGTCTTTTTTTGGCAGTCCGAGGTTTTTTAAACGCAGAGATTTTCCGCTCTGAGTACCGGCAGGTATGGTTACTTTAACAATACCATGAAGTGTTTTAACTTCGGCAACGGTGCCCAAGACAGCTTCCGGCGGTGAAATATCGATTTCGGAAAATACGTCAGAACCTTCAACTTTGAAATGATGATGATTCTTTATTTTCACAACAAGGTAAAGATTACCCTTTTTTCCTGTATAGGATGATGTTTTGCCTTCGCCGGCTATCCTGATTTTTTGCCCTTCGCTGATACCTTTGGGGATTTTTACGTTCAGGGTTTTAGAATTCGTTATAAATCCCGAACCGCTGCAGTTATAGCATCTCGTACCCGGTCCTTTGCACGTTGGGCATTTGTCTATAAAGGAAACCTTAACGGCTTTTGTAGTATTATCCATAAGATCTTCAAGGTCAAGAAAAATATCCTGAGTTATATCAAGGTTTTCTGAAGGAGGACCGTACCCCGGGGATTTTGTTGATTGGTGCTGAGTGTATTTTTTAAATCCTTTCGGGGTTTGCTCTCCCTGCATGAAATCTCCGAACATTGATTTGAAGAAATCACTAAATCCGCCCAAGCCGCCAAAATCGTCAAAATTGCCGTAGCTCTGATACTGATGAACATTATCTCCTTGCCTGTACTGATATTGCTTAAATCCCGGCGGAGGAGTAAAATCCACTCCGTCATTCCAATTGGAGCCTAACTGGTCATAACGCTGTCTTTTTTCGGCATCTGAAAGGACTTCGTATGCCTCGTTGATATCTTTAAATTTTGACGTGGCTTCGGGTGATTTGTTAACGTCGGGATGATACTGCCTTGCAAGTTTTCTAAATGCCGATTTTATTTCTTTTTCCGTGGCGGTTTTGGACACGCCCAATATTTGATAATAGTCTTTATATTTCATTCTTCACCGCTGTATGTCAAAAACTCCTTGTATCTTTGGGACTGTTGACGAATTCAAAAATCTGCGTTTTTTGTTTCGTCTTACGTTCCTTAATATTGTATTATACTTTTTGTTTAAATTTAATCTAATTAATGTTTTCTTTAGAAAACATCCTTCTTTATGTCACTGTAAATTCATAAAACTTCAAAATAACGGCAAAATAAGCAATTCCTGATTAAATATTGTTTTTATATAAATAGAGCTTGCTCTGTTTAATTTGCATTGCACAATTTGGAAGGAAAGCGGGAAAAGTTAATTGGCAAACAGTTTTGTAGACCTTTATCCTCAATATGACGTTAAAAAGCAGGAAAATTCTGCCTGCGTCAATCCGTTTGTCGAAAGTTGCCTCAAGTCGCTGAGAAATCCCAAAAACCTCAATAATGACCTGATCGGGATACAAAACGGCGTTGACGTTTTTATAAGGTCACTGAACAATGCCGAAAAGAAACTTTCCGGCAATCCTTTGCAGATGTTTTTTACGGGATTAATGAATATTATTCCCGCGGCAAGACGACTTGCCCCTATTGAAGATAATGAGAAAACTAATAATACATTTAAAGCTGTCGGGCTCGGGTTATTGGCTGTTATAAACCTCAAGGAAGATTTGAGGGATTTATTGTCAGTATTCGGCAAAACAAAGAGTGAAATTAACAAAGAATACAAAGCTGTTTTTAAGTTCTTTGCGGGGACTCCGGTAGAAACATTTCTAAAAAAGTCAGAACTGGGCGAGTATATTTATTACGACATAGATACAACAATGGGAGACACCTTTATAGGTGAAAAAATAAGAAATAGACTGGGAATTAGCGAAAAAATAGAAGTGTTTTCAAAAAAGATTTATTACCCGTTAATGAAAAATCCTGAAACTATCAATAGAATTTATGTAAAAACATCAGGTCCTTTTATCGGGAAAGTGATTTCTCTTTCTTTAAGAAGAGTGACTAAATTGGGATTAATTTTTGCGACTATACTTGAATTACCGGCAATTATCAAAAGCGTAAAAGATAAAAAATATAAGCAACTGCCAAAATCAGCACTTAATATTATAGCCTATTCTCTCTGCGGTGCATTTTTCAGCGCATTGGGCGCTCTGACAATAGGTACGGCGGGCTCGGTATTAGGACTTGGAACAGGGTTTTATTTAGGAAATCAGTTTATTAAATCTTTAAATCCCAAGTTTTAGATTCGTTGGGATACATCTCAAATATCTTTTTCAGAGCTTCATCACAATAACCAATAATGCTTTCGCTCAACGATTTTATTTTATTATCGGGATGATTGGGCGTAGTGTGAATTTTTTTGATTTCTAAAATAGCTTCGGCTATTTTTTTTGCATCATCTGCTGATTTTGAAGCAAGCTCAACCATTTTAACGGTAATTTTATCATGTATCTGCAATGCATTATTTTTTTGAGTAGCAATTTTTATAATTTCTTCTAAAACAGTCTTTAAGGATTTTGCACCTTGAAAACTTTGATTATAATTATTATTTAGTTGTTTTCCATAAAACGGTCTTACTGAACACACTAACATTTTTTAACTCACATTTTGTATTTCTAAATATATAAAACATGAAAAGAAAAAAAATTGCGCGGGACATGCAAACTAAAAAACAAAATAAATATGGGAAATTTAATATTCCCACTTGTAATATTCCCACCAAATGATAAAATGTAATTAAAAGTATTAAAAAAATGGAAAACAAAATATGGCAATGTCTGAAAAAAATTTAAAAGTGGATTCTAAGAAAAGAATTACACTTGGGAAGCTTGCATCTGACGATGTCAGCTCTTATGATGCTGAAGTTAGAGAAAACGGTGTTATTGTGCTCTATCCGAAAGTCGAAATCCCTGCTGAAGAAGCTTGGCTGTTTAAAAACAAAGATGCTATGCAGTCAGTAAAAAAAGGGTTGGAAGATTCTGCCGCAAACAAATCTTCTGAACTTGAAGAAAACTTTTGGGATGATTTAGGGGAATAATATGCACCGATTAATTTATACCGATGAAGCAAAAAACAACCTTAACGGGTTGAAGAAACAGGGACAGATTAAAAAGCTAAGGAAAATAAGAGTAACACTGGAAAAACTTCAGGAAAATCCAAGACATCCGGGCTTGCATACACATAAATATAAGTCTTTTAAAGGTTACCGCGGTGAGGATGTTTTTCAATCATATATAGAAAATAGAACACCCGGCGCTTTCAGGGTGTTTTGGCATTACGGACCTGATGAAAGTGTAATAACAATAATTGCGATTACGCCTCATCCGTAGAAGCATCTTAATTATTTGCTGAAGCTTGTCTTAACCCTGTTTCAGCTTTATTTATCAATAAAGATCGAACGAAATTTAAGAGTATTTAAAAACATCTTTAATGCGCTTATAATAAATAAATGTAAATCTTTAATTCAAGGGAATCAAAATGCAGGAAGCGGACAAAATTATTCAAAAGTTGAGAGAAGTTAAGCCTGATTTGGAAAAAAAATATTTTGTAAAAGAAATAGGACTTTTTGGCTCTTATATTAGAGATGAACAAACAGAAAACAGTGATATTGATATATTGATTGATTACAAAAGCGGAATTACGCTTTTTGAAATAGTTAATTTAAAAGACTTCCTTGAAAATCTGTTTAAAAAACGCGTGGATATCGCTTTTAAAAAATCGTTAAAACCCCGCATAGGCAAACAGATTTTGTCAGAGGTAGTTTATATATGAAAAAGAGAAACTACGCTGATTTTATCGGGGATATTTTGGACTGCATTGATAATATTAACGAAATAACTCAAAATATCACCTGTGAAGAATTTGTGCAGAGTAAAACCGTCTATCCTGCAACAGAAAGATATTTTGAAATAATAGGAGAGGCGGCAAAGAGAATTCCGAAAGACTTGCAGGATCAGTACCCAGAAATTCCATGGCGAGAAATTATCGGAATGAGAAATGTAATAATTCACACTTATGATAATGTAATCGCTGAAATATTATGGGATACGATAAAAACAAAGATTCTGCCGCTAAGAAGCAGTTTGAATAAGATGCTGAAAGAGCTTGAGAAGTGATAGATTAGCAAAATAACTTCACTTAATAAAGCATCGAAAGTTTAAATAGAGAGGGGAAATCAATGACAAACAAAATCTTAGCAGAAAAATCGAAAGCTTGGCTGATTGAATGGGAAACCACGAACAATGAAAAATTTCCTATGGGAAAGGAATATATTGCCATAATGGATTCAAGAACTCCGACTGAGGAAATAGACCGTTTTATAGAATATTATTATGCCTCTGTATATTATTCCCCATCAGAAATGGTAAATTGTTTTAAACCTAGTGGAAGTAATCCCTATCGCGCAAAGGGAGATCCAGTAAATTCAGCAGAGCGTTCTTGTGGACGTAATCCTCGTATATCAGCAAGAATTGTTAAAAACTTAAAAATTATCTGGGACAGTCAAGATAAAATTGAAAAAATTGAATCTGATCCGTTTCAAAATTTACCTCCTAATAACACTTTAATTGATTAATTGTTTACTAATTTAAGAAATTATTACTTAATATAAATTGAATTAAGTTTAAACAGCCTAGCCATTCAAAGGAAAACATGTTCTTCTCCAAAGTTGTAAACAGAATAAAAGAATACCTCGAGCTGATAAAATTCGAGCATACTGTTTTTGCACTGCCGTTTGCGCTTGGCGGGATGCTTCTTGCAGTCAAAAGCGGATTTCCGCCGCCGATGACATTCTTATGGGTTCTTCTTGCCATGGTCGGTGCAAGAACAGCCGGCATGGCTTTTAACAGGATTATTGACGCAGAAATAGACAAAAAAAATCCCCGTACTTGGAATCGGGCAATTCCTGCCGGAAGAATTAAAAAAAGCAGTGCATTTATACTGGCTGTTGGTTCACTGGCTCTGCTTGTCTTTGCAGTTTTGCAGCTTCCCGTAATTTGCAGGGTTCTTTTGCCGTTTGCTATGGTTCTTCTTATAGGATATTCATATACCAAAAGATACACCGTGCTGTGCCATTTGTTTCTGGGGGCAGTTTTGGGTTCTGCGGCGGCGGGCGGCTGGCTTGCGGTCAGCGGAAAAATTGATTTGGAAGTTATTTTGTGGGGATTTGCCGTTATGTTCTGGGCGGCGGGTTTTGATATTATATATTCGGTTTCTGACGTTGATTTTGACCGGCATCTGGGGCTTTACAGCATTCCTGCTTATTTCGGAATTAAGCAGGGGCTTTTGATTTCAAGGTTTTTTCATTCGCTGAGCGCAAATTTGTTTATAATTTTGGGCTTTTTTTACAAAGCAGGACAATTTTACTGGATGGGTGTTATATTTTTGATTTTCGCCTTAATTTACGAGCATTTTCTTATTTCAGACGGCAAACTTAAAAACATTAACGCCGCTTTCTTCAATGTTAACGGATTTGTAAGCATAGGTTTCTTAATATTCATATTTATTGATAAAATCATATAAATATAAGTTTGAAAATTATGCGCAGAATTAGCGAACATCTCAAAAAAACCTTTACTTATAAGTTTTTCTCTACGGCATTTCTTTATCTGGGCGCCAAAACAGAAGATCTTGGGGCTATTGTAATTGATTTTTTAAAAGTTTTGATTCTTATACTTCAAGGCAAACTTAACACAAAACGCGCACTTGAACAGGCTTATTCGATAGGTTTCGGTTCACTGCTTATAAGCCTTTCAATGGTAGGAGTTGCCGGAATGATTATAGCGCTCCAGCTCGCGCAGGAAATGGTCAAACAGGGTGCGGGTGATTATGTCGGAGCATTGGTGTCTGTTGCAATAGTCAGGGAAATAGGTCCGGTTATAGGCAGTTTTGCGGTGATTGCACTTGCGGGTTCCGCAATGGCGGCTGAGATTGCTACCATGAAAGTGAACGAACAAACCGATGCCATGTTT
>CAZXPD010000045.1:0-19378 GCA_964643065.1 uncultured Gammaproteobacteria bacterium | reverse complement strand
GCTCATTCAACCACGCATAAATGCGTGGTGTTCTGTCTTCGACCGCATAAAAAAACAATCCGGCAAAATATGCCGGTTGTATGTATTAACACATCACGCTTGCAAAATTATAAATTAACCGCCTCGATAATAGTTAAACGACTGAATATTCTTTTCAACCATCTTGTTAACTGACTGCATTTCAGCGTCAACAGCAGCTAATTGAGTTTTGTAGGTTTCTAATTGCGAATCAAGCTTTTTATTGACAAGTTCAAGCCTTTGCCGTCGCTGTTCTAAAAGCCTCATTTCCGGCGAATCCGGATCCAAGTCAGAACCGACGCTTACAAGTTCGTTTGAAGAATTGAGTATTTGCAGTTTTGTCTGTGACAAAAGCTGCATCTTATATTCAAGGTCATCCTTGTAAAGAGTTAGAAATATGAGTCTAATCTGGCTGGTAAATAGCCCCATTTGCCTTCTCCGTTTATCTTATCTGGTTTATTTTCCTTCCGCTTCCAAAATTATGCGGATTTGACTGGTTTATCATCTGCTCCATCTGATGAAGCCTGTAAAGATAGTGATTAACTCTGTATTTTGCAATTTTGCGTCTTGTATTTAGAGAAAGAACACTCTTTACAGAGTTTACGATGTTCAGATAGAAAGTTACACCGGGGTTGTTTCGCTGAAAGTACCTTACCGACATCCTGTAAAACACGGAAAGGTTTTCAATCATATACCTTGATCTGTAAAGTATTTGAGCTGCTATGGACATTAAGTAATTCTCCCTGTGTTCTGAGTTTTCTCCTGTTTGCCTTACCCCGATTTTACAAGATTAAACAAAACCTGCCGTCCAAACATATGTACCTATATATATAAAAACAAAGACTTCTTATTAATTATCTTATTTAGGGCATTTATTACAAATTATTAAGTTGAATTTGTAATGAGCCTAAAAGAAATCATCTCATTATGTTTAAATATCCTGTATCTTGAGGGTTTCCCATATTAGACTTCATTTTTTCAAGTTTCTCTTTATTTTCAAAAATGTTTTGTGACAGCTTTTTGGATTTCTCTGAAAGCCTAAAGTAAATATCAATAATTCTTTTCAACTGAATAAAAGTTACTATAACCGGATTTTCTTCAAAAACCGTTCGATGAAGAGATCTTATATACGACCTTGGGTTTGAATTCATTGACCTATACTGCTCCTTTTAATTATGTTAAGTTCTGAAGAGCTTTTGAGTCTGCATCAACGCCTTCTTTGAGCATCTTTCTGACTACATCGCCTTGTGCATCCAGTTGTTTAACTACTGTTTCGACGTTTTTAATCTTGGAAGACAGAATAATATCTGCATTATTAACGATTCTGCTTGTAACTGTCTGATAGCTGTTCAAGACTGCTCCGCCGTATCCGTTTGCCAAATTTCCTGCCAATGCAGCTGCCATACCGAACGGACCGAAATAAGGTCCCAATGATGAAGCAAGGCTTCCTATTCCGGCAATAACTCCGGCAACCGGAAGAACTATCGAGTTTGCACGGGGAAAAACAGCGCCGCTAACCCCGGTTACCGCTCCTGCGGCAGGTGTCATGTTTGATAAAGTAGCAGAAGCAGCTGCACCCGTGGGCATACCGCTGAGATTGAATTCATCGTTCAATGTACCGAAAAGGCTTCCTACTCCACCCAAAATCGATGTTCCGATGTTACTGACAGAAGCAGCTGCCCCGGAGGGATAGCCTGTCCTGTTACCCAAAGAGCCTAATCCGAAAGCTGAAGTTCCTGTCGGCGTTATAGCATTACCGCCACTTATAGGAGACGAATACGAAGTACCCGGTATGTTCATTATGCTGTTGCTTCCCAATATGGGCATAAAAGCGCCCGGAGAGATAAGTCTTGCCAAATTCATCAAAAATCCGCCGGCTACACCCAGTCCTGAACCGTCAAGGCTTTCTCCGCTGACCGTTAAATCCCTTAACTGGTCATATGCTTCAAACATATCAGCTTTTGCATCCATGCTTGCCTTACCGTATTTGTTGGCAATTACAAGCATATGGTCATTTTTATAGCTCATCTCTTTCCTTTACACTCACTCATTAATTGTCATTACCTAACCTACGCAAATGTTTTAAACGTTGCGTCAACGCCCTTATCGATAACCTTTTTGACGGCATCAATTTCTGTTTGTACGGTGTTGTGATATGTATCAACGTTTTTTAAACTGATTTCCAGTCTTACATCCTGCTGATGGAGCGCTTCTACTCTGGCGCTTATCTTATTGTACTCATCGGTATCGGCTGCCAACAGCGCTATTTGGTTCAAGAGCTGTTCAGTTTGGTCTGACAATATCATTCTCTGCTGATTTATCTGCTGAGCCTGATATTCAAGGTCACTTTGCCTTGCCGAAAGACTTAAATACCTTCCCTGACTTGCTGCTAAACCCATAGTTACACATCCCTATCTTTTTATTACTTCTAATTTTTTTATCGGTTTTCAAATTCTTTTTCTTTAATTTTTTTGCTTCCAATAAACCATTTTTTGCCTTTTTTGTAAATTTTTCTTAACATTTATTTATTGTATATTTAAATTTAAGACTTATTAAACTCACTTGATTATCTAAAAATTTATTTAATGATTTCTAAAAAATAGTCCACTTGATATCAAAAAAAATTTTCTTTAAAAAGATAAAATACATTCCCATCCTAATAAAGCAAATCCCCTCCTCTACTTTACAAATACTAAATTACTGAAAGATTGTTGCTTTCAAGGTAATTAAGTAGAAAAATATAGATATCAATAAAATTTCTTCGGTGAAAATTATGTCCGAAAATATTGAAAATATACCGCTTTCAAATACTAAACCGGATATTGGTTCAACAAGCAAAAGTTATAACGGAAATGAATTAGTTAACCCCACTTTCTCAGAAAGGGGTTATATCCAGGTATATACGGGTGACGGAAAAGGCAAAACAACTGCATCTCTGGGATTAATCATGAGAGCTCTCGGGAGAGGATGGAATATCCTGATAATTCTTTTCGCAAAGGGGGGCAATCACTACGGAGAGCTGTATTCATTCAGGGAATTAAGCCCTAAACTTATGGAGCATCTTACAATTCTTCAGGCAGGACTGGACAGAATTGTTTATGCCGCTAACGTAAGCGAAGAAGACAGGGCAGAGATAACAAAAGGTTGGGAAACTGCCAAAGAAGCCGCACTATCAGGTAAATATCAGCTTATTGTTCTCGATGAAGCCAATATTGCGCTTGATTTAAAATTAATCGACCTTGAAGATATGAAAAATTTCCTTAAAAATAAGCCGCCTGAACTGGAAATTGTTCTTACGGGAAGACACGCGCATCCTGAAATAATAGAACTGGCTCACCTTGTATCGGAAATAAAACCCATTAAACACTACTGGAACATAGGTGTCCCCGCAAGAGAAGGCATAGAGTATTAAAAATCCATATCGTAATTCTGAGGTACATTTGCTACTCTCAACATAAACTCCGCCGAAGAATCTCATTATCGTTCATTTTGAGATATTTCGCTGAGCTTAACATGCCGAACCTAATAATGCGTTTAGTATATTGGTCAACATTTACTTAATAAATTGTGTTAAAAGTTCTGTCCCCTGCATCACCAAGTCCCGGCACAATGAAACCCGATGAATTAAGTTTTTCGTCTATACTTGCCGTTATTATTTTTACGTCGGGAAATTCGCCGGTAACCCTGCAAATACCTTCAGGCGCGCTAATAAGACATACAAATCTTATATTAGACTGCGGAATGTTTAAATCCGTGAATAATTTTATTGATGTTGCTGCTGAACCGCCTGTTGCAAGCATGGGATCAAGAATATAAATAAAAGTGTTTTTTGGGTCTTTGAAGTGATTAGGGAGGTTATTATAATAGCCGACGGGCTTTAATGTTTCTTCATCCCTATAAAGACCGATATGGTGAACCCTTGCATCGGGCATAAGCTCGCTTGCAACTTCGGAAAATACAAGGCCGGCTCTTAAAATCGGCGCGAAGATTATTTCGGCGGAAGGTTTTATTTGAAAGGAATTTGTTTTTACCATTGGGGTATCAACCGAAGTTTCTTCAAGCGGCAAATTATTCGTTGCTATGAAAAACAAAATTTGCACCAATCTTTTTGAAGCATTCCTGTATAGTTCCGCAGATGAATTTTTATCCCTGATAACGGTTACATTATGCTGCGCTATCGGATGAGGACAAAGTACAACATTTTTAAATTCTTTGTGGCTTATTTCCATAATTTACAACGCTTCCTGCCTTTATTTACGTTAACTCTACATTAATTAATCATAAAAATAATGTCAATTTTTAACTTTTTTATATGATTTTTTTTTCCTTGCCGGAAAAAATTGTTAAAATTAATAATAATTATAATCCGAGGATATTGATTGAAAAAAATAATTTGTCTGTTGTTGTTTTTTAGCCTGATATTTTTTTGCAACAGTTCATTTGCCGGTAAAAGTATAGAAATAATTAAAAAAGAAGACTACACCCAAGTAACTTTTCCTTCCGGTACTCTTTTTGAGGCTCTTTTTACCTATGAAATTTCAACCGAAGTCAATAAAGTCGGGGATGAAGTCGAGTTAATAATTCCGTCCGATATGACCTGCGGTGATTTAACTCTGCTTGAAAAAAACACAAGGCTTATCGGAAAAATAATAAAACTTCAGCGGGCAATTCAGGGACAAAACGGTTATGTTCAAATTTTGCTGGACGCCATAGTTTTTCCGGACGGGAGAACCGACAAAATATTGGCGCATATTTGGACAAAGGAAAATAACGGAATAATCGGGGGAGATTTCACCGAAAGGACTAAATTCAAACAGATGCCTCATTATATTCAGGGAATTGGCGTTGTTGCTCAGGCTATCCCGACCGGTCCGAGGGTAATGGGAACAGAGACGTATATTCTTAGCGGCGCACAGTTCAGAGTAGTGCTTGATGATGATTTGAAAGTAATCCTGCCGAAGGAATAAACAAAAAAAAACCTGAACCATAACGCAACCATAGGAATTAGTCTAACTTAGATTATGACGAATAGACTTTGATACTTCCCTGAATTGAAGTGCCTCTTCGGAAAGAAACTATTGAAATCAGAAGTAAATTTGTCTTTGTTATTGTAATACTTCCAAAAATCAGACATTACCCTTTGCAAGTATTTTATTAAATTCTTCGGGTTTCAAGAATATAATATCGGGATTTGTAATGCCGTAATTATCGAGAAGAATTAACATATCTTTTACCGTTATATCTTCATTTCCGTTTTCAAGATTTTTCAGATATTTATAGCTTTTGGTAAAGAAATTGCTGACTGCATATTGAATGCTGAAACCGGATTTTTCACGAGCTGATTTTAAATTCATACCAATGCATTTTTTTATGTATTTATCAGAAGGCATATACCCTGTACTTAATTTACTGTTTGCATTTTTCTCGGATAAACCTGCCAGAGAACTGAAGGTTTCTCCAAATAATAAAGAAAGTTTGTACAAAATATGAGCTTTAGCAGCAACTCTGCCGGTTTCAATATTAGCGTAAGATTTGGAATTTAAACCCGTAATCTCGGCAACTGTTTGGCGGCTTAATCCACGAGACATCCTCTGCTCACCAAGTCTTTTTCCTATAATCGAATTTGTCGAAATGTTTTCACAGAATAAATTTTTTCTTGCCGTGCTGTAAGGGTGGTTTAATTCTAATCCGGCTTTTTGGATACCACTTATAAAATTCTGTGCGGAAATTATATCTCCTGCCTGTTCAAGAGAAGTACCAATAGGTTCGTTAACTCTCCAATTATCAACGAGTCCAAAATGTCCGACCAATAAAGAAATATCTACTTCAGACAATGTTTCACGCCGATTCAAAATTCTCCAGATTCTTTTTTCATCAGTACCTAATGTTCTTGCCAAAGCACTAACACCTTTTTTACCCGCAAGATAAGCCAAATCCTCGATTGTAACCATTGACGAAAATCTCGTAATTCCGGCTGTGCCCTCTGCAATAACAGATTTAACCACACCGGCACCAAAACTGACTGTTGGCGTTTTTAAAGAAACATCATATCTTTGTATTTGTTTATTTAAAAAACTTGCTTTTTCTCTAAAAACAGCAGACTTTCTGCTTTTAGGGCGCGGTCTGCTCAAATACAGGCTAACCTTAAAATCCATGTTTACCTCAGACATTCCGTTCTCTATATATAAGCAAAAACATGAATTTATTTGCCCAAAAAAATATTAATTGTAAAGAAATTTATATTAACCGCATGAAGATTCGGAAAAAGGTTTTTTCGTTATTCAGCGTACATTCACTACGCGCAGCATAAACTCTGCGAATAATCTCAAAAACATTGCACTAAGAGATTATTCGGGCTTTGTAATCAGAATGCGATTTTAATTTATGGACTTTATCCATACCTTAATAGGGCTTTTCGGCAAAATGTTACGATTTCGTTGCAAATTTTCCGAAAATCAGAAAAATGTTTAAAGCGTATCCTCCAAATGACCGATACGAATATTACGAAACAAACAAATTCAGCAAGAGGAAACGAAATGGAAAAGACTATAAGAGAGCCGATAAAAAATATATCCGAGTCAGTATTTTTTATTTTAAAAGGTGCAAAAAAAAGAAGATCAATGGCAACAGCAAAAGCCAAAATGATACAGGGAGATCTTGGCGTTATTCCTCGTCTTACAGCAGTTAAGTAAAACAAAACCAATTAAGAAGCATTATGACCTCTGCAAGACGCAGGGGTTTTTCTTTTGAAATTTATTAAGCTGGTTGTAAAATAAATTCATCAGACAATCAATATTTATAAAAGGTTTCTTTATGATAATTTCATCACCCGGAACAATGGCATTGGATTATGGTTTTCTGCATATCCGCTGGTACGGAATTTTCATTGCGCTGGCTTTTTTGTCCGGGCTGGCAGTTTGTTACTTTACAGCTAAAAAATACAAAGAAGATAAAGGATTGCCTCCTTCGGAGCATATTATTAATCTTTCTTCCTTTCTTTTAATAGGAGCGGTTACCGGAGCCAGACTTTACTATGTTGTTTTTAACTGGTTCTATTTCAGGAACAATTTGACTGAAATCCCTATGCTATGGCACGGCGGGCTGTCTATTCACGGCGCCGTTTTAGGCGGGGTAGTTGTATTGTATTTGTACACAAGAAAGTATAAACTTGCATTTTTAAAATACGCAGACATTTTAACTTACGGTCTTATTTTGGGGCAATCCATAGGCAGATGGGGCAATTTTTTCAATTCCGAGGCTTTCGGGACACCGACTAACGCATTTATAAAGCTTTATATAGCACCTATGCAGCGTCCTTTGCCGTATATAAACTATGAATATTTTCATCCGACATTTTTATATGAGTCTATATGGAATTTATTAATATTTCTTTTCTTATTTTTCTATATGCGGAAAAGAACGGACTTGGAGCCCGGCGTTATTTTCTCGCTTTATTTAATCTTATATTCTTTGGGAAGATTTATATTGGAAGACGTAAGACTGGACACAATATACATAGCATTCGGGCTTACTTTGGGACAGCTGGCAAGTATGTTAATGATTACCTGTGGCATTAGCGTTTTGTGGCTTATAAAAAAAGACAAGAAAACTGTTAACTGACAAAATTTTTCTTACCCTTAAAGAATTACATTTCGTTTGCATCAAGGCATGATTTTTCGTAATATTAAATTGTTTACAGAGGACTTAGAGCGATTTTTTTGCTGGGGAAAAAGCATTAAAAGAAAGGTGTTATATGTCTACATTAGTTAAGATTAAAGAGATGCTTAAATCTCAAAAAAATGACAGCACTTATTATGTACCCTCATTATGGCTTACAGGTGCCGGGCAGGAGAGGGTTTTAGTTCGTCCTGTCCAATTTTATACTGATATAATTGACGATATATTGGCTAATTCAGATTCAGAAAATAACTACAACAAATCACTGTCTGCAATAAAATATGAAAACCATGCCTTTGGGGGAGATTGGACGCTAAAATCAACGATTTACAATATATTTGTAAGACTTACAACTTCATTTGACCATAATGGAGACGGCTTAATCGGCGGCTCTAAAGAAGACATAACATTGAATTTTGAGGGCATCAGAGAGAGCGGGACTTTTCTAAAAAGTATAGCGCTCTTACCTTACCTGAAAAAAATGGGAGTAAATACAATTCATCTTTTACCGATAACATCAATCGGAAATGACGGCAATAAAGGAGATTTAGGCTCACCATACGCCATAAAAAACGCCTATGAAATAGAAAGCAATCAGGCTGATACTTTATTAGAGATGTCTGTTGACGAACAATTCAAAGCTTTTGTAGAAGCGGCGCACATTCTTGATATGAGAGTTGTTCTGGAATTTGTTTTCAGAACATCATCAAAGGACGCAGACTGGATTAAAGAACATCCCGACTGGTTTTATTGGATTAAAAAAGAAGTCACGGATGCCGAATTTACTTCTCCTGAATTCAGCAAAGAAGAACTTGAAAAAATTCTCAAGATACCTGAGGGAGAAGGTGAGTTTTTTGCTCCGCACAAACCTTATAAAGACTTTTATTCCGCACCCCCAAAACCGGAAGAGATTGTGTACGAAAACGGAAAATTTATTGCGAAAACAAAAGCCGGAGAACTTAAAATACCCGGGGCATTTGCTGACTGGCCTCCCGACGACATCCAGCCTGCTTGGGGCGATGTAACTTATTTGAGGATGTATAACTATCCTTACGAAAGTGCTGAAAACTATAACTACATAGCATATAACACCATCAGATATTATGACCCGAAACTTGCAACAGCAGAAAATGCCAATAAAGAGCTTTGGGATATGATTGTTAACATAATTCCTCATTACCAAAAAGAATTCGGGATTGACGGAGTTATGATAGACATGGGGCACGCTCTTCCAAGCGAGCTCAAAAAACGTATGATTGACACTGCAAGAAAACTTGATCCTGACTTTGCATTTTGGGATGAGAATTTCAGAATTTTAAAATCAAGCAGAACGGACGGCTATAACTCGGTAATAGGACACACCTGGGCAACCGAAGTCGAAAAGGACGGTTTAAAGAAAACTGTTGAAGAAACGACTGAGGAAATGCCGCTGCCGTTTTTTGGCGCAGTAGAAACTCATAACACACCCAGATCTGCGTCAAAGAAAGGAGGAACTCTTTTTTCAAAACAGGCTTGGGCTGTTAACAGTTTTCTGCCGAATTCCATCCCGTTCATACACGGTGGATTTGAGTTGGGTGAAGTTATGCCTGTAAATACCGGTCTGTGTTTTACTCAGGACGAGCTTAAATATTATTCCGACAAAAAACTGCCTCTTTTCTATCAAAGTTCCTATAACTGGCTGAGTAGGGACAATATAGTAAACTTTGTCCAAAAAATTTCACAAATAAGAAATCAAAACAAGGATTATATAATCTCAACCAATCCTGATACTATCGAAATAATTAAAACAGATAACGAAAATATTCTTGCTTTCAGAAGGAAGTCTTTAAGTGACTATACAAAAACATTGACTGTAATTTTAAATACAGATTTTGAAACTTCTCATAGCACTGAAATCAACTTTAATGAACATAAAAAAGAACTTTCAGAGAAAATTACGGGAAGAATTTATTCTCTGCAAAACGGTTCTCTATCGTTAAAACTTGATAAAGGCGAAATCCTTATTTTCTGAGAATTTAAAATATTTATAAAAAAGCCGAACAAAAAGTTCGGCTTTTAGCGTATTTATACAGATAATTTTATTATACTATATCATCCTCTTTGCGTCTGTGCCTTGAGAAAACGTAAGCTCCGGCAATACCTGCGGTTAATACTCCAAGCGCGGAAATAAACTTAAAGGTCTCTTTGCCTGCAGCTGATTCCTGATCCTTCAGATCAAGCTCAAATGTGCCGTAAACTCCTGATGCTTTTGCCGTAGCATCTGTTTCGCCCAAAGTTGTCAATTTAATTCCGTTTACGTTATTCATATCATATTCTTCGGTCGTAAGCTTTCCGTTCTCATCTTTTAGAAGAGCAACATCAGCCGCCGCAAGTTCTTCAGCAGAGACATATCCGTCATTATTAGTGTCAAGCTCTTTTAGCTCTTTGAAAAGGGATGATTCAGTATCAGTGAAACCGAGTATTTCTTCAACGCCGCTGAAAATACCGTCGCCGTTTTTATCTCTTACAAATACATAATTGCTGCCGTTAATTTTGACCTCATAGGGGTCACACATCAGTTTGCCTTCTTCAAAATATCTTCTGTGTATTTCATCGCCGGCACTTGATTTAAAACTGGAATTTAAGCCGTATTTAGCCTGATACTGAGGAAAATACCAGAAAATACTGCATAATAAAGCGTCTGAAGACACCCTTAAATCAGGATCGATTGCTTTTACGCCGTATTCGCCGAGATTTGCAAAAAACCCTACATTCTGGCATGCATTACATCCGTTGATTGGCGGCCATGGTTTTATAGTAGGCGGTTTTGGCGGATCAGTATGATGAGGTGGTTCTTTGACTTCACTTGGAGGTGTTTCAACTAACTTAATGGGTGTTACAGGGGTTTTGTAAGTTGGGGTATTCTGCTCCACAACTTTATAATTAGGTTCCATGGTGTTTACTTGAATTTGCACACTTTTTCTGGGTGCAGAATCAGCTATTTTTTGTGAAATATTTTTAGAATAAGGCGCAATCAGAGGCAAAGCCGCAACTGCGACAAGCCCACCCACAACAAGGTATTCTACTAAACTTTGGGACTTAAATTTTATCATTTTATTCCCTCCATGTAAGACTTTCTTAAATTCAATTTTAAATTTATTTTTATTTAAAGCTTTTAATTATAAATTAAATCTTAAAATATATATAAATTATAGCATGCGAAATGAGGTTTTGCCAAGAAAACCCCTTGAAATAAAAAAATATGTTAAGAAATTATAGCCAGCCGGACTCTGCAACAAAGGACGGATTAAGAGGCATTGTTTCAGTAACAAGGTTTTTTGCAGCTTTTGCTATTTCCAAAGAAATTTCCGAATTCGTGTTTAAATGAATTGTTTTAAAATCAACCTTTGTTTTTCCCTTGTTATTGTTAATTACGGAAGAATTGTTAACTAATTCTTCCAATTGGGAAGTGGAAAAATCCAAATCGACTATGCTTTCTTTATTAAAATTGATTGAACCGTCGAAATTATATTCTTTATCAAGGAAAACCTCTCCGGCTGTTCTAATATTTGTTAATTCCCTTGTCGTTTTTAAAATTTCACCGGAAGCGCAGACAAATATAAGCCACGGGTCAAATTTTGCTATTGCTTTTGCAATATTAACGGAAGTTTCTAAATCTGTTGCGGCTTTTTTATACAGGGCACCGTGCGGTCTGACGTGTTCAATGCTGATATTATATGACTTAGCAAGCGCGCTCAAAGCTCCGAGCTGATAAACAACCAAAGCCTCGAGTTCTTCAGCGTCAAACGCCATATCACGATAACCAAATCCCTGAATATCGGGGTATCCTATATGGGCACCAACTGCCAAATTATTTTCCTTAGCTTTTTTTAATGCATTCATAATGGTAACAGGATCTGCGCTGTGCGAACCGCATGAAATGTTTACCGAACTGACGAAAGGAATCAGGCTGAATTCAACGTCATTTTTATAGACTCCGAAACTCTGCGCAAGATCGCAATTCAAATCAACACGTATTTTTTTATCATTGATATTATTTTTTTTGCCAACGGATAACTGCATTTTAATCCCTCAAAAATACTGAATTACAAACATTATAATACGAATGCTTTTATATTGGGAATTTCAGTTTTTTACATTTTTGGGGAACAAAAATGCATATTTTGCATCTCAAGAAATACAACTCCTTAACACTTTACTCCCCTGCGTTGGGGATTTTTTATATTGTAAAACAAGTTAAGAATTTGTTTCCTGTTTTAATTCAGGGTGGTAATAAGTGCTTTGGGATATATTATTTTTCAAATCTTCGATTACTCTGTCCTTATATAAACCAAAAGCCTGTATTCCTGTATCATATAAACCCCACGGACTCCAGCCTTTTTCGTATGAATCTAAAAAAGTATCATATGTTGAAGTGTGCCAAGTTTGATTGTTACTATCTTTGAAAAGCATTGGATCTTCTTCTTCTAATTTTCGTTCCAATATATTCCCATTGTAATAAGCTTGAGCCTCTTCCAAATCATCGTCAAGGTTTTCAACTTGTAAGGAATGAGTGGATTCATGATCTAAAATAACTGTCATCAATCCAAGTGGCGTGTTCTGTAGTTGATTTAAACTGACGTTTATATAACCTTCATATTGCCCATTTGGATAATGATATCCTCCCTGGCTTGTTGGTATATCCATAACTCTTATTTTATCTTCTTTAACTGCTTTGACGATTTCATTCTTGCCGATATCCCCGTATTTTTCAAACCCGCTTGGTAAATAACCGTCCTTCTCCATTAGCAAATCAATACTTGCTGCGAGTTTGGCATCGAGTGCCTCATCCCCTGTCCACTGAACATTGGGATATTTTTCAGCGCGCTTTTCAGCCTCTGTTTTTGAACCTAAAATATCTGACAAACTCGGCAAACTAAAATCAGGTAAACTCAAAGTCGGCATTTCAAAATCAAAAAGAGATTTGTCTTCCTCCTTCGGTTGCTCCTGCAAAGGACAAGCGTAAGGACAGCTGTATGTAACTTCTTCAGGTTCTTCTTTTTTTCCTATTATAGGTAATTTTGACGTTATTCCGCTAATTAAATCTGCTCCCCACATGAAAACCTCCAATTTAAACTTGCAATAACCTTCTAATAATATAAAAACAAATATTAATGCCTTATTGCCTAAATTGGAAGAAATATTAATTTTTATTAAAGGATAGAGGGTATGGACAACTGCGATTTTCTCCATCTTCTAAGATTTTAAGCCAAGTTTATGATTCTAAAAAAGAGCCGACAGGTATAAAATTTAAGAAAGGCAAAATAAAAGAATAAAAATGATAAAAAATCTAAAATTTTTATACAAAATAACTCTGTTTATTTGTATTTTAGTTATGTTTTCTGCGGTATATTACTCCGTAAAAGCTCAGGATTCAGTCTTTTTATCTCAGGAAAATATTATCAGGGTTGCCATAAGCAACAACAGTTTTTCTTCTTACGACAATTCCAAGATAATTGTCTCATCAGAAGGAGCTTTTTATATTTATGACGCAAAGACAAAAACTTACCCTGCAAGTTCTTTGGGTAAAGAAATTTTTACGGTTGCAATCGAAAACAATAAATTTATAGTTGCAAACCAGGCAAATTTAAAGTTAGGAACTTTTGACGGTCCTGTCGAAATAATTTCAGTGAATGACAACCCTATTCAAATAATAGGTTTAAAGAGAAAAACAAGTCCCGCTTCATACAGAGGCAAAATTGAACTTGTGAAAATTTTAAACAAAGACAATAAATTCTATGCTCTTAACGTTCTTCCCGTTGAACAATATTTACGGGGAGTCGTTCCTAATGAACTGCCGGTCAGCTTCGGGTTTGAAGCTCTAAAAGCTCAGGCAGTCGCCGCAAGAAATTACGCGCTTCTGCCGAGAGTTAAACCAAACAAACAGTACGATATTTGCGATTCGCAACAGTGCCAAGTATATTACGGTTACAATTCGGAGCATCCGCTTTCCGATAAAGCAATTGAAGAAACAAAAGGTCTTTTAGCTCTTTATCAGGGTGAACCTATACTGGCTCTTTACAGCTCCACTGCCGGGGGATATACAGAAAGCTACGAAAACGTTTTTTCAGACCCTGTCAATAAATCTTTTCCTTCAAAGCCAAAACCGTATTTAAGAGGCAAGCCTGATATAGAAGGCATGCCGCCGTTAGATAACGAAGATTTTGCAAAAGGTTTTTATTCTTCCGTGCCTTCTTGTTTTGACAATGAGTCCTCATATTTCAGGTGGAACAGAAATTGGACAAAAGCTGAAATGGAAGCTGTTCTTAACAAAAATCTTCCAAAGTATGCTTCGGGAGGATTTATTTCACCAAAAATAACCTCTGATTTTAATATCGGAAGTCTTATTTCAATCGAAGTAGAATCAAGAGGCGTGTCGGGAAAAGCTTTAGCTGTCAGAATTATCAGCACAGCCGGGAATTTCCTTGTTCAAAAGGAATCTTTCATAAGAAAAATTTTTGAAAATAAGGGTAAAAGCCTTCCAAGCGCAAATATAGTTTTTAATAATACTTATGATGATTTTGGCAATCTCCAAAACATTAATATACAGGGAGGCGGATACGGGCATGGCGTCGGAATGAGCCAATGGGGTGCAGGTTTTATGAGTAAAAAAGGATACTCTTTCGACCAAATACTGAAACATTATTATGACGGTATTTCAATCGGAACAATGCCTTTAAATTTAGCTTCAATAAAAGAGCCGATAAAGCAGGAATTTGAAACAAAAGACAAAACAGCAGAACTTATTTTAGAAAATATATCCTGTCCTGAAGATATTAAAATATTCGTTAATTCAGGTCCCGTTGAAATCCCTTTATGTTATCGAAATGTTTCTCTGGCTGTAGTACTGGACAAATATCTTGTAAACGGCAAAAATGAAGTTGTTATTTATCCTTCATCCGAAAATAAAAATTTAAAAGCAAGAATTGAAGTTTTTCCGTCAGACAAGCAGATAAAAGCCATAAGCTATAAAAAAGAAATTAAATTATAGATATATTCTATTTATATTGACGATAAACGTTATTTGTTTTATAACATAAATCAATTCAAACCTATTTTTTAATGAAGCTGGATTTTAGAAAGCATGGAGACGGTTAATGTATACTTTTACGTCTGATTTGTTAACGGGAGTTAAAGAAATCGATGAACAGCATAAAGAAATGTTTCATCGGGCAAACCTGGTTCATAAAGCACACAACATTGAAAATGCAAAAGAAGAAATTGATAAATTTATCAATTTCATAGAAAAATATGCTCAATCTCACTTTAAATACGAAGAAGATTTGCAGATTAAATATAATTATCCGAATTACAAAAAACATAAAGCAGAGCATGAAAGTTTTAGAGGGTTTTATTTGCCCTTGAAAAAACAATATGAAGAAGAAGGGATTTCATTTGATTTTATTTCTAATTTCGATAAAGAAGTTATGAAATGGATTGTATTTCACGTTAAAAATGAAGACCTTGAAATGGCAAAATATATAAAAAAATGCCGTAAAGTACGCAAATAAAGATTATTAATTGCAAAATGGTATTATCAGCAATCTGTCTAAAGCTGAATTTGCTTATAAGGAATATAATGTATTTGTAAGCAATGTTATTGAGATAATGAAAAAAAATATGCCGCAGCCTGTATTGTGGGAAAAAAAAGATAAAAACTGCGTTCAATGCCACATATGCTATAACGAGTGCATAATCCCTCCCGGCTCAGTTTCAAGGTGTTTTTCGAGAAAAAACGAAAACGGCGAAATGCTACTGAATAATTTTGGCTTTATCTCATCAATTGCCGCTGATCCTATAGAAAAAAAACCTCTTTATCACTTTCACCCGGGTACAAAAGTATTGTCGGTCGGAGGCTGGGGATGCAACTTTTCCTGTCTGCACTGTCAGAACTGGAATATTTCTCAGCCTGATCTTAAGGAAGCAGATTTTACTCTCTTTAACAAATTCCTGTCCCCTGAAGAGCTTGTGAGTCTCATAGAACCTAATGATTGTAAAGGACTCGCGTGGACTTACAACGAACCTGCTATTTGGCTCGAATATACACTTGAATCAGCTAAACTTGCAAAAGAAAAAGGCTTTTATACCGTATATGTTACAAACGGTTTTATGACAATCCCTGCGCTGGAAATGATTGCGCCTTATCTTGACGCTTACAGAGTTGATTTAAAGAGCTTCGAAGAAAAGTTCTATCGGCAGATATGCAAAGTAAAGAATTGGCAGGGGATTTTTGATACCGCCAAACGCGCAAAAGAACTTGGACTGCATATTGAAGCGGTTACAAACATAATCCCTACAAAAAATGACAGCGATGAAAACTTGAAAAACCTTGCGCTCTGGATTGCAGAAAATCTCGGCGTCAACACCCCGTGGCATGTGACAAGGTTTTTTCCGTGTAATAAACTTCTCGATTTGCCGCCTACGCCGCTCGAAACTATTGAGAAAGCCGAACTCGTCGGTAAAGAAGCGGGACTGAATTTCGTTTACAGGGGTAATATTGCCGGCAAAGCAGATACGGTCTGTCCTGAATGTAAAACCTTTGCGGTTAGAAGAGATTACACCGTTGAAACAAATTTGGACAAAAAAGGGTGCTGTGCAAAGTGCGGACATGATTTAAATATAAGGGTTTGAAGTTTTTTTATACGATTTTTTGATTTAATTTATATGCGTCGAAATTTCAGTTTTTTTGCTACCTATTTGCATCCCATTTGCAGCCTTTTTGCAACCTATTTTGTAAATGCTGTTATATTATAATCGCCTCTTGAGGCTGTGTTTACGGGTAAATTGGTCTCTTATCATAATTTTTGTAACCTATTATATATATTATTGCAGTTGATACTGCTGATATTGTTATTATAGCAGGGATTTGGGCGTCCAAAGGTCCCCTAATTGTAGCCGATTGGCCACAGTTTTATTTTCCCACCCTCCCGCCCATAGGAATATAAAGGGGCTGTCGCCCCCTTATAAGCTATTTTGGTGGGTTGGAGATTGATTCCTTTTATAAAAGTTAATAAATGCTTCAACAAACGCAATTCCTGCTTTTGTTTTGTTTTTATATAAATAAGGGGAAGCCCTGTTTAATTTCTATTGCGCAATTTGGAAGGAAAACGGGAAAAGATAAATTGGGAAACAATTTTGTAAATCTTTATCCTCAATATGATCTTAACAAGACGGACAGTTCTGCTCCCGTCAATCCTTTTGTCAAAAATCATCTTAATTCTGTTACGAGTTATAAAAAACTTCATCGCGATTTGAATAAGATACACAACGGTGTTGATGTTTTTATAAAGACTATAAACAATACGGAAAAGAAAATTTCAAATAATCCTTTAGAAATGTTTTTCACGGGATTGTTTAGCATAATTCCCGCAACAAGAAGAATTGCTCCGATTGAAGACAACGAAAAAGGAAATAACAGGTTTAAAGCCTTCGGGCTTGGGTTGCTTGCGCTGATTAACCTTAAAGAGGATTTCAGGGATATGTTATCGATATTCGGCAAAACAAATAATACACTTGATAAGGAATACAAGGCTGTATTTAAGTTTTTTGCGGGGACACCGGTAGAAACGTTGCTAAAGAAATCAGAGTTTGGAGAAAAGATATTTTATAATATTGACAAATCCTTTGGTGATTCATTTATTGCAGATAAAATTTTAGAGAAGTATAAAATTAAACAATATTTTACAAAAAAGCCCAAAGAGATTTACTATCCGTTAATAAATAAAACAGAAATAATTATAAGAGAAGGCAGAAAATTTGACGGTCCGTTTTTTGGAAAAGTATTAATGCTTTCATTAAACAGAATAACTAAACTTGGATTGTTGTTTACCTGCATATTGGAGCTTCCCAAAACAATCAATGAAGTAAAGAAAGGCAATTACAGGCAGTTGCCCAAATCAACGCTTAATGTTATTTCTTATTCTTTGTTCGGAGCAATAACAAGTTCACTCTTTGCGTATTTATTCGGCGCGGCAGGTTCTGTTTTAGGCTTGGGAATTGGGTTTTATTTAGGCAATCAGCTTGCAAAAGCTGTTAACGGCAGATATTAATGCTTTTGTTATAATTCCACCCCTAAAAGCTTTAATATTTCATTACAATCACTTATCATACTTTCCCATCCATGGGGGAGAGCTTTTTGAGCTTTTTCTTCCTGATAGCATTTTTTTATGAGTTGAACCGCCTTTATAGCCTCATCTTTTTGGGTTTTACCATAGATTGTATAAATCCTCCATAAACAATCAAGTTTTTTTGATGCTTCATTTTCTTTTAGATTAGTAGCAATGATTTTTAAATGTTCTATCGTTTGATAACCTTTAAAACCAATATTATTAACTTTATAAACTCTTACCGTCGGATAACTGACTGCACAAATCATTTTAACTGCCTCTAATTCACAAGTTTTGTATTTCTAAATATATAAAACATGAAAAGAAAAAAAATTGCGCGGGAGGTTTTTTGGATTAAAAGATTGGGAAAGGTCGACAATCTATTGAGCTTTATTTATTATAATAATGCAGAAAAATTCATTTAGATTAATCGGAAGTAATTTAATAATGAGTACAGATAATGCTGGTCAAACAGAAGAAACTATTTTTGAAAAGATCCAAAATCTTCAGTCTATATTGATTTCTCGCTCTACTAGCTCTTTTTCTAATGGTGATTTAGATAATATTTCTTCTGAGTATATAAAACTCCGAAAAGAATTGATTGGAATTGCTGATATTAGAGAAAAGCTTCCTAGGTTTGTTATTAAATATCAAGATTTAGGACAATTCTGGCAATTCATTAAAATGAAATACCTAACCTATGCCGAAAGACGTACTTTTATATGGGATAGTTTTTCTGACCTTCTGATTTATCTTGAAATAAATGAATCTGCACCATCTGATAATACTATTAGTGATAATCTTACAAATTTAAATGCAGCTAATGTCAATCAGATATGGCAAAAAGCTCTTGAGCGTAGAGATAAGGATCCTGAAGGAGCGATAACAAGCGCACGAACTCTCCTAGAATCAGTTTGCAAAAATATACTTGACAATATGGATAATGATTATCCAGAGGACCTTGATCTTCCTAAGCTGTGGACAAAATGTGCCGAAAAATTAAACTTATCACCTAGTCAACACACAGAGGAAGTTTTTAAATCTATTCTCGGAAACTGCCAGTCTATTGTTAATAATCTTGCATCTATTAGAAACAAAATAGGTGATGCTCATGGGAAAGGGAAAAAGGCAATCAAACCGCAATCTCGACATGCAATGCTTGTGGTAAATTTAGCTGGTTCTATGTCGTCATTTTTAGTTGAGACTTGGGAAAATCATTGTAAGAACATCAAATAGTAAGCAGGCTGGGGCAAATTTTTTAACACAGCAAATAACCTTAATGTAGTTATTTGCCAATGGTAAGATGCCGAACATCAACAATAATAATTGTCAGCAACGTTACTTGCTTCAGCAAGACATAATTGGTTTGTGTTTTAGCGGCGGGCTTTAGCCCGCCGCTATCTAATTCTGTATAAGCAGTCTCACAGTGACGTGATGAGGTAATGAGGGTTGAGATTCTTCGGCTGTGCCTCAGAATGACTGTTTTGATTTTTTTGGATCACCACGTCGGACTGACGTCCTCCTCGTGATGACGGGAT
>CAZXPD010000044.1:0-19680 GCA_964643065.1 uncultured Gammaproteobacteria bacterium | reverse complement strand
GAATATAACAGCATTTACAAAAAAGGTTGCAAAAAGGCTGCAAATGGGATGCAAATAGGTAGCAAAATCACACGTTTTTTACAAAATCGAAATCAAAAATTAAAGCAAAGACTCTGCCTACTTCAAAACCAACATCTTATTTTGAGGAATAACTGTTTGAATCACTTCGGACTTTGATGTTGCTATAACAAATCCGATTTCCTGACCTTTTTGCAGGTTGATGTCCGAAAAAGGCACGGCTACTTCAATAATATGGTTAAAAGCATACTTAATATTGTTGTCTTTTCTTATTTTCCACATATTGCCTTCTATTGCGGTAGACAATAAGGGGGAATAAGGATTGTTTTTATTAGCGCTGAGCTGAATCTCCCAGGAATAGAGATATTTCTGAACGGGAAAAATACTGCTGCTTCTGTTTCTTAGCCTCATAGGAGAAACCGGTCTCAAATCATCCGAAGAGTAAAGATAAATGAATATTTCATTTGAAGAGGAATGACCTTCCGGAGACAAAACATCAAACCTGAGAAAAAGGCTATTACCGTCGTTTCCGAAATAGAGCCGTTTTAAAAACTTGTCAGGCTGAAATACGGGTCCTTGCGGAATTTCTATTCTGCCCGCACATCCCCATTCATCAGGCGAATCTATTAATCCGTTAATAACGGGGGTAAAACAGCAATCCAGAGTTTTGGCAGGTTTTCCGAGCATGTTGTCAACGGGAATATCGAGATAAGACGGATAATCTTTGCCAAGCAAGTGATAAACTTTTTGCAGCCGGCATCTGAAAAGCTCGTCAAAAAGGTCATCCTGCGCCGAATCGTTGGGTTCGCCAAACCACCAGAACCAGTCACTTCCTTCAGCGGTATAGATTTCTTTCCATGCCATTGTTTTTACATAATCGTCATAATTTTCATTTGCGAGAAAGCCTATCAGGTCATCTCTTGTTTTAGCAATGTACTCCCAGGCCAGATTTTTAACGGGATCGCCTATCCACATCTCGAAATTTTTATTAATCCATGAACCCGGATGTATTGTGTCAATGATTTCAGGACTTTGCGTTTTATTCAAAAAGTCTTTTACTGTTGTTACATTGATACTTTCATCAGCGGAAAGAATGTCGTAGAGATTTCTCAAAAAGCTTTTTCCGTCATCCTTGTAATTTTCCCAACAATTTTCACCGTCCATGGCAACAACCAGTATATGATTAGCTTCAGGGGTATTTTGAATTTTTTCCTGAATATTTTTAATTCTTTCATAGAGATCTTTTGACGAAATCTTCCCGTCATGATTACAGTATTCAAAGCCTATTAAATCAGCGATTACAGAATCTCTTGTCAAAATATGGAGTGATTTCCCGTTTATATTAGCGAGATATGTTCGTGTCATTTCGTAAGGATCTTCGGGCTCACCGTAAAAATTTCTGACAAAAGACTTGCCGAGTGTTTCTGAAAGCAGGCTTTCGTCTATAACAGTCCATTTCAAATTCAAATCAGAACACAGCTCAACGGTTTCCCTGCTGATACATTGCTCTGACAGCCAAATACCTTCCGGCAGCCGTCCGAAAATATCCTTAAATCTGTCTATGCTCTTTTGAATTTGAACCTTTGCGTCATCATAAAATTCTATTTTTCTTAATGGCAAATCTGCATCCGGAAGCGCGGCTTTTGCCAAATCGGAATTTATAAGAAGAGGTATTATAGGATGATAATAAGGATTGATTGTAATTTCTATGCGGTTTTTTTCCAGCATATCTTTGTATTTAGGGAGAATTGCCCTGATGATTTCTCTTTGAACTTCAATAATAAATTTTCTGTCATCAAGAGTAAAATTGCGACCTTTTTCAAAAAGCCCCTGCAAATCTGCTCTTGTCTGTCTCCAATGAGGGTCAAACCATGCCAGATTAAACCACGCCATAATATCGGCATATTCCTGATTAGAAAAAATATTTATATCGGGATTCTCTTTTTCAAAAAGCCTTTCGTAGAGCTCCCTGTATCTTTCGTGCGGATAAACAAGATTGGGATAATTCAAATCAAAAAAATGTTTTAATATAAAATGCTTGTCTTCGTCCGTCAAATCCCAAACTTCTTTTACGGTAAGTCTGGAATGAATATCATGTGCCCCGTTATGCCCGTAATCATAGAGCTGGTCTATAAGACAAGGAGACAAATTAAAAGTCTGATTTATTTTTGGAAATTCCTCAAGAATAAGAAGCATGTCGAGATAGTCTTTTACTGCATGCAGCCTGCTCCATGGCATCAGATAATCGCCTGATTTATTGCATTTATAATCAGGCTGGTGCATATGCCATATAAAAGCTAATGAAATTTCCTTGACCATATCAAGATTCGTTATTGTTTATGAAATAAAGATATATTAATATCTCAAAACATTCAAGAAAATAATTGACAGGGAAGGCTGTATTTGAAGCAGACAAGAACGCTTGAGTTTGATATTTCCTCGCAAAACCACACACTTTTCAGCAGAAAAAATCAAAAAATAATTAAAATACAGCAGAACAAATTTGTATAACAAAAAAGGGAGCACACGCTCCCTTTTTATAAACCTGAATATTTTTTATCTACTGCTTATTCGCATCAAACATTGTCTTAATCCCGCCCAGGGAGCTGAGAACTCCGCTTGACTCATAAGGCATATAGACAACTTTGTTATCCTTGCCGGTGACCATTTCCTTAAGCGCCTCGACATAACGTACTGCTATCAGATAGTTAGCGGGGCTGTCTTTTTGCGCCAATGATTCCGTTACCATTTTTAGTGCTTTTGCTTCTGCTTCGGCAATTTTCAATCTTGCTTCGGCTTCACCTTCCGCTCTTAATATTGCGGCAGCCTTGTCTCCTTGAGCTCTGTTTATTTCGGATTCTTTTATGCCTTCCGCATTAAGAATTGCGGCGCCTTTTTCGCCTTCTGCCGTTAGGATAGCTGCACGACGGTCTCTTTCGGCTCTCATTTGTTTTTCCATCGCGGCTTGAATATCTTTCGGAGGAACAATATCCTGAAGCTCGACACGGTTGACTTTCACGCCCCATTTTTCCGAAGCCTCGTCAAGGATGGTTCTTAATTTGCTGTTGATAGTATCTCTTGAAACAAGCGTCTGGTCTAAATCCAGTTCCCCGATTACGTTTCTGAGGGTTGTTTGAGTGAGCTTTTCTATTGCGTCAGGCAGGTTGGCAATTTCATAGACAGCTCTTACCGGGTCTGTTATCTGGAAATAAATCATGGCATTGATACCGATTGACACATTGTCTTTTGTGATAACGTTTTGTCTGGGAAAGTCGTAAACCGTCTCTCGCAAATCAATTTTGTTTGCTTTGCGAGTTATTATATAGGTCTCTCCGGATAAATTCGTCTGAATATAGCGCCAGTGAATTTGTCTTGGCACATCAATTATGGGCCAAATAATGTTTATACCTGATTCAAGAGTTCTGTTGTATTTACCCAAACGTTCAACAACCATAGTTTCAGCCTGTTGAATAATTTGCACACTTTTGGAAACAAAAGTTACTACCAGAAATATCAGAAACAGTAAAACTAGAATGCTCACGGATGCCTCCTTTTATGCTTTATCTACATACATTGTCTGGTCTTTAAATTCCTTTATAATAACTATTTCATTTTCTTCAATGTCTTCACCGCCGAGAGATCGGGCTTTCCATTCTTCTTCGTAAATTTTAATTCTGCCGGAGTGGTTTGAATTTTCAATTTTTTTGATAACTTTTGCATTTTTGCCTGCATAAGCATTCATTCCTGTTTTTTGAGTACTTGCGTTTTTATACAGGTGTTTTCTAAGATGCGGCAGTAAGAATGTACAGATTATAAACCCTGACAAGGCGAATATAAAAAGCTGCCATAAAAGACCGACATGGAAATAAGCCAGAGCTGCCGAAATTAAGCACGCTGTTCCTAACCCGGCAAGGAAAAAACCCGGAATAAAAGTAAAAATCTCAAGCGTGAATAAAATAATCCCCGCTATCAGCCAGTAGTACCACATTAAAACTTAACTCCTTTCCTGCGTAAACTTCTTTTTATAAGTTATTTTAACAGAATTGGAGCAAGAAAAATAATGATTATAATTTTTTACAATGTTTTTAAAGCTAGCTTTGTGATATGAGGGAGTGCTATTTATCGTGCGTTTGCGCCCCAATTATCCCATCCCCGCTCAATTTGTGACTTCAAATCAATTTTTTGACCGAAGGCTTCTTTAACTTTGTTAGTAATACATCTGACAATTTTATCCATGGATTTTACAGTGCCTTTAATAGCATCGCCCGGTCCTGTCAGATTTAAATACCAAGTATCTTCAGGAATTGTTATCTCTCTTTCTTGGCTTGCTTTTCCTGCAACATATTTAAGTTTAACTCTCTCATCAGAGCCTGCATCTTTAGGCAAAAAACGGACTTCCAGAACATCATCAGCCTGCGGATCAGCAAATATTTCAGTGCCGCGTTTTTCTAAATAGTGTTTTACATCTCTTATTACAGTTTTTTCTTTTGCTGCAAGAGCAAACTCTTCCGGATTTATAAATTTGATATTTCCTTGAAAACTAACTTGCATAATTCTAATTCCTTTAATTTCTTTTATTTTTAGCTCATATTACTAAACAATACTCAAAAAATTAAATTGCCTATTTCTACGAATATTATTGTGCAAAAAATGCGAAATAGCCTGTTTATAGGCAATTCTGACAATTAATATTTTTTAATCTTTCGATGTGTTATTTATCAACTACATAAAATATTGGCTTGCAGATTTAGGAAGTTTTTTTATTGATTTTATAATTTTCTCAAGTTCTAAAGTAAGTTCATCGTATTGCTTTCTTTCTAAAAGCCTTACAGCTGAATTAAAACCGGCTCGGATATTATTTTCAATTTCTAATTCCGTTAATTTTTTCTCCGGTTCAACACTTTTATTTTTAGATGCTTTTCTTGCAATAATTTTTTCCAACTCAGCTTTAGCTTCTTCGTGGTCAGGGTTTATCCTTAATGTAGTCTCAAAGCTGTCTTGAGCAAGGCTGTAATCAGTTTGTTTTAAATATATTTTCCCCAGAAGAAAATATATTTTATCATTTTGTTTATTGAATCTGGAAATAGCAACAAGGCATCCTTCTGCCAGGTCATACTTTTCACATTCATAATAAGCCTGAGCCAAATTATAACTGTAATTATCATTTTTAGGCTCAAGTTTAACCGCTTGTCTAAAATAAGTTACCGCTTCTTTATAATTTTTTAAAGCACAACATCCAATTCCTGCATAATTACAGTTATCGGGATCACCTGAATTTATAAAAGCTGCTTTTTTATAGGCTTTTGACGCATTCTGAAAATCGCCTTTGCTGTAAAATGCTATGCCCAGGTTTATATAAACATCTGTATCTCTTGTATTTAATGGCAGCGCCTTTTTAAAAGTTTCTATTGCCGAATCATACTCCTCTAACTTTAAATAAACCACACCCAGATTGAAATAATATTCAAAGACTGAATCATCTAATGCAATCGCTTTTTGATAATTTTCAACAGCAAGCTCGTACTGCTCTTCTTCATACTTGATAACGCCCTCGTTATAATAAGAATCGGCAGAAATGTCAGATTCCATACTCAGCTCTTTCAAACTACTATATAACAATTATATACCACATCTATAAAAAAACAACCGTTGAATTATAATTAATGTGAGTTTAAATAAAATCCCCGCATATTTTGCGGAGCAAAAGAGCCTTTTATACTAAACGCAATATTACTTTCGTCATGTTGAGTGCAACGAAACATCTCAAGGTCTGTGATATGGAGATTCTTCGGCTGCGCCTAAGAATCACGATATCAATTTATTTAATGCGTTTAGTATACTCCGCAAAGTCAAAAATGCATTAAAAATTTTTTTGAAAATATTTATCTGTCAATAAATTTCGGACTTGAAAAACATTAAACCAATGTTATTATATAGTTATAACATTGTAAAATAATAATGAGGTGTTTATGGTCTCACGAGCTTTGAAAAGATTTGGAAACAGCAAGTGTCTTCCTTTGGATAAAACGCTTTTAGAGATACTGGGCATTGATTATGAAAATGCCCAAGTTGTTATTTCTATACAGGGAAATAAATTAATTATTGAAAAAGAAACTGCTGAAGAAGAACAGACGGAATTTTTGTTAAACAATGAGCAGTGGCAACAATTTAATAAAGCGCTTGAAACTAAGCCGGAAAGCTTAGCGAAAATCAGCAAACTGCTGAATGAGCCGGGTGTTTTTGATGAATAATTACATTGCTCCCGAAAAGCTTAACAAAAAACATAATATAAAGAATTTTGACTGCGGCAGTGAGCAGTTGAATGATTATTTAAAAAAATATGCTTTTCAAAACCAAAAGAAAAACATATCAAATACTTTTGTCGCGCAGAAGGATGGTAAAGTGGTCGGGTATTATACTTTGACGTTTGGCTCTGTAATGAAGGAAGATTTGCCCGAAAAAACAAAGAAAAATTTACCGAACTATCTTATACCAGTTATGATTTTAGCCCGCTTAGCCGTAGATAAAGCTGAAAAAGGGCATGGTCTCGGCAAGGGGTTGTTAAAGGATGCTGTTTTGAGGACACTACAGGCTTCGGATATTGCGGGAATAAAGGCAATAATGGTTAAGGCAAAAGACAAAGAAGCCAAAAGCTTTTATGAACGCTTTGATTTTTTAACTTCGCCGATAGATGATTTAATTTTGTATTTGCCTGTTGAGGTTTTGAAATCGTCAACAATCACATAATAAAATTTTTTTTTGAAATTAAATATTTTACATTATAGTTGTTGTATATATTTGATTTGGGAAATTATATGCAAAATAAAGTATTGAATTGTGACCAATGTGAAAAAAGTATCCGAGAAAAAGAACTGTATCTTAAACAAATGGAAGTTAGTAAAGAATGGATCAGGATACAATTAAAAAAAATGAGGATTATAACAAAATAATCATATCTCTTGCATATGGAGCATTCTTTGGGTTATTGATGCAATTTGGAAAACTAATACCAAATGAATGGTTACGGGTTATTTTACTCTTTTTTCTTTTTTCACTGTTTATTTTTATAGTAAATGAAATAGTAGAAATGCTTTATCGGAATAAAGAAAATGAAAAATTGTATAACGTTTTAAGTAGCATTAAAGAACCAACAATATTTGATGAAAAGTATTCAGAATACATAAGCACCCAATATGATAAAAAGGCCAAGAGATATGAAGAAATCTCTTTTTTCATTGTATTTTGGTCAACAACAATATGTGGGTTATCTGCTGCAGTTCTTTTTATTTGGATTCTATTAAATCAGGTTTTTAAACTTTAATAAATAAAAGCCCAAAAATCAATCTGGGCTTTTATGGTGGAGGTGAGGAGACTCGAACTCCTGGCATCCTGCGTGCAAGGCAAGCGCTCTACCAACTGAGCTACACCCCCGCCGTGTATTTGATTAATGGGCCATCCTGGACTTGAACCAGGGACCTCACGCTTATCAGGCGTGCGCTCTAACCACCTGAGCTAATAGCCCCTACAACAATTATATAACTTATCACACACAATCTTTGCAATCAAGAGTTTTTTGCATTGAGGGCGCAGAAAAAGTATGATAATCCTAAATCCCGCTCCTGTCTTTAATAAAATTTTCGACAGACCTGTCATAAGACTTTTCGCCTGCTTTAGTAAAAAAACATCCGGGAATTTCGTTGTTGCTTCTGTGATATGCTACACATTCACAGCAATAGCCCCGCTTGGTACATGATGTATATGTGCAGGTGCAGTTTTTAAGATTTTTGCTGACTTTGCATTCCATAATAAAACTTCCTCTTTAAACAATCTCCATATTCATTATAAAACAATTTGAACAGTAAATTTTTCATAAATATTCAGTTGTTTGCAAAATTATTTTTATTAATAAATGTAACAATTACACTCTTAGGGTATTAAGTTAAAAGGCTTCCTTACCGAAGAAAATATAGTAAATAATTTTTAACTCATACTTTAGTATAAGAAATACCTAACCACAGCATAATATCAAAAAACTGAATATATATTTAATATGAATATAACAGCTGTCTTTATAACCAAAAAAATACTCGCGTGAGAAAAACCATAGTTTCAGGGATGTATCGTTAGATAAGGAGAATCTTTATGAGTATCGTCGTAAACACAAACGTCAGTTCTTTGATGGTTCAAAGAGGACTAACACAAGCAACAGACGGCATTGGCAAATCATTAGAACGTTTGTCAACCGGTTACAGAATCAACCGTGCAGCAGATGATGCCGCCGGCTTAACCATTTCTGAAAGCTTAAAAGCTCAAGGAAGAGGTGCCGCAATGGCAACACAAAACGCACAGACAGGTGTAAACCTTCTACAAACAGCTGAAGCAGATCTCGGGATTATTCAGGATAACCTTCAGAGAATCAGAGACCTGTCAATTCAGGCTGCAAACGGCACAAACGGAACTTCCGAAAGAAACGCTATCAAATCAGAAGTTGAACAGCGTGTAAAAGAAGTAACAAGAATAGCAAATTCTTCCGCATTCAATTCTATTAAGTTATTGGACGGCACAAGCACAGGTCTTGCACTTCACATAGGCGCAAATTTCGTAGCAGACGCAGTAAGCTTGAACTCATTAACAATAGGCGCACCGCTTGATAAAGCTGATGCAACATCTTTAGGATTGAACAGTTCAAGTGACGCAACTTTCTTAACAACTCAGTTTGAAAGTTCAACAAAAGCAGCAAGCTACATTTCATTAATCGACACAGCTATTTCAACAGTATCAAGCAGAAGATCGACTATCGGATCTCTTCAGAACAGATTAGATTCAGCAATCTCCAGTTTGGCTGTTAAACAGCAGAACATGTCAGCTGCAGAATCCAGAATTAGAGACGTTGATGTTGCTAAGGAAGCTGCTGGTTTAACCAAAAACCAAATCCTCCAACAAGCTTCAGCAAGCTTACTTGCTCAAGCCAACCAAGCACCGAGTATAGCACTTTCTTTAATATAGTGCCGTTCAAGGACGATTTAGCGTTAATCGATAAAATCAAACCTGAAAAGAGTCTGCTCTAGGGCAGACTCTTTTTCTTTGTATTAAAAAATTAATTGAGCGCTGCTTCAATTCTTTCCATATTAAACTGTGTGATTTCCGCAAGAGCATGTAAAAGCATTGCCGCAACCGAAACTTCTTCTTTCCATTCTTTAAATCCGCAGTTATGAGGCAGTATTGAAAGAGGATTATTAGGGAAATCCCTGCATATATCGGGGCGTTCATTATATCTGGAACAAAGGTTATCCTCCGTCAAATAATTACAATGGTAAAAATATATTTTTTCCTCTTCATCCAGTTGAGATAAAACAAAATCAACGTATTCGGGGAAAATTTCCTTCGCTTTTTCGGTATTTTCATAAGGCACAAATACGCTTGTGAACTGCGATGAAAATTTATCACCGTTTTTTGCTTTTTCTAAAAGCGTTTCATAAGAATATTCCGATGATGACAGTTTGCAACAGGTTCCTGTCTTTTTACAGGAAAAAGTTTTTCTGTGAAGCTCAATTTCATGAAGTTTAAGCAAAATATCACGGCTGATTTCATTTTTGATTTTTTCGAGCGAAAGTCTCTGCCATTCTCTAAATCCGCAATCTTGAGGCAGTATTGTGGCAACGGCACTAGGAAAAGAACATAGAGCGCTCTTTTCGCCCTTTTTTACGCATATCCCGTTTTCATCCAAATTTTTGCAGTAATAAAAATATATAGGACCTTCGAGTTTTGATAATACAAGATTGGCATAATCGGGAAAAGCGCTTTTAGCACATTCATTATTAAATTCAACATCACAATCAGCTTTTTCCCAGTTAAAATCCTTGCTATATCCCCAGGGAACAAAAATTTCAACATAGTTTGCCGCCGTTTTATCGTTATCATTTTTCAGATTCCTTATTTCTAACGGCGATAAACCTGTATATCGGATTTTACAGCACATTTTGTCGTTTTTGCAAAAGTTCGTACGTTTTAGAACGCTTAGCTGCTCCTTAAATCCTTCATTTGCCTTAAAGAAAAGTTCCCGATAAAGCATCCTGTTTTGCTTTTGTTCAACATTCAAGCTATTCATTATTTTATTGCTTTTTCGAATTTATAATTGTCTTCACTGGTCAGAGGTCTGCTCATCAACTCATAAACGACTTCCTCCGGTGAAATATCGGTATAAAGAGCGTCCTTGACGGTATTTGCGACCGGCGCCGAAAGGTTTAATTTCGATGCAAGCTGACATACGGCTTCAGTTGTTTTGACACCCTCCGCAACCGCTCCGAGTTCTTTTAATATGTCGTCAATTTTTTTACCCTGTCCAAGTCTGTAGCCTACCGAAAAGTTTCTGCTCAGAGGGCTCGAACATGTTGCGATTAAATCCCCGACACCCGAAAGCCCGTAAAGAGTTATGGGATTTGCGCCGAGTGCGACGCTTATTCTGACAATCTCCGCAAGTCCTCTCGTCAAAAGTGCGCCTCTGGCATTATCCCCCAATCCCATTGCATCAACAAAACCTGATGCGATAGCTATAACATTTTTTAAACTGCCTCCAAGCTCAACGCCGATAACGTCTTCATTTGTATATAATCTGAATTTGCCTTTGACGCTAAGATTTTTTTGAACAAAATCCGCCGTCTGCTTTTCGGGAGATGCAACGACTGCCGCAGTAGGCAAACCTTTAAGAACTTCTTTTGCAAGAGTCGGTCCTGAAAGCACGGCAAAAGGTATTCCGGGTAGCTCCTGTGTTATAACTTCGCTCATTCTGTATAATGTAGGCAGTTCCAATCCTTTGGATGTATTTACCACTGTCTGATTGTCTTTTATGCCGGCATTTTTAAGGAGTTTGCATACCGGTCTGACCCCTGAAGTCGAGACAACAAGCAGGATTATTTGTGCGTCCTTTATTGTTTTTTCAAGGTCGGAAGAAATTTCTATTTTATTGTCAAGGCTGACTTCAACGGGAAATTTGATTGATTTTGTTTTTACAAGCTCCTCAGAAAGGTCTTCTTCTCTTGACCATACCGAGATTTCATCAAAATTATCGGTTAATAACTTGGTAAGGGTTAAACCCCAGCTTCCTGCCCCCAAAACTGCAAGTTTCATATTTCACTCTCCGTAATTTATCTTATCTTATTCTCAGTACCCGCCATAAGACGTTTAATGTTGTCTTTGTGCAGGTAAAACGCAATATATGCCGCACCGATTAAGCAGTAAATAATGTAGCTTATAGGTTCTTTGAACATAAACATCCAGACAGGAGTTAATAAAACTGCTGTTATTGATGCAAGAGAAACATATCTTGTCCAGTATGTTATTGTAATCCATATAACGGCGGTTATAAGCCCTACGGGCCAGCTTAACGCAAAAATTGTTCCGACACCGCTTGCAACGGATTTGCCGCCTTTAAAATTAAGGAAAATCGATTTGCTGTGCCCGATTATAACTGCAACTGACATTAATACGGGCAAAATAGCAAGCGCATCATGCATGCCGTATGCTTCATCCAAAAAAGTTGCCCTCCATACGGGAAGAAAACCCTTCAGAAAATCAAGCAGCATTACTACAATGAACCCCCACATTCCCAAAACTCTTTTTACGTTGGTTGCTCCGGTGCTGCCGCTGCCGATTGTCCTGATATCTATTCCTTTAACCGCTTTAACAAGCCAATACCCGGTTGGTACAGAACCTATTAAATAGCCTGCAATCAAAATAAACACAAAATATAAAATTACCTGAGTATCCATATTAATCGCCCTTATTTTTTCCTCTGAACAGTATTTTAACGGGACTTCCCGAAAAACCAAAGCTCTCTCTGAGTTTGTTTTCGAGATATCGTTCATAGTTGGGTTTTACGAGTTTTTCATCGTTAACAAAAATTATGAAAGTCGGAGCCTGCACTGCCGCCTGCGTAGAATAAAAAGCTTTTAATTTTTTTCCGCCTTTGCCTGACTGCGGAGGATTTAGAGCAAAAGCTTCCAATATTACTTTGTTTAACAAAGGGGTAGCAATTCTTCTTGTAGCACTTTCATATGCCTCAACAACAAGAGAAAAGATTTTATTTACTCTTTGACCTGTCAGTGCGCTTATGAAGAGCATCGGCGCAAAGTCAAGATAAGGGGTTTCCTGTCTGATTTTCTTGGTAAATTCATTTATGGTGTTTGATTTTTTATCTTCTACTAAATCCCATTTGTTAACGAGAATAACCAGTCCTCTGCCTGCTTCGTTGCTGATTTCGGCGATTTTTTTATCCTGATCCGTTATTCCTTCTTCCGCACTAATCAAAAGCAGAGTAACATCAGAATTTTTTATTGCTTTGATAGACCGCTCAACCGAAAACCTTTCAATTCCGTACTGTACTTTTGCTTTTTTCCTTATTCCGGCAGTATCAGTAACGACAAATTTTCTTCCGTCAGCTTCAAAGTCAATGTTTATGGCATCTCTTGTAGTCCCTGCAACATCGCTGACTATAACCCTTTCTTTTCCCAATATCGCATTTAAAAGCTGAGATTTCCCGACATTAGGTTTGCCTGCAATTGCTATTTTTATGGGAGCAGTTTCGTCATTACCGCTGTATTGCGGAAGAACTTTCAAAATATCTTCCATTATGTCTCCGATACCCCCTGAACCGTGCATAGCAGAGACAGGATAGGGCTCACCCATTGAAAGAGCATAAAATTCGGAAGCCAAAGATATTTTTTCAATTGTGTCAATTTTATTCACGGCAAGAAAAACGGGTTTTTTGCCCTTTCTGAGAAAATTTGCAATGTCTTTGTCAACAGGGTTCAAACCTTCTCTCCCGTCAACGACAAAAACAATCGCATCGGCTTCCTGCATTGCGATGTCAGCTTGGATATAAATAAGATTCAGGATTTCGTCGTCGCTGTCGGGAATTATTCCACCGGTATCAATAACTTTAAACTGTTTGCCGAACATTTCCACGTCAAAATAAATTCTGTCACGCGTAACCCCGGGCGAATCATCCACAATTGACTCTCTTTTTCCGACGAGCCTGTTTACAAATGATGACTTGCCTACGTTAGGTCTGCCGACAACGGCTATTACGGGTTTTCTTTCAGATTTGCTCATATTTAAAGAATTTTCGGGCATGTAATTAACATACCACAAGCAAAATTTGCTTTCCTTGCAAAAGTGTTTAGAGGGTAAGAAAAAATTCTGCTAAGATTAAATAAGGAGTATTTTATGAATTTGAAATATTTGATAAAAAAATTTTTTCTTTTAACTTTCGGTGTTGCGCTTGTTGCAATCGCTCTTGAATTGTTTCTTATCCCCAACAAAATTATTGATGGGGGGATTGTCGGCATTTCGATTATTTTAAGCTATTTGATGCAAATGCCGCTCGGACTGTTTATTTTTACCCTGAACCTGCCTTTTTTTGCTTTCGGTTATAAAAAATTAGGAAAAAACTTTGTTTTGACTTCGCTTTACTGTACGGCACTTTTATCAATAGCGGTTGGATTTTTGCACGGTAAACCCGGAGCAACGGGCGATCTTTTATTGTCCTGCGTTTTCGGAGGAATGTTGTTGGGTATAGGGCTCGGATTAATTCTCAGAAATAACGGCTCTCTTGACGGGACTGAAGTTATAGCCGTAACTTTGAATAAAAAAATAAGTTTCTCCGTCGGCGAAATAATAATGTTTTTCAATTTCTTTATTTTCGGAAGCGCCGGATTTGTTTTCGGCTGGGACAGGGCAATGTACTCATTACTGGCATATTTTATTATTTTTAAAACTGTTGATACGGTCATTGCAGGTCTTGATGAATCAAAATCCGTAATTATTATTTCTGACAAACATGAAAAAATAGCGCAGGGCATAATAAACGAGTTTGAAAGAGGAGTGACTTATATAGAGGGGCAGGGGGTTTATTCCGGTGAACCGAAAAAAATAATTTTCTGCGTTATAACCAGACTTGAATTAGCCCGTTTGAAAAATTATGTATTGAATTTAGACCCGTCAGCTTTTATTGCAATAGAAAACGTTCATGAAGTCGAAGGCGGACTTGTGAAAAAACGGAAATATTAATTTAAACAACTAAAAATAAAAACCTCTCCAAAAGGGAAAGCCGCACTAACGGCGGCTACTAGACTTGGGGAGGAGATTGGGGTATGACCAATATTTTGGTCTCACATAATATATCGGCAGGTTTCAAAAAAACTTTAATACTTTTTTAAAAAATTTTTCACATATACTTTAAGCAATGTAAATTTTTTTATGATTTAAAGTATTTTCAAGCATATTGGCAGAATAAAATGTTTTTATAAAATTAGAAGGCAATTTTAAAGGGCTGAGTTTTTATGAATTTAATAAAGTTTTTAAAAGACCTTATGGCTTTAAAAAGAAGGATTGCAAATTTCATCAATCCTAAAGAAGATTTGTCGGTTTATGCAAAAAAACGTTCAAAGACTTATCTTACTGCCAATGATACTCTCAAAATCGAAGGTATTGTTAAAACAAAGGTTGAAGAAATAAATTGCAACGCCAAGGAAATTTTTGCCAAATATATCGACAATCCCGAAGAAATGTTCAAATTCATAGAATCTAAAGGCACAAAAGTAATCAGAGCAGCTCATATTCAAAACGCGCTTATACTTTTAGGCGAAAATGAAGGCTTCCTGATGCCTTTCAGCGGGCTTAAAGCTCTTTTAGTATGTATTTTAATAAATATGTTTTCCGAAAATAAAATAAAAGTTGCCTTAAAAACACCCGAATTGT
This sequence comes from uncultured Gammaproteobacteria bacterium, assembly GCA_964643065.1. Taxonomy (GTDB): domain Bacteria; phylum Cyanobacteriota; class Vampirovibrionia; order Gastranaerophilales; family CAZEDP01; genus CAZEDP01. The sequence goes on along the minus strand of CAZXPD010000044.1, from coordinate 4,905 downwards.
TTGTCATACAAGACGGACAACCCAATGTTTATTTTCTCGCTCATCAGTTCCATCACTGGTTGGCTTATATTAACGGGCTTCCCGGTTACGAGGAAAAAACCGTCGCAAGCTTCAAAAATATTTGGGAACCTGATTTTTGCAGTTCCGAAATAAACAAAATGTCCGTAAGCGATATTCTTTGCTTAAAAGAAGCTATTGCAAGAGATCTTGAAGCAATCAAATTCGTCAAAGAAGTCTCAAGAGAGATTATCGGCTCAAAAGAATCGGCAAGAAGACTTAAACAGGGCGAAAGTTTGAATCTATAAATTTAATAATGCTTTATTTATATTATTCTTTTCAACCCCATAATACTCATTAAACCATACAAAGAACTTTTCGAGCCCATTTTCAATAGGTGTGGTGGGGTTATATCCCAACAAATTCTTTGCTCTGGTAATATCGGCATATGTAATGGGCACATCTCCGGGCTGGTTCGGTTGTCTTTCAATTAAGGCTTTTTTACCGAGATTTTTTTCTATAAGGCTTATCAGATAATGAAGCTCAACTGTGTTTGATTCACCGAGATTTATAATTTCATACTGGGTTTTATCATAATTTATTGCACCCGTAATTCCCTGAATAATATCATCCACAAACGTATAGTCTCTTTTGGTTTTGCCGTCGCCAAAAACAGTTATGGGTTTGCCTTCGTTTATGAGCTTTGAAAACTTGTGAATAGCCAAGTCAGGTCTTTGTCTCGGTCCATAAACCGTAAAGAATCGCAAACATACAACATTAATTCCGTAAAGGTGGCTGTATGTATAGCAAACCTGCTCACCGGCGGATTTTGTCGCAGCATAAGGCGAAATAGGACGGTTTATATCCATATCTTCCTTAAAAGGTCCGAAATCCCTTGAACCGTAAACTGAACTTGATGAGCCGAAAACGAATTTCTTAACCCCGTATTCTTTGGCAAGCTGAAGCAGATTTACCGTTCCGTCAACATTAGTTTCAAAATACTTGTCGGGCATAAGGAGCGAAGGTCTGACACCTGCTTTCGCTGCAAGATGAATTATTGCGTCGAATTTATGATTCCGAAAAACTTTATTTAATCCTTCATAATCGGTGATGCTTATTTCATAGAGTTTATAATTCGGATGTTTAAGATGATTCTCAATGTTTTTTCTTTTAATCCCTTCGGGATAAAAAGGGTCAAAATTATCTACGCAAACGATTTGAGCTTTTTCGAGTAAATTATCAACCAAATGGCTTCCGATAAAACCTGCCCCTCCGGTTATTAAATAAGTCTGTTTCAAAATGAACTCCCGTAAATTAATTTGGTACTAAAACATTCAATGCCTGCGGTAAAACAGATATCTCAATATTATCGGTTTTATAGGGCTCGCCGTCAATATGGGCAAATTGGGAAAGCCTTTCAATTTTAATATTTTGGACTTTACCGTGGATAACTTTTGAACTTCGGTTTAATCTTCCGGTAATTAATCTGAGAAAAACCCCTATGAATTCGGGAAGATTTTTGGCAAGCATAATAAATACATCAAGTTTTCCGTCAGTCACTGAACCTGTCGGACTTATCGAAAAAAGATTTTTAAACATATTACCGGCATTAGCTACTATGATTGAATTTGCATTTACTTCAAAAGTCTTGTTATCTATTGTGACTTTGTAAGATTTGTTTGAAAGCCTGAAGCAATTAATTACCCCCTGAATTAAATATGCAAAATATCCGAGTCTTCTTTTCCACAAACGTTTTGTATTGTTTACAACGTCAGCATCAAACCCTATCCCAACTCTTAGAGCAAAATAGTCATTCCCGGCTTTTCCTATGTCAACTTTCATTGATTTTCCGTTTATCAGGATATCTATTGCTTTTTCTGTATTGGAAGGTATGCAAAGACTTGCGGCAAAGAGGTTTGCTGTACCGCAGGGAATAATACCCAGCTTTATTGATGTGTTGGCAATATATGGCAGGATTTTTAAAATTGTTCCGTCACCGCCGACGGCAACTACCGATTCAAAGTCCGAAAGATCTTTATCTGCGGTCAACTTATCCGCATCCATAGCCGAAAAAGGATATTTAATTTTGCGCAGATATTTGATGATGGATCTTTTCTTTGAAATAAATTTTCCGCTGCCTGCCTCATCATTAAAAACCAATAATAGTTTTTTTCTTTTGATTTCTTTATCTCTTACATCCATGTCTAATTCAGAATTATAAAAATTTATTTAATTATAGGATAAAAATTATAAACAAGCCATATAGGTAAATAGGAGGGGAATTTATTACCGATAATTTAAAAATTCCGTTTAAGATTTATTTATGATATATAAAAATAGTAATACTTGAGGTTTTGCAATGAAAGAAAGCTGTATCGTAGAAATAAAAGGTCATATCCTTGATTCTTTGACCCTTCCTAAAATAATGGACACAATAATTGACGAAGGCGGCAATTACGAAATTGTCGAAATAGATATCGGCAAAAAAAAGACAAGCTTATCTCATGCCAAGCTAAAAGTTTTAGCTGAAGATAAAGAAACTCTCGATAATATTGTTTCCAAAATCACTAGGCAGGGCGCTGAGCCTATAGCAGACAAAGAAGTTTTGCTTGAAAAATGCCCCAGAGACAAAGTCCTTCCCGAGAATTTTTATGCAACAACCAATCTTCAGACAAATATTTTTTACAAAGGCAAGTGGATAAAAGCTGAAGATACAGCCATGGACTGTGCAATTGTCGTTGATGAGCAGAATTTAAAAGCATACTGCCGAAAAATAAGCCAGATTAAAAAAGGCGATAATGTTGTAGTCGGTTTTGAAGGTATAAAAGTTGTTCCCTTAAAAAAACGCGAAGGCAAAAAAACGTTTTCTTTCATGTCGAGCGATTTTTCTGCGGAAAAGCCAAAATCAATGATAATCAAAAAAATCGCCGAAAGAATGATTGAAATCAAAGACAACAAAGAAGGAAAAATACTTTTTGTTCTTGGTCCCGCCGTTGTTCACACAAAATCGCAGGAGCCTTTAATCAAACTTATAGAAAACGGCTTTGTTGACGTGCTTTTTTCGGGAAATGCCTTTGCAGTCCATGACCTTGAGGCTGCTTTTTTCGGGACTTCACTCGGGATTTCGGTTGAAGACGAAAAACCTATTTCAGGCGGTCATTCTCATCATCTCAGGGCAATTAACAAAATCAATCAAATCGGCAGTATTAAGAAGGCTGTAGAAACGGATATACTGAAAAAAGGAATAATGTTCACTCTTACAAAGAACAAAACGGATTATATTCTTGCCGGTTCAATCAGAGATGACGGACCTCTTCCCGAAGTCATTACGGATATGGTAACCGCTCAGCTTGAGATGAGAAAAAGAATTAAAGGCGTAAAGATGTGCATAATGGTCGGTTCGATGCTTCATTCAATAGCGGTAGGAAATCTTCTGCCCGCATCGGTAGAAACTGTTTGCGTTGACATGAATCCCGCCGTCGTTACAAAACTTTCAGACAGAGGCTCATCACAAGCAATCGGGTTGGTTACAGACGTTGAATCCTTCCTGAAAGAGCTTGTAAGAAATATTTTTCAGGAAAGAGGTTGCGCATAATGACAAGAATTTTTATGTGTCCGCCCGATTATTACTTCAGGATTGATTATGAAATCAACCCCTGGATGAAAGAAGGCACGGAATGCAAAAATTCTGAAGCTAAGCTGCGTTGGAACGAATTGAAAAACCTTATCGAAAAGCTTGGCGCGGAAGTGTTGACCATGGAAGCCGTTCCGGGACTTCCCGATATTGTTTTTACTGCAAATGCGGCTGTTATCTATAAAGATACGGCGATTATAAGCAAATTCAGGTACAAAGAGCGTCAGCCAGAAGAAGAATTTTATGCAGGGTGGCTTAAAGAACAGGGGTTTAAGGTTGAATATTTGCCTTCGGGCGTAAGCTTTGAGGGCGCGGGAGATGCTTTATTCTCAGGGGAAACACTTTATTCGGGATATATTCCCAGAAGCGACATAAGCTCGCACACCTATATTTCGGAGCTTTTAGGAATAAGCGTGATTTCTCTCGAGCTTTCAAATAAGCGTTTTTATCATCTGGATACCTGTTTCTGTCCGCTTTCAGACGGTTATCTGCTGTACTATCCCGATGCGTTCGACGAATATGCAAACAAAGTTATAGAAAAGAACTTCCCAGAAGAAAAACTGATAGCTGTCAATGAAGAAGAAGCGGCAAAGTTCAGTTGTAATGCAGTAAACATCGATAAAAACGTTATTATGAATATCACAACCGACAGGCTGAAAGGCGCTCTTAAAGAAAAGGGATTTGAAACATACGAAATAGACTTGAAAGAGTTTATGAAAGCCGGCGGCAGCGCAAAGTGTCTGACTTTGAAGTTGGATTGAAGGTAATTTTTCTTTACCATTCTGTTAATTACACACTTATTAATCGCTGTATCATTAGCGGCTGTTGCATTTTGTGGTTTTTTGAATTTTTTAGTGAAAAAATTGTGCAATTTTTAATGTGATTTATGGGGTTAAATATAGATTTTATAAGGCTTGTAGATTTTTGAAGGTGTGAGACTTAATTAAGTTGGTTGTTATAGAGATATTCAGTACACATTTTTTCCAAAAATTAAACATTTTTGCACAGTTTTGAGTATGAAATTCATGGTCGCTGTACCTTTTTTGCCGGTTGGTTTTCGGCGATTTTGAGTTTCCTGATTAATTGATTATTACGGAGTTTTATGCCCGCCCACCGCCCCTGAAAGTTGAAAGGGCTCCGCCCTTTCAATCCCGTTGATGTTAGTGTTTTATTTTTGATAAGGGGGTTTGGTTTTGTAAAAAAACATTTATTTTTGCATCCTATTTGCAGCCTTTTTGCAACCTATTTTGTAAATGCTGTTATATTCAAATCGC
>CAZXPD010000043.1:0-20305 GCA_964643065.1 uncultured Gammaproteobacteria bacterium | reverse complement strand
CCGTCTTTTTCGTTTTCTTCCCACTGCGACAGCTCATCGATTAAATCCGTTTTCTTATTGTCCGAAGAAGGGATTAAATTGACACTGCCGGTTTTATCCCCGATTTTATTCGGTTTGATGAGGAAATTATAATTATTCAGGTTTTCTATTTTCATAAAGAACCTTTAGGCGTTTAATCATATTTTTATTATTGAATTTTAAAACTCTTAATTAATCGGGCATGTAAAGTATTTGAAATCAAAAATGATAATTCTTGAAATCAGGGCAATTTTTTTTATTTTTTGGTTTTATATAATCAAATGAAAGTACTAAGGTTAGATAATGATGAATATGAGAATTGATAATACATACAGTAATTGCCCAATGAGCTTTGGGAATAATAAAGGTGTTTTAGCTGCTATTGAGAAAATTCGAACAAAAAAAACTTATTCATTAAGTGAGTTGCAAGCTCAATTATACGATATTGAAAACACACCGGACTTTGCCAAAGCAATCAGAGCTCTCTCTATGGAATGGAAAAATCTTTTATTAAAACTAACTGACCCGACAGGTTTAATAGAAAGATTCAAAGAAGCTGGCAGTAATATGGAATCAGCTCAAGATATCCAGAAAAAATTAATAAAATGTAATGCAGTTTTAAAAGAAATTTTGAATGGATAATCATTTTGAGTTTAGTTTGTCAATTTCCTTTTGAATAGTTTTAGATGTGTATATTCCCATTACCGAACCTGCACCCATACCCAAGAGAGAATACGCAGGTCCTTTTCGGGCAAATAATGCTCCGACTAAACCTATTCCGGCTAGTATTGATGCAACATTTACTGACGATTTAAGAGTTTGGAGAGCACCTTCTTTTGCTTTATTGTTCAAGTTATCTGCATTATTAATCTTCTTTACTATATTCGGCAGTTCTAATAATCCCAGAGCAAAAGCACTTATTACAGGAATCCTCAACAAAGCTCTTCCAATGAGCTTTGAAATCGCTTTACCTTCAGCCTTATAAGCTAAAACTTCGACTTCTCCTATTATGCATTTTCCCGTTTCAGGATTAATACTAACCTGTGGGACTTTTCGTCCCGTTATTTCAACATCAAAAGGATTAATATCAATATTAAATTGAGTTATTAAAGATTTACCAAATTTTGTTTCGGATAAAGGAACATCAGCTTTATGAAGATATACCCCGACTTTGCCCATTTTATTAACAATAGGTTCTAATATCGTTCCTCTGAAGAAAGAAAACTCCGTTTGACAATTTTTGTAGTCATAAGCGGGCAGTTTGCCTTTGAATACCTGTTTATATGCATCTTTTAAGTCTCTCGTATCTTCCGGCAGATTTACTGCCATTAGTCCTAATAATCCGGCGGCTTTTGCATAATTGCCTTCATCCATATTATCAGGCACTGATGAAATTCTTCTCAGCGGAATTATTGGGCTTAATGCCGAAAATACGATTTTGGTTTTGTCTTTATTGTTTTCTACAAAACAATCCAGCTTATTTATATCGTTTATAATCTCATTTTTAAAGGCTGTAAAAGATTTGTAATCTTTACAAATCTTGCTTTCCCAGTCTGTCAGTTTTTCTCTTTTCTCTAATTCCTTGCCGAAAGTCATTTTGTCTGATTTATAACTTTCAACGGATAACTGAGAAAATTGCGGATATAACCGCCTGATTCTTTCTTCCAATATGCTTTGCCTTCCCTTTATGAGACAGTTTCTACTAATTAAAAAACATTCTGCAAAAGCTTTTTGCAGAAAAAATCAGAATTTGTTACAAAAATAAAGACTTTTTGAGCAATTTTTTTTATGTTTTTGTTTTAAATTAATGAGCATAAAACGCAGAAAAAATGAAAATCATTTCAGCTTATTTTAATCAAATCAAATATCCCGGTTTTAAAAGCACTAATGTCCCTCAAGACAGTTCTGTGCCGTGCCGTTTTGACCCCGAAACAATAGATACTTATGACAGGCTTGCTCCCGATAAAATTGATTTTTGGGAAGAAGCGGAAGGTCATACCATAAAATATTTTGACTTTGCGTTCGGCGAACCTTCAAAAAACAATATCCGCAAAAAAATTGTTGATATCGGGAGCGGCTCAGGCAGGGATATGTTGGTATTAAATAAGAAAGGATATGATGCTTACGGGGTAGAGCCCAGTAAAGAAATCCTTAAGCTCGTATCAGGAAAACACCCGGAATTAAAAGACAATCTCATTAACGATTTCCTTCCCGATTTAAAAAATTGTCCCGACAATTATTTTGACGGAGTATTGTGCACCACTGTGCTGATGCATTTGCCGGCGGAAAGTCTTAGCGATTCGGTAAAAAACATTAAACGCATTGTCAAAAACAAAGGGAGGGTTATTATTTCGGTTCCCGTCAATAAAAAAGACCATTCAAAGTCTCTTGTAAGCGTTGACGAAGAAAACAGGGACAAAGACGGAAGACTGTTTACTCCCGTCAATGAAAATTCCCTCGAGAATGCCTTTGGGACAAAACCTTTAAAAGTTTTTATTGATGCCGACGGAGCAGGCAGAGACGACAGGGAACTGCTGACAATGATTTTTCAGGTTAATAAGAGCTATTAATTATGTTTTTGTTTTATAAATTATAAGGAAAAGGAGTAAATATTGAGATGCAAATTACCGGAATTAATTTATTTTCAAATACTGCACGCGGGTTTAATTCAAAATGTAAAGATAAAACCGCTAATCTAAAGCTCAATTCAGCGAACTCGGCTGTTAATTTCAAATCCGAAGCATTGGATTTATTAACTGAAGGAGACCATAACAATGCAAAAAAAATAGCTGCATTTTTAGATAAAGAGGATTTATCTAATTTGGGCAGGAACCCCGGATGCCATAACAGCGAAAATGTCATGGTTTATATATATAATGGCAAAAAAGCCGGTGAGCATTTAATGAAAATGATTTTACATCCATTTTTACCGGAATCAGGTTATGAAGTAGTTCTTTCTTTAAATTTTTCAAAGGATTTAGGAGTAATTGGCATAGAATACTCTAATGACTATGCTAATAAAAAGCCGATTAAAGAGTGGGAAAAAGATTCAGTAATTAAGAAAACGACTCCTGAAGTTAAAAACACGTTGAAATATTTGGCTGATAAGCCTGAAAATCTTATAAACGGAGCATGGTAATAAGATTTATCACAAGCTCAAATACTCTTTTTTCAGCATAACGGCGTCATCTTCCATAATCGGGCTTTCGCAAATGAGAGCCCCTTTTACGTCAAAAGCTTTAAATGCTTTGAGCAAATCCTTATAATTAAAATCCGATTCATTAAGCATTAAGTGATTTTTTTCGCCTTTAGGACCGTAATTAATACCCTCAACGTGTGCATGGAAGTTTTTCAGGGCATTATCGCCGAGCTCTTTTCCGATTTTTTCAAAAATATACGCAAATTCACCGTAGCTGTTGTATTTTCCGTTGTATCTCGCATGCATGTGGGCAAAATCAATACATGGAAGCACCATATCATTTTCTTTCGACAGCTTGATAATTTCGTCAAGGTCTCCCCATTGAGTTGCTTTACCGGTAATTTCCGGTCTTACCCAGATTTTAATGTTCTCTTTTTTCAGGGTTTCGGTGATTTCGTCCATTTTTTTCTTTACGGTTTTGAAAACTTCATTTTTATCCTTACCCATATAAAAAGCCGCGTGAAAAGTTATGCTGTATCCGCCGAAGGCACTTGCAACTCTTGCGGTGTCCAGAATCCGCTTGACGCTTGCCTGCATTTTATCTTCTTCCTGAGCGTTCAGGTTAATATAATAAGGTCCGTGAGCGGTAAGAATCAGCTTCTTTTCACTCGCAAGTTTTTTGACATCCTGCTGAGTTGTGCTGTTCATATTAACACCGTGGACAAACTCGACTTCCATGCCGTCCAAACCAAGGCTGATTAAATCCTCAAAAGCAGCCTCGTATGTTCTGGGTTTGGTGAAAACCGGTATCCCCGCCGTAGCGAAATATAGTTTTTCAGGTATTTTCTGTTGCATTTTCAGTTTTGTCCTTTAGCTCATTGAAATCAGCTTGCCTTAAGAGAAAATCTAAAACCTAAACTGTGAAGAATAAGACTGAGTGTATTAAATCTTGGATTTGTCTTGTTTGTCAAAATTTTATACAAATTTTGACGATTCAGCCCTGTTTTTTTGGACAATTCAGTTACCCCTCCTTTAACTTCAATTATCCTGCGAAGAACAGTTAAAAAAGCTATGATATTGTTATCTTTTTCATATTCTTCCAGAGCCGTTTCAAGATAAGCCGCAGCTTCGTGAGGATCATTTAAATTCAAAATCTCTATTACATATTTATCATCGAAATTTCTAAAGTCTTTCATTATAATTTCTCCTTATATTCTTTAAAATAGCTTTTGGCTTTGTTAATATCTCTGACTTGCGAACTCTTATCTCCTCCGCACAGCAGCAACAAAATAATTTTATCGACTTCTCCGTAATAAATCCTATAACCTGCTCCGAAATCTAAACGAAGTTCATAAATTTCATCGCCCAAGAATTTAAAATCTCCTGAATATCCTGATTTAAGTCTATCAACTCTGTTGATAATCCTTCTTTTAATATTATTGTCTTTAAAAGAAGTCAACCATTCGGTAAAAGGCTCTTTCCCGAATGATGTTCGATAAATTCTGACAATTTTTTCGTTGTTTGTCATATATAAAATTGTAGTTTATCTGCGACAATTATTCAAGTCTCATTTTTTTAAATTTGTAAAATATTTTATTATTATAATTGACATTTAAATTTTAGTATTAATAATAATATAAAATAGGAGGAATCTACAGTGAGAGTTAATAACATACCAAGCTTTTCTTATGCGGTCAGAACTGCAAGTCCAAAGCAGGAAAACAGACAAAATGTTAATTTTGGAGCAAAGCTTGACCCTGCAAAAACAAAATTTATAGAGGAAGCAACTCATATTATCGATAAGGAATTAGCAAGAACGGATGCAGAAAATGCCGTTTTTGAAGAAATCATGGATAATAAAGGATTAATTCAGAAATTGATAAAAGGTTTTTTCTTACAAGAAAACAACGGTACTTTAAATTCAGCTTTAGAACTTCTTGATACTGTAATTAAACCTCTTCCGCAAAAAATTAAAGACAAGAAAGTATTTTATGAAGTTCGTTCATATCCTTCTTCTTCACCTGAATACTATACTGAAATGTCAATTGAAAGGGCAAGTCAATTAAAAGAAGGAACTATAACAAAAGTAAGCATTCCTACTAAAGATTTAGTATATATCCCATTTGATGATTTAGTCCTATTCCATAAAAATTTGAGCGAATTAATAAGCAAAACATTACCGATAGAAGGACAGAAATCTCTTAAAGACAAAATCTCATCAATACTGTTAAATGAACCAATTATGAAAAAATTGCTTGAAAAAAACGGAATTAAAGGAATTTATACAGATGATTTGTATCCCTTTAAAGTCAAAGGAAATCCAATGTTTAGATATTTTGGTAATTGTGAAAAGATAATTTTTCTTGATCCACAAATTGTAGAAAAAATATAAAAATATAAGGAGATTACAAAGTGAGAGTTAATAATATACCAACCTTTGCTTATGCCGTAAGAACAGCAAGACCACAGCAGGAAAGAAAGCAGGATGTCAGTTTTGGAGCAAATTTCAAAATTCCAAAAACTATACAAGAAGTTTTGGATAAAGCATTTTTAAATGCTGAACAGAAAGACTTCGAAATATGCGATAAAATTATTAGATTTAGAAGTCTTCAGCAAGAATTAGTTGATGAAATTTTAAAAGTTGATGACGGAACAGTTCTAAAAACCGCAAAAGACCTTGTTAAGTCAGCGGTAGAGGAACTACCTTCCGAAGTAAAAGGACAGGAAACTTTCTATTATTTATGGTCAACAAAACCTCCTGAATTAACGGGAAATTATAGTATTCTCACAAGCAAGCCTGCCGCAGACAGCGAAGTAGGAAAGGTTAATCATATCTCTCAAGTGATAATAAGAACCAATCAAATAAAATATATTCCCTACGAAAAACTGGTTGAATTAGAAAAAGATATGAGCAAATTAATTCTTGATAATTTGCATATTCCTATGGATGAATGTCAGAAGAAAATAGCAGTAAAAATAACCTTGTATAAAGCGGTTATGAAAGAACTGCTAAAACGCTCTGACATCAGAGTTATATATACTGACGGCGGCAAACCTAAAATGCTCAGTTTATTCGGTCTTAAGCCGGGTGAAAAAATCGGAAGATTTATAGCCTGCGATGAACCTCATCAGATTTTAAGACCAGTTGAATTAAAGAAATAAACCTGTGAAAATCGCTTCAATTATACCTCGCTCTTTGCAAAATCCTCTAATGCGCGTGAAGGCTCTTGCCGCTTTCCGCACAGCGGCAGTTTTACCTGCCAACTCTCAAGAAAAGCGGGAATTTGAATTATTTGAATCTTTTGTTGCTGACTCATCCATGCGGCAAAAGATTTTTGAAGATGTTATGCTTCACAACAGCGGGGAGACAATACAAAAAGTTTTGCAGGTTATCAACTCATCGATTAAAGAGCTTCCGCTCGAGATAAAAAACAAAAAAGATTTCTATGAAGTTACGGATAATCACGGTTTTCGCAGATATTATGCCGATGCTGCCACCGCGGAAAAAATCAAAACATCAGAGGACAGCATAAGAAAAGTTATACTTAGAACGGACAAACTGGCATTCATCAGCTATGAAGACTTGCTAAAATTCAAAGAGCAAATTATCAAAATAACAGCTCCCGCATTGACGTTTGAATCTTCCGACAAATTCAAACAACAAGTGATTTCCGTTTTTTTGTACAAAAAAATCTTTCAGGAACTGCTCAGCAGGCAAAAAATAACCGGCATTTATACGGACGATATTTTTCATCTTAAACAAAGCCTCGATTACAACGGCATCAAAAACTTTGGACAAGTTATTGTATGTGACAAATCGATTTTGTTAACTTAAATCTGATTACAAAAAGCCTTGACTTTAGTCTTTCCTTCCTCAGAAGACACGGACACCGCACAGTCTTCATCAGTTCTGTACGTTTTGATATGGTGTTGCCTTAACAATTCAAGGGTTTCTTTTGCAGGGTGCCCGTAATGGTTTTTCCCTACCGAAATAACGGCATATTCGGGTTTTAAATAATTCAATAATTTATCGTTAACAGTGCCTTTACCGCCGTGATGACCGACTTTTAGTACATCAATCGGGGGTTTTACAAATTGCCTCAGCTTGTACAAACTATGAGCATCGGCATCACCCGTAAGCAGGGTTCTAAATCCGCCGTTTTCCGCGAGCAGAATAACGGATTCGTTATTGTCAGAGACTGCATCGGGTATTTTAAAAGCTGTAATCTTGTAGCCGCTGCCCTGAGCAATAATTTCTTTTTTTGATATATGGCGCAGCGTTAATCCGTTCTTTTTAATGTATTTATAAAGGGCGGAATATGCTTTGCCGTGTGATTTTTTACCGTTATCGTAAATGATTCCGGGTTTTATCGAGGTCATTACATCAATTCCGCCGCCGATATGGTCGTCATCCGGGTGGGTAAAAACAATACCGTTAATTTTCCGCAGTCCTTTTTCTCTAAGATAAGGAACTATTGCTGCTTTTGCCTGAGAAAAATTTTCTTTTCCCTTTGCGGCAGTATCAACCAAAATTGTTTTTCTCTCCGGCGTTTCAATGACTATTGCATCGCCTTCTCCCACGCTTAAAAAAGTAATTTTTAAATTTTTGTCAAAAAAGCCTCTGAAAAATGCTAATAAAAGTATAAAAATCATACAAAATAATGCAAAAATTAAGCGTTTTTTGGCAATATTTTCTTTTATCATATAGACAAACAACAGCAGAGCGGCATAAAACAAAAATATTTCATAAACATTCGGCGCTCTCAGATACAAAACTGCGTTTGGAAGCCCCGAAAAGAAATGAGATACGGCTAAAAGCAAATTTATAAAAGGCTCAACGAGCTTATCGAGAAATTGGCAAACCGCGCTCCCAATTTTAGGTAAAAGGCTTAAAATACTGCTTATAAACCCAAGAAAACTTATTAAAGCCATGAACGGCATAACGACGATATTTGCCAGAACGGAATAAATTGAAAAAGTATTAAAATGGAACAGTTGAACAGGCGCCGCCCATATTTGCGCCGTAAGCGGAACAACAAATACCCCTGCGACGATTTCGGGCATGGGACGCAGTTTTTCCATAAAAACAGGAACACAAACCAGCAAGCCGAAAGTAACTAAAAAGGAAAGCTGAAACCCTATGTTTGTCAAAAACATCGGATTATATAACACCATTAGAGCGCAGACGAATGCCAGAAGTGTAACAGTATCCGCTTGTCTGTCAAGATATTTGCCCAGAAGAATAAATTCCAGCATTAGAGCCGCTCTTGTTACCGACGGAGGCAGTCCCGTCAGAAGAGAATATGCCAAAACAAGCACTGCGCCCGTTATAATTGAAAACTTATAATTCAGCCTGACTTTAAGGGCAATAAAAAACCATATTCCGAAAATAAATGCAACGTTCATTCCCGACGCTGCCAGAAGATGCATGAGCCCTGATTTTATAAAATCCTGTTTGACTTCATAGGGAGCAGGCACGGCATAATTCCCGAACACTATACCGCCCAAAATTTCCAATTTAGGGGATTTAATGTATTTTGCGTGTTCTGACATTATTTTTTCTTTGAGCCGATATAAACTCCTTGAAAATTTCCGGTAAGGCGAAGATGACTTGCCGATTATTTTGTAATTTTTCCAATCGGAAAAAATATTTGTGAAAATCCCTCTGTTGTTAAGGTAGCGCGAATAGTCAAACTGTCCCGGATTTTGCGCTCCATAAGGCTTTTTTAAGTATCCCTTCACCTCCAGAATGTCGCCGGGTTGAATTTTATTGAATTTTGCTTTTTTATCGTAGATATTTAAAAGCGTTACGGATTTTATTTCTTTCCAGCCCTTGTCAGATTTTATTTCAGTTACTTTAAAAGCCAGTTTTGCTTTGTAGCTGAGCGTACTTTCCGAAGGATCTTCGACAACACCTTTGACCGTAACCTCTGCCGGCGCAATTTTGTATAAATAATCCGGCTGCGGGGTTCTAAAACCTGCGTAAAATATTGAAAATACAAGAACGGCAACAATCAGTAACGCAAATTTAACAGAAACGCTGTTTTTGTAAACGAAATATAAAAGAGGCAAAATTATTACCAACAGAAGATAAGGGGCGTTTAACAAAGCGGCTGTTGAGCCGAGAATGAATGTTAAACAAAGAGTTAGTGTTTGTTGGGTTTTTAACATCGTTTATTACAATCTTTTATCAAAACTTAACAAATACTTGATAAATTTTATTTTACGAATAATATAAACTAAAGTATAGTAAAGCCAAACGTAACATCATCCGTAATTTTTATAAAAATGGGGTATAAAGAGAAATAGTTCTATCGTAGGATAAGCAACAAATTAAATAATTAATCTAAACGATGTTGAACTAAAGTTGGAATTGATAAAATATTACCATACTCCTTAGAAGACGACGATACACATATCCCTAATCTAGCTATGCATCCCTATGTCATAGCTATTTTTATTTGCAGTTAAAATTTTCTTTTTACTTCAACTCAACAACACTTACGCCGTTGCCGCCTTCGCCCTGTTCGCCCGCGCGGTATTTTGCGACATAAGGAGAGGTATTCAGGTAATCTCTCACAGCTTCTCTCAATACCCCTGTGCCATGTCCGTGGATGATATAGACAGTCGGCATGTTGTTTAAACTTGCTTCATCAAGATAAAATTCAAGTTTATTCAGTCCGTCATCCGCAGTCATTCCTCTCAAATCAAGCGTGTTGGACATATCGCGGCGGCTAAAGGAAAAATTTCTCCTTGTTTTTGTGTAGACTTCCTGTTTTTTCGGCTGTTGTTTAGAGCTTTTAGCAAGTTTGTCAACTTTTACCGTGGTTTTCAGATTACCCACCATTACTTTTACATTGTTGTCTTTATCGGGCAGAGCGGTTATTTCGGCTTCGCGGTTTAAATCCTTTACTATGACAATATCGCCTATTTTCAGAGATTTAGGGTTAATTTCCTCAAATTCCGGTTCAACCGTTTCTTCGTCTTTAGAAACTTCGTCTCTTAAATTTTCCTCAACTTTGCTGATTTTGCCAAGTGCCCTTCGCGCAACAGTTTCGCTCTTTTGATTTCTTATTTCTTCAAGGATTTCCTTAATTTCAAGTCTGGCTTCCGATAGGCGCGTGTCGAATTTCTTTTTAAAAATATTTATAACTTTTTTCTTGTCTTCTTTGACTTTTTCAAGTTTTTCCTCGTATTCCTCTTTGAGCTTTTCAACTTCTTCTTTAAAAAGTTGAGCGGTCTGGGCGTTTTTGGAAAGTTCCATTTGCTTATTTTGAAGATTTTCGATAATTTCTCCGGTTTTGTCCTGCCTGTGATGAGACAGTTCATTAGCCTGCAAAATTATTTCTTCTTTCAGTCCGAGCTTCTGAGCTATTATTGTTGCGTTGCTTTTTCCCGGAAGACCTAAAAGGAGTTTGTAAGTAGGGGATAAGGTTTCCGTGTCAAATTCAACACAGGCGTTGTAATAACCCGTCTTTGAATAAGCAAGAGTTTTAAGCTCTCCCAAGTGTGTTGTAACGACAGATACAGCTCCGGATTTATGGAAATAATCAAGAATTGCTTCGGCAAGCGCAGAACCCTCTGAGGGGTCTGTGCCGGCTCCTATTTCATCTATGAGAATGAGAGATTTGCCGTCGCATTCATTGACAATTTTCACCGTATTTGCAACATGCGCCGAAAAAGTCGAAAGGCTTTGAATTATGCTCTGGTCGTCTCCTATATCGGCAAATATTTTTTCAAAAGGATAAATATCCGCGCTGAACGCGGGTAAATGAAGACCTGCTTTTGTCATAAGGACAAACAATCCGATTGTTTTTAAGAAAACCGTCTTCCCTCCGGTATTTGAACCGGTAATAATCAGGGTTTGCCATTCTTTTCCTATCTCAAAATCGTTTGCGACAACGTCGGGGATGAGCTTCATTAGTATAGGATGCCTGGCTCCTTTAATAGATATTATTTTCTTTTTATTTAAAGACGGCTCTTCAGCTTTCAAGGAAATTGCATACTTTGCTTTTGAAAAAATAAAATCCAACTCAGCCAGAATTCCCAACGCAGAAATAATTTCATCCGCATGGATTTTAACTTTTCCCGACAGCCTCGCTAAGATTCTCTGGATTTCGTGATCAATTTCAAGCTGTGTCTCTTTAACGGCATTATTTAGCTGAACGATTGATTTTGGCTCGATAAAGAGAGTTGCCCCGCTGGCGGAACTGTCATGGACAATACCTTCGACCTGAGACTTATATTCAACTTTGACCGGAAAAACATATCTGTCGTCTCTGATCGTATAAACAGGTTCCTGAAGGTATTTTGCAAAATTGGAAGATTGCAGCAGTGAATTCAGCTTGTTTTTTAAATTCGACTGTTTGTCTCGGAGCGCAACTTTGAGGGTTTTTAGCTCAACGCTGGCATTGTCGAGCATATTTCCCAAATCGTCAAACTTGCTCAAAATATCTTCTTCAAGTTCTTTGTTCTCAAAAAGTCCTTCCGAGATTTGAAAAATCAGCTCAATATTTTCTTTATATCTTGCAAAAAAACTTTTCAGTCTTCTGGAAGCGGCAATTGTGTTTGCGGTTTCAATAAGCTCATTATTAGAGAGAGTTTTGCCTATTTTAGAGAGCTCAAGATACTCTTCTATTGAAGAAATGCCTCCAAATGAAGGATACAAAGCCCTGTCCAGAAGAAACTTCCCCTCGGATGTCAGTTTTATTTCGGTTTGGATTCTTTCAAAATCGGAAAAAATTTCGGCATTAAGGCATCTTTCATGTCCCATATTTGTCGATGCAAAATTAGAAAGAGCTTTTAATACTTCTTCCCACTCAAGAGCTTTTAAAGTTTTTTCTGATAAAGTCAAAATAGTAATTAATTTTTTAATTAATTACTATTTTACAGCAATGTTAGGAAATTACTTTATCATTTTAGGCATTAATAAAAAGATCAGGATTAGTTCTATAAACAAATTTAGCATCTAAATCATTCAATGTAGTAAAAACTTTTCTATCTGTTTCCCTTTCATCACCATCTTCGGTTTCAATTCTCCAACTATTTGCGGGACCTTTTTTATTGGCTTCCTTTACTCCGTTTATTCCCATAATAGTTGTAAGAACACTATTGTCTGTTTTTAATACATCAAACTGTCCTTTGAAATATACATTAACGGGATTGATTTTCATTGTTTATTCTCCTTATTTATTAATTTATTGATTCCAAGGTCTTTTGCCTGTAACTTTGTCTTTTAAAACCGAATATGCTTCTCTATATGGCACAAGGACTTTTTGAGCATAAGTTTTAGCTGAATCTTTTATTTGAGAGCCTTTAGCTGGGCTTATCAGTGCCATTATAACCGCATATGCAGCTGTCACTGAAGCCACGCTTGCGGTAAATTTCAATTTTGTTTTAAAGTTTGTCGGTTTGGTTATTTTTAGCATTTCTGATGCTTTCATAAAGAAAGGAATTAAAAGAGCCGGCAAAACAAATTGCCCGACATAAACACTCGGTTCATAGCTTGCAGGTTCAAAAGAGCCTATTTTTTCCGGCATTTTCGCCTTTTTTTCTTCAGCCCTAAATTTTAATCCCGTATTTTTCTGAGCATCAAAATTTATTTTCATCTTTCCGTTAACCTCAGTTTTGGCTTTACTACCTGATTTATTTAAGTCTAAACATAAAAAAATTTGCTAGCCTGACCTGATGATTTTTACAAAACTTAAAAAACATTTTTTTTTAGCAATTTTTGATTTAATTTTGTTTTTATATAAATACGAGGTTATATATGTGTGAGTTTTTTCAGAAAGGAGATTTAACATGGGTAAATACGGTGGCGGCGGTTTAAAGTTTAGCGGCGGCGGCGGTTTAGGTAAAGGATTAGGCAAAGGATTAGGCAAGATTAAATTGCCGAATATTAATTTTGGAAAAATCGGAGAATCTTTGACGGGAATATTTTCTAAAAAAAGCTCGTCTTCTTCCAAATCATCGGATACAGGACCGTCATTTTATCCGATTTATTTTTGGGGGCATCATGACAATGACGATGGCAGTATTTTTAACATTTTCGGAAATGAAAACGAAAATGATGAAAACGAAACAAGTTGGACAGACGGCATAAAAAACAAATTGCTTGAATTAGTATCTTAATTCAATAAATATTAATAACAAAAAACCTGTCGAAGAAAGGTTTTTTGTTTATGAATTAGCTTATACCGCACAGCGTCCGATTATGCTCTCGGCAATATTTGTAGGTACGGGCTCATATTTGGAGAACTCCATACTGAATGTTCCTCTGCCTTGCGTTTTACTTCTTATATCCGTTGCGTATCCGAACATTTCTGAAAGAGGCACAAGAGCTGTTACTTTCTGGATATTTGTTCCTTCGATTGAATCCATGCCTTCAACTCTGCCGCGTCTGCCTGAAAGGTCACCGATAACATCTCCGAGATATTCTTCGGGGACTTCTATTTCAACGTGCATAACGGGTTCGAGAAGAATGGGCGATGCTTTTTTAACGCCTTCTTTAATGGCAATGCTTGCTGCAACTTTGAACGCCATTTCGCTGCTGTCCACTTCGTGGTAGCTTCCGTCATATAAAATCGCCTTGATATCAATAGCTTCATAGCCGGCAATAACACCGCCGAGCAGAGCATCTTCAATACCTTTTTGAATTGCGGGAATATATTCTTTGGGAACTGTTCCGCCGACAATTTTATTTTCGAATTCAAATCCGCCGCCTTTTCCGAGCGGTTCGATTTTAATTTTAACGTGTCCGTACTGACCGCGTCCGCCTGATTGTCTGATGAATTTGCCTTCCTGGTCAACGGACTTGGTGATTGTTTCTCTGTATGCAACCTGCGGTTTACCGACATTGGCACCGACTTTGAATTCTCTTAAAAGTCTGTCAACAATTATCTCGAGGTGAAGTTCGCCCATACCCGCAATAATTGTTTGTCCTGTTTCCTGATCGACTTTGACTTTGAAAGTCGGATCTTCTTCGGCGAGCTTATTAAGCGAGGTTGCCAATTTATCCTGATCGCCTTTTGTTTTCGGTTCAATTGCAACCGAAATAACAGGATCGGGGAATGTCATCGATTCAAAGATAATCGGACTGTCTTCACTGCAAAGCGTTTCACCGGTAGTCGTATTTTTCAGCCCGACGCAGGCAACTAAATCGCCCGCATAGACTTCGTCGACATCGGTTCTGGCATCAGCCTGCATTTGAACAATACGGCTTATTCTTTCTTTTTTGCCGGAATTTGCATTTAGGATGTAGCTTCCGGCTTTAAGCGTTCCGCTGTAAACTCTTATAAATGTTAATTTACCGACATACGGGTCAGTCATGATTTTGAACGCAAGAGCAGAGAAAGGCTCGTTATCGTCTGATTTTCTGAAATCTTCTTTTCCGTCAGGTGTTTGCCCTTTTACCGGAGGAACATCAATCGGAGAAGGCAGATAATCGACGATTGCATCAAGCATCAATTGAACGCCTTTGTTTTTGAATGCAGAACCGCATGTTACGGGGATAATTTTATTGCTTATGGTTGCTTTTCTAAGACCTGCTTTTATTTCTTCTTCTGAAAGCTTAGTGCCTTCGAGATATTTCATCATAAGCTCGTCATCATGCTCAGAGATTGCTTCAATAAGTTTTTCTCTGTATTCTTCGCAAATTTCCGCCATATCTTCGGGAATTTCGGTTTCCTGAACATCTGTTCCAAGGTCGTTTGAATAGATATAAGCCTTTTGCGAGATTAAATCCACAATGCCTTTGAAATTTTCTTCCGAACCGATGGGAATCTGTATCGGATAGGCATTTCCTTGAAGCCTTGTTCGTACTTGTTCTGCAACCCTTAAGAAATTGGCTCCAATTCTGTCCATTTTGTTGACAAAAACAATTCTTGGGACTTCGTATCTGTTTGATTGTCTCCAGACTGTTTCAGATTGTGACTGAACGCCGCCGACAGCGCAGAAAACTGCTACTACGCCGTCAAGCACACGCAGTGACCTTTCAACTTCCATTGTAAAGTCAACGTGTCCGGGTGTGTCGATAATGTTAATCTGATGTTTTTTCCAATAGCTTGTAACTGCGGCTGATGTAATTGTAATACCGCGTTCTCGTTCCTGTTCCATGTAATCGGTAACAGAAGTGCCTTCGTGGACTTCACCCATTTTATGGCTAAAGCCCGTGTAGTACAGCACTCGCTCAGTTGTGGTTGTTTTACCTGCATCTATATGAGCGGCTATACCGATGTTTCGGATTAATTCAAGTTCATATTTCCTTGCCACGATATATTCCTTTGTAGTTTGTTGCCTCATAATCTATAAAAACAAAGCTAAATTTAAATTGCCTTGTTGTATGTAAAAAATTGTAAACCAAACTTTCCAACATTTTTAATACTGCATTAACAGTAACCGTAAAAAGTTCGGTTTTAGAAGTTAATTTAAGTTTTTTTTGAAGTTTGTTTTTTGCTTCAGCCTCGGCTAGTAACGGTAATGGGCAAAAGCCTTGTTGGCTTCAGCCATTTTGTGGGTATCTTCACGTTTTTTAACGGAAGAACCAACGCCGTTAGCAGCATCCATAATTTCAGCGGAAAGCTTGTCTATCATGGTTTTGCCGCTGCGTTTTTTAGCAAAATCAATAAGCCAGCTTGTTCCAAGCGCAGCGCCTCTGTCAGCTCTGACTTCAATAGGCACCTGATAAGTTGAACCGCCGATTCTTCTTGCTTTAACTTCAATTAAAGGCGTAACGTTTTTGAGAGCCTTGTTAAATAATTCTAAAGGATCTTCTTTGGTTTTTTCTTTTACTCTTTCTAAAGTAGTGTAGAAAATCCTTTCTGCCAAACTTTTTTTGCCGCGTCTCATAATCCTGTTAATAAACTTGGATATTTCCACACTGTTATATACGGGATCCGGCAACGGTGTTCTTTTTTCCGGTTTAGTTTTACGCATTTTTACAGTTCCTTGTTATTTCTTTTCTCTTTTAGCGCCGTACTTGCTTCTTGCCTGTCCTCTGCCTTTAACGCCGGCTGAATCAAGCGTGCCTCTGACAATGTGATATCTTACACCCGGTAAATCTTTTACCCTGCCGCCTCTTATGAGTACAACGGAGTGTTCCTGAAGGTTGTGACCGACGCCGGGTATATATGAAGTAACCTCAAAACCGTTAGTAAGCCTTACCCTTGCAACTTTCCTTAATGCAGAATTAGGCTTTTTGGGAGTTGTTGTGTACACTCTCGTACAAACTCCGCGTCTTTGAGGGCAATTTGCTAATGCTGGCGATTTAGTTTTTACAGTGATAGTTTCACGTTCTTTGCGAACTAATTGACTAATGGTTGGCACTTTTCCTCCTTGTTGAAACTTTTTTGCGGATGATTTTTGCTTAATTGCAATTTACATTACTTATTATATTCATAAATAATCTATAAAACAAGCATAGCCGCCTGTCAACTTTTTGCTTATATATTGAGGAACTAAAAACCATTTTTTTCAAAGATTTGTCAAGTTATATTTTCAGAAGATTTTGGAAAGAAGATGCGGACAAAGTATTTTTCTCGCATCTTTCATGATCTAGTGTCGAGGCAAAATCGACGGCTCATCGCCGCCGTCATTGCCTCAAAAACAAAAACCGCACTTTTTTAGAGTGCGGAGTTAGAGCTTTAAAAGATAAAATTAATAACCGATATACTTTTCGATTTCCCAGGGAGTGACACCAATTCTGAATTGATCCCATTCCATCCTCTTAGCTGTCAGGAATTCGTTAAATATATGGTCACCCAGAGCATCTTTAGCCACCTGGCTTTTTTCCATAAGATCAAGTGCTTCCAATAAACTTCCGGGGAGGGAGTCTATCTTCATTTTCTTTCTTTCTTTTTCATTCAGGTGATAAATATTGGTTTCAACCAATGCCGGCGGCTCTATTTTGTTTTTAATTCCGTCAAGAGCCGAACCGAGAATAGCTGCAAAAGCAAGGTAAGGGTTACAGGTCGGATCAGGGGAACGAAGCTCAACTCTTGTTGCATTTCCTCTCTTTGCCGGTACTCTCAAAAGAGCGCTTCTGTTAGCAACTGACCAGGCAAGATATACAGGGGCTTCATAACCGGGTACAAGACGTTTGTAGCTGTTTACCGTGGGATTGCAGATAGCAGTTATGCTTCTGACATTCTTTAACATTCCGCCAATGCTGTGCAGAGCCATTTGGCTGAGCTGATACGGACGGCTTTCATCTAAAAACGCATTTTTGCCGTTTTTGAATAAAGAAATGTTAGCATGCATACCGGAACCGTTGATTCCAAAAATAGGTTTCGGCATAAATGTTGCATGCAGACCATGTTTTGCGGCTACAACCTTAACTGCAACTTTAAATGTTACTACGTTATCAGCTGTTTGAAGAGCATCACCATATTTAAAGTCAATTTCGTGCTGTCCTCTTGCACCTTCGTGGTGGCTTGCTTCAATTTCAAATCCCATTTGTTTTAGAGTTTGAACCATTTCGCCTCTGATATCTTCCCCGAGATCATCCGGACCTACGTCATAATAACCGGCATAGTCATGGGTTTCTGTTGTAGGGCAGCCGTTAGCGTCTTTTTTAAATACAAAGAATTCTGCTTCAGGACCGACATTCATAGTAAGCCCGAGTTTTTTTGCGTCTGCAAGGACTCTTTTAAGGTTATTTCTGGGGCAACCGTCAAAAGGCGTACCGTCAGGATTGTAAATATCGCAAATCAGACGTGCAACATTACCTTCTTCTTTGTTTCTCCAGGGGAGAATACAAAAAGTTGCTTTATCGGGATAAAAATACATATCCGAAGTTTCAATATTTCTGAAGCCTTTAATGGAAGAGCCGTCCAGCATCAATTCGTTGTTGAGGATTTTATCAATCTGTTCTGCGGGAATAGCCATATTTTTGACCTGTCCGTTAATATCAACGAACTGAAGTCTTATAAACTGAATGTTCTGTTCTTTAATAACTTTTTTGATTTCACTTTCCGATAGTACTTCACCGTGTTTTGGGATAAAACCTACGCTTGGCATTCTGAATCCTCCTGATAAATTAAAGTATTAAACCTTTGATAATTATATTCTGTTATTTAATCCTTCTAACGTCAATTTTACAAAGCGTTTCTTTTTTTCGGAAATCGACTTTATTTTTGATGTTTTTTTATTTCTGATTATA
Source organism: uncultured Gammaproteobacteria bacterium (assembly GCA_964643065.1). Taxonomy (GTDB): domain Bacteria; phylum Cyanobacteriota; class Vampirovibrionia; order Gastranaerophilales; family CAZEDP01; genus CAZEDP01. Next base: position 1,991 of record CAZXPD010000043.1, on the reverse strand, counting down.
AAAAATAAACTTTTCTTTCGGCAAATAAAGGTTTTTTGTAAAAAGTAATTTACAAAATATTGACTTTTTATCATCAAATTTGAAAAAAAATTTTTTTTATAAAAATTTAAAATTGCTTTACAATTTAAAAATTTTTGTTAAATAAAGCAATTTTTTTTATTTTCTGGTTTTATATAATCAGAAAATAAAAGAGAGTTAGACTAATGTTAGTTGTAGGCAAAGTCCCGCTGTTTAATCAAGAACGAAGAATTAATAATAAAAATAATGCCGTATCACTACACAGGAATGAAATGCAGGACAGCGTTTCGTTTAAAAAGCGTGAAGAGAGTTTCATTAAAGCATTATGGCTATATTGCAAAAATGAGGGTGACAGAAATATATTAGACAGATTGCAAGGTCTTGCTCACGATGTTGACCCTAATCATCCCCGCGTAAAAGCTACATTGCAAGAAATTTCAGATGACTCTTCAGTAGGTAATGGTATCAAAGATTGGATTAAAGAAGAGCTACCCCAAATAATCGGAATCGGGGGAAATATAATACTTTAACCTCGATATATGCATATTTGTATTATTACTTATACAGTTTTATTAATTCTGTCATATATATATGATCCTGTAACAGCACCAATTCCCATACCTATGACCGAACCGGCGGGACCTTTTCTTGCGCCCAATGTGCCTAAAATTCCAATACCGGCTAAGATAGAGGTAACGTTAAAAGATGCTTTTAGAGTCTGTTTTCCCGCATTAACAAATTTATCGTTTAAATCTGTAGGTTTATTAAATGCTTTTATTATTGAAGGTATCCATAATGCTGATAATATTATCGCGCCGATGACAGTTGTTCTTTGCATTGCTCTGTAAAGCAATTTCCCTAAAAACGGACCTTTGAGATTTTCTGCATATACCTTAGCCATCACTTTAAGATGTTCGCCATCGTCATTAATAATTATTGGAACAACTCTTCCTGTGTATTCAGGTTTACCTAAGCTGACATTAAGCAATTGTTTTAATTTTTTACCAAAATTTGTTTCCGCAAAGGATTTGTCGCATTCGTGAGCATAATACCCGTATTTCCCAAGTTTGTTTACGGGGGCTTCCGCATAAGTCCCTCTTATAAACCTGAACGGAGCCTGAGAGTTTTTGTAGTCATAGTTCGGCAGTTTCTTATGAACAATCTGATTCCAGGCGTCTTTCATATCCCTGACATCTTCCGGAAGCATAACCCCCGCAATGGCTACTAATCCTGCCGCTCTTGCATAATCGCCGTTTTCGATATTATCGGGTACTGATGAAATCCTTCTCAGTGGGATAACAGGACTTAACGCGGAAAACGCCGTTTTAGTATTTTCTTGATTTTTACAAATGAAACAATCCAGCTTATTTATATCATTGATAATCTGATTTTTAACATCGTTAAAAGATTTGTAATTATTACAAATCCTGCTTTCTATAGTTTCAGTTTTTTGTTTTTTCTCTAATTCCGAACAGCTTTGAGTTTTTTCAGTATTGCTTTGTCCAAACGGTATTTGAGAAAAGAAAGGATTAATCTGCCTGATTACTTCTTCCACACTTGCGCCTTCCCGTCAATGATAACGCTATCTATTAATTAAAAAACATTTTACGGGAAGGTTTTTCAAAAATAACGGCAATTTGTTACAAAATTCAAAAAAAACGCTAAACATACGCTAAACCTATGGAAAACATAGGGTTTTGAGCATACTTTTTTGACGTTTTTTTGCAATTTTGCATCTCATTTCTTACCTTTTTCGACCAAAATGCACCTATATTTAGGATGCAGCGCACCCATAATAAGGCAAACTGCACCCATGCAAAAGGTAACATTTACCTCTAAACTGCACCCATTTTGCAGCCCTTTATCTCCATACAGTCATGCCGTGCCCCGACACGGCATCGCAAGGTCGTTGCTTTTCTCTATAGTTTCATCCCGTCATCACGAGGAGGACGTCAGTCCGACGTGGTGATCCA
>CAZXPD010000042.1:0-20556 GCA_964643065.1 uncultured Gammaproteobacteria bacterium | reverse complement strand
GTAAGGCAGCTGGTTTTGGTCCAGCCATTCAGAGGTTCGAATCCTTTCGCCCCAGCCACTTTTTAAAATTCTTTTCTTTCGCATCTACTTATTTGGGCATCGATTGAATGTCCATCTTCGTGTTCCCTTGTAGATACCCTTGCTAAAATTACTGCTTTCATCACATAGAAGCCTTTTTCTTTATGTTGTAATCGATAGGAACTATATTTGATAAAGCATTTTCAATTTTTCTTTCAGATTCAAGCAGTTCAAAATTAGCCTGCATTCTTAAAAAATAACCTTTTGATAAACCAAAATACTTTGTAAGCCGTAAGTCAGTATCAGCAGTAATATTTCTCTGTCCGCGAATAATAGCATTAATGCGGTTAGAAGGTACTCCTATGGCTTTTGCAAGAGCATTTTGAGAAAGCTCAAGGGGCTGCATAAATTCTTCTAATAAAACTTCGCCTATATGCGGTATATCAAAATATTCAGTCATTTGTAAAACCTTATTTTGTTTAACTTGTATAAGTATTATACACTACGTACAATGTATAATCAATACTGCAAAATTATTTTTTGAAAGAAATTTGTTTATTAATGGTAGTCAACTATCTCAACGTCATAAGCATTATTACCATCCCAAACAAAACAAATTCGCCATTTGTTGTTTATTCTTATTGAATATTGTCCGCTTCTATCACCTTTCAGATTTTCCAAATAATTAGATGGCGGGCATTTTAGGTCAAGAATGTCATTAGCAACGTCTATACTATGAAGTTTTACAAAAGCTCTCCTGAAAATTTCCGGCGGAAACTTTTTTGAGCTGATTCTCTTAAAAATCTTTGCGGTTTCTTTACATTTGAATGATTTTATCATTTTGTCATACTTTCCTTTTTTAAGGATTGCATTTCCTGCAAATCCACTTTAACACGCTTAAAAACGCTATACAAATAATTGTCTTTTTCGCTAAATTGGATAAGTTCCTGTTTTATCCTGTAATACGTCTTACTTGTTAAAATATTTTTTAAAGTCCTAATGCCGCCGTTTTTAATTAGTTGTAAAGCTCCAATTATTTGCAGCTTTTTTGTTGAGTTCATACCCTTTTATAAATATCTTTCCTGTGTCCGACTTTAACCACTAAAATTGTCAAAACATCGTCATGTTTTTCGAAAATAACCCTATAATCCTGAACACGCAGGCGAAAATAAGGATTGTTACCCTGTAGTTTTATAACCTTGTCATTGATTTCTATGCCGTTTTTAAGTTTTTCGATTTCTTTTAAAATCAGCCTGATTTTTGATTTGTCGATGTTTTTTAAGTCTTTGGCAACCATTCAATCCAATTTTATGTTTAAATTATTTAACACACTTAGTTATATGTAAATGAAATATTTTGAATTAATTTATTGAAATTTATAAGGAACTAATATGTATATAGAAAATGATTTATTGATTGAGTTTAATCGTCTTTGTGAAGATATAAAATATCGTTTTTGGGTAGTTTCTCCCTTCTTGGGTAACTGGAACGGATTGAAAGATATAATTGGAGAGAATATTTTTAGCAAAAACTTGGATATTAAACTTATTACGGATATTAAAAACACTTGCGGGATTGATAAAACAACTTTAAGTAAATTCATTGATAATGGGGAAGTTAAAACCCTTCAAGGTTTACATGCAAAAATTTATATTATCGATGACAAAGTCTTGGTAACATCTGCTAATTTGAGCGAAACGGCTTTTTGTAAGCGATATGAAATAGGTAATATACTTGATTTTAACCAAGAAATCGATCATATTTTTCTAAACTGGTGGGATAAAGCTATATTAGTTCAAATGCAAGATATAAAGGAAAAAGAATATATTTATAATCCAAGTGTAGAGGGGGGAAATAACAATTTCTTAAAACCATTATGGGTATTACCTGAAAAAGAGGACAGAAACGAAGAATATAATTATGATTTATTAAACGAACTTCGCCACCGAATAGGAAACACTTTTTTTGTTGATTATTATTGGACTTTAAAAGATGAAAGCATTCCTAATGAAGACATTATCAGTTCACTTACTCAATATAAGCCTGATTCAAGAAAGACAAGGGTATATGGTGGTAGAAAGATTTTTAGAGAAGGCTTAAATATTCAAGCTTTAGATATAATCAGAAATTCAACAAATACTGCAATTCAATCGACAATTGATAAAGCAAATGAGATATACCTCAAAGAAACAACAAATAAATTTTCTAAATCTCATGAAGTTGAAAAAGAAATTAAGTTTATAACTATATCAGGCTGTAAATTTAATGATTATGGTGATTTCTATAAAGCTTATAATGAGCTTGCGGAATTATACAGACCTTTTAGGATTTGGAGAAAATCACCATATTATTTTGAAATTGATAGTTTCTTAAACTTTCTTTATCATGAACATCCAAATCGACCTTCTGAAAAGTTTAGTATTGCTAAAATCAAATCTTTTACCGAGGTTTCTCAATCTGAACGAATTAATATGATTGAATCATATTCAAAACAGTATAAGTTATGGCTTGATTCTCCACAAGCTAATGACAATGAACAAAATAGGATTAACAGACATAAAATAGTAACTAGATTCCTCGATAAAAACAATATTAATACATTAAAGATAGAAGATGTTAGTCAAATACTCAATTGTCTTAACTGTATGACTTCAAGAAGGTCAAATATTGTTGAATTTCTTGACCTTAGACCAAATGTCGGTAATGATATTATTTCAATAAGAAGGTTTTGGAATATTTTAATACATGAGGAAGAAAACATTATTATAAGAATGCATAAATGTGAAAAGGGCTTAAGAAGTTTTGGTACATCAGCAACGCAAGAATTAATAGCTTTTTATTATCCAAGAGAATTTCCTATAAGGAATACAAACGTTAATTCTGGATTAAGATTATTTGGTTATAGAGTTTCTGACAATTAATTTTCAAGCTACTTTTTGAAGCAAAAAAGTTCTGAACTCATCCCCTAGTTCCTTTTTTATGTTATATTTTTTCCGCTGTAATTATAATTCTATTTTGAAGTATTTACTATTCAAGCTAATTTAGCAGGGCAGCTATGATAAAAACTTTGAAATTATCTTTGAGAGAAGCCCGATTTGTTATTAAATATAACATCTGGCATTTTTTTATTAAACTTTTAGCTTTGTGCATAATACTATTCCCGTTCAAAGCATCCTTAATAAGTTTCGTTGCTTATGTTCGGGCGACATTCTATTTTATTTTTAAATACAAAAAACACAAAAAAATTATTGAGATTAAGAAATTTGCTCAACACTGCGGTAACAATTTGCCGAAATGGTTATATGTTTATAAGTTTCTTGTTCAAAGAGAAACCGACAATCTATGGTGTTTGCTGTTTCACGAAGTCCCCAATCAATTACAAAAATATATTTCGATTACGAATAAAGAATTATTGGAAAAAGCTTTAACCTCTAAAAAAGGCGCCGTATTGCTCGGTATGCATTATGGTCCCGCATTCACAAGGTTTTTGCTGAAAAGAGAAAATATTCATATTAAAACGTTGATACTTAATAATCACTTTAAAAATCTGAAAAAATATCATTCCAAAATTTTAAAACCTTTGGTATTGAAAAAAGACAAATTTTCAGCAGACAACGAAAATTATATTGAAGCTGTTAAGGATGAAAGAAAATTAATAACTGCGCTCAAAGAGGGTTTTCCGGTAATGATTTATATAGATTTTATCGGAGCTTATAAGAAAGGAATAGAAGACAATTTTTTGGGGCTTCCTATGGAAATAAGCTCATTCCCTTTTAAACTTGCTTTGAAATATAATGTCCCTGTTTTTTTATGTTCTTATAAAAAGCCTTTAAAAGGTGCGTATGAATTGAGTTTTGTCAAAATCGAAGATTTTGGCTCGCCCGAAGAAGGCGTTCACAAATATCTCGGACTAATAGAACGCAAAATCCTTGTATATCCTTTTATGTGGGAGTATGTTCCGGATTTTTTAAACTGGATTTAAAAACCTTAATCAAAATAAGTTCTAAACTCACAAAATAGTTAAAACTTTTCACAAAAACTGCTTAAATTTCTCTGCTTTTGTTATATTATTTTTATCTGACATATCAAACTAATGGGGTGTCGCCAAGTGGTAAGGCAGCGGGTTCTGGTTCCGCCATTCGAGGGTTCAAATCCTTCCGCCCCAGTTTTTTTAATACGAATTCCTATATCCTTTTATATATATCTTTCCGATGCCCGATTTTAATAACTAAAATTACCAAAACATCATCCTGCTTTTCAAAAATAATTCGATAGTCTTGCACTCGCAGACGAAAATACGGATTGTTGCCCTCTAATTTTATAATTTTTTCATTATTTTCGATGCCGTTTTTAAGTTTTTCGATTTCTTTTAAAATCAGCCTGATTTTTGATTTGTCGATATTTTTTAAGTCTTTAGATACGCTCTTTTTAAATTGAATTTCATACATTATAAATCAAGCTCTTTTCTTAATTCCTCCAAATTGATCGTATCTTCGTCTTTACGTTTTAATGCGTCTTCTATGTCAATTAGATCCTCAATTTTTTCAAGCAGTTCGACGTCTTCAATCGGAACAATATAAGCTATTGGCTTATTTCGTCTAACAACTTCTATTCTTTCTTTGCCGTAAGAGGCTTTATTTAAAATATCAGTCCAATTTCCCCTGGCTTCTGATATGGTGTATCTTTTAGGATTTTGCGGCATGATTTATCCTTTTCATCTTGTACATATATTACATTATAGAATATATGTACAAGAACGACAAGATGACTACCGAAAATTTTTAAAAAATTGCCGTTAAATTTTATGATTTAAGGATAAAATATACTTAAATTAACATAGGGAAACTGGAATGAAATCTTATGATAATATTACAAGTTTAATCGGCAAAACCCCTCTGGTTAAGCTCTCAAAATCAAAATATAATCTCTTTGCGGATGTGTTTTTAAAACTCGAATATTTTAATCCCGGAAGCTCGGTAAAAGACCGAACGGCTATGAGTATGATAGAAACAGCCGAACGAGAAGGCAAAATAGAACCTCACAAAACAGTTTTGATTGAGCCGACTAGCGGCAATACAGGGATTGCCCTTGCATATATATCTGCTGTTAGGGGATACAGACTTATTCTTACCATGCCGGAAACCATGAGCATGGAAAGAAGAATGTTATTGAAAGCTTACGGCGCAGAACTTGTGCTTACTTCGGGAAGTCTCGGAATGAAAGGCGCAATGGATAAATGCTCTGAGCTTTTAAAAGAAATCCCCAATTCATATATGCTTGACCAGTTCAGCAACCCTGCTAATCCTGAAGTTCACAGAAAAACAACCGCGGAAGAAATCTGGAAAGATACCGACGGCAAAGTTGATATTTTCGTTGCAGGAGTGGGAACAGGCGGAACTATAACCGGCGTAGCGCAAGCCATAAAGGATAAAAAACCTGATTTTAAAGCCGTTGCGGTTGAACCCGCAGCAAGCCCTGTTTTGTCGGGAGGACAAGCGGGTACTCATAAAATTCAGGGCATAGGCGCGGGATTTGTTCCCAAAGTGCTTAATTTATCCCTTATTGATGAGATTTTTAAGGTTACCGATGATGAGGCAATAACAGCCGCTAGAGAATTTGCAAAACGAGAAGGCATCTTATGCGGGATTTCAAGCGGAGCTGCTGCATTTGCCGCAATTGAGACAGCAAAAAGAAAAGAGAACAAAGACAAAATTATTGTTGCCCTGCTTCCCGACTGCGGAGAGAGATACCTGAGTACTGTTCTTTTTGAGCATTTAAAAGACTGACGGAGAAGAAAATGCCTACAATCAAAGTTATTATAAACGCTGAAGAAAAAGAAATCCTAAAGGGAATGACAATTGAGGATATTCTTACGGAAATGAACATCAAAAGTCCGATGATTGCCGTTGAAAAAAATCTGGAAATCGTTCCTAAAAGCGAATTTGATAATATTATTCAAGAAGGAGACAGACTGGAAATAGTCGAGTTCTGCGGGGGCGGATAATAATTCAGGAATTATAAACCGAAAGGATATAAAATATGAGATTTGATACAATTGCTCTGCACGGGGGGCAGGAACCCGATAAAGACACGCATTCAAGAGCTGTTCCTATTTATCAGACAACAGCGTATGTTTTTGACAGCACAGAGCATGCGGCGGAGCTTTTCAGCCTTGAAAAAACGGGAAATATTTACACAAGGCTGATGAATCCTACAACAGACGTGCTTGAAAAAAGAATTTCGATGTTGGAAGGCGGAGTTGGCGCGCTTGCAACGGCTTCAGGCATGGCGGCAATAACTTACGCGGTTCTTAATATAGCAAAGCCCGGGGATGAAATCCTTGCTTCATCAGCGCTTTACGGCGGAACTCATACTTTGTTTTCATATACCTTTGCAAGGCTGGGAATAAAAACAACATTTGTTCAGTCTGATGATGCGGCAGATTTTGAAAAAGCCGTTACCGACAAAACAAAGCTTATTTATGCCGAAACGCTGGGAAATCCCAAGCTCAATGTTTTAGATATTTCGCAAATCGCAAAAGTTGCTCACAAACACAAAATACCTCTTATTGTTGATAATACTGTTCCAACACCTTATTTGCTCAAGCCTTTTGAACATGGAGCAGATGTTATAATCCATTCTGCAACCAAGTTTCTGGGCGGACACGGGACTTCTCTTGCCGGTTTGATAGTAGATTCGGGCAAGTTCGACTGGGAAGGTTCGGGAAAATTCCCTGAACTGGTTAACCCTGACCCCAGCTATCACGGCGTGAGCTATACAAAGGATTTTGGAAGCTCTGCTTATATAACAAAAGCAAGGGTTAACCTTTTAAGAGATACCGGAGCGGCGTTGAGCCCTTTCAACGCGTTTTTAATCCTTCAGGGCATAGAAACACTGCATCTGAGGATGGAAAGGCATTCGCAGAATGCTCTTAAAGTCGCACAGTTTTTACAGGGGCATAAAAACGTCAGCTGGGTAAATTATCCCGGTTTAAGGGACAATAAATACTACGATGCGGCTAAAAAATACCTGCCAAATGGACAGGGAGCCATAATCGGCTTCGGGATAAAAGGCGAAATTGAAGCGGGCAAGAAATTTATTAACAGCGTAAAACTGCTTTCTCACCTTGCAAATATAGGCGATGCCAAGTCTCTTGTCATTCACCCTGCCAGCACAACCCATCAGCAGTTATCTTCCGAAGAAAAAATCTCATCGGGCGTAACCGATGACTTTATCAGACTCAGCATAGGCATTGAAGATGCCGATGATATTATTGAAGACATTAATCAGGCTTTAAGTTAAGAATTATTAAGGTAATTTTTCCAGACCGTGCTTTGATTTGAAAGAGAATTTGAAGAAATACCCCTTTTAAAGGGTAAATTTTTTTCTGTTTGGTTTTTAAGCATTTGTTAATTAAAGGAGAATGTCATGAAAATTCAAAATTTGGGTTTTTTTAATGTTAATTCCCAATCATATTCGACAAAACCGTCAAATCAGAGAAAATTTGCCGATAGCTCAATTCTTCGCGATACTGTTTCTTTTGGTATTAATTTAAATCCTGCAGCAAAAACCGCGCTCAAAAAAGTTGGAAGTGCCGAAAGAGTAGAACTATTGAAAGCACAAATCATTAGGATATTACATGAAAGCCAAAATTATCGTATAGATGAAAACTTACAAAGACTTATACAATCCGGCGATAACGCAAAATTTATTAAGCCAACTTTATTATCATCTTATGAAGGAAAACCTTTTTACCAAGTATTAGTTTCTATTGATAAAGAACAAGGCAGACAATCCAAATTTTTATTTACTTTTTTAGATGAATTAAAAACAAGCAGTGATAAATTATACGAAAAGATATTTTGTGACCCCAAAATTGCTCCTGTTTTAATAGAAGATGCTCAACTTGATTTGGTTAAACATTTGAACAACATAAAAAGTGACAAAATTTATAGGAAAATATTGTCACAAGATGTAATTTCTTCACTATTAATTAAAAATGACCATGATTTGTTTGGAATAGCTGACAAGCTGTTAGGAACAATTGAAAAAAGAAGCAAAGAGACTTACACGGAAATAATGAGTTTGCCGGGCATTGTCTCTGCTTTCGCAGAAAAAGTTTCTCCTGCCAGAGTGATAAACTCCGTATCAGAAAAAGATCCCGAATTGCTTATTGAGCTTTTCCCTGAGATTAAAACTGTTATTTTAAGCAATAAACAGAATGAAAAAACAATAATTAACGGTACTAATGTAAACACTCAAGCGGCAATAACTTTAGCAATAGAGAAAATGCCGACAAAAGATGGCGCATTGCAATTTGTTGAATTGTTAGGAGAAGAAATACTGGGAAAACAATATACTAAGTTAAAAACAGCTATTGAAGCAATACAGTAAAAACGTCGTTTACAGAAATATTGAGCAACCTTTCATTCTTATTTTGATATAATGTATGAAATGGATTTCTGTAAAAAAAGGCTTAATAATATTACTGAGCTTTTAAAAAGCTCTTGCTCCGCATTGGTTGCTTTTTCAGGCGGAGTTGACAGCAGTCTTCTTGCGTTTTTGGCATCAAAAATTCTCAAAGACAATGCTTTAGCCGTTACGGTAAACTCCGAATTCCTTGCGAAAAAAGAACTTGAACAAACGGTTTCGATTGCGGAAAAATTCGGCTTTAATCATAAAATAATAGACATCAATATTCTTAATAATCCTGATGTAAGGGCTAATTCTCCTATGCGCTGTAAATTCTGCAAAGAGCTTATAATACAAAACCTGCAAAAACTTGCACAGGAGTATAAAATAGGGCATATTCTTGACGGCAGTAATCTCGATGATTTAAAGGACTATCGCCCCGGGTTTGAAGCGATAAAAGCAATGGGAGTTAAAAGTCCTTTTATTGAAGCAGGTTTTACAAAATCTGACATCAGAGAAGCCGCAAATTTTTTTGAACTGCCGAACTGGGACAAGCCTGCGTCAGCCTGTCTTGCTTCAAGGATACCCTACGGGACTGAAATCACTGTTGAAATGCTCAAGCAGGTTGAAGAAGCGGAGCTTTTTATCGAAAACCTTGGTTACAGGGGTTTTAGAGTACGGCATCTCGGCGAAACAGCTAAAATTGAACTTGATAAGAAGGATATAGCTGATTTTGTTTCAGCAAATTATAAGATAGTTATAACAGAATTTAAAAAAATCGGTTTTAAGGATGTAAGTATGGATATGGAAGGATACAGAACCGGATGTTTAAACAATGAATTGAGGAAAGAATATCTAAATGTCTGACTTGGAAAGATACAGAAGAAATATTTCGATAGATTCAATAGGCGAAGAAGGACAGCTAAGGCTTTTGCGTTCAAAAATCCTTGTTGCAGGAGCAGGAGGGCTTGGCTCAACTGTTATTGCCAATCTTGCATCTTTAGGCATAGGAACATTGGGTATTGTTGATAACGACAAACTTGAATTATCCAATCTGAACAGACAGTACATCCACAAATACCGAAATATCGGCAAGAATAAGGCAAAATCTGCCGAAGGCTGGATAAAAGAATACAATCCCGATATCAATGTTGAGATTTACCCTGTCAGGCTGAATAAAAATAACTGCAAAAAAATTATTGCAGATTATGATGCTGTTGTTGATTGTTTTGATTCTTACGAATCAAAGTTTTTGCTTAACGAAGCCTGTGTTAAACAAAATAAATCGCTTATACATGGCGGTGTAAAGGAATTTCTGGGACAGGTCACAACAATTATTCCCCATAAGACGGCATGTTTGAAGTGTCTTTTCCCCGAAAATATTAACAACAGTTATGTTGCAAAAGGAATTGCCAGTCCTACAGTCAGCACCATTGCTTCGATACAGTCAATGGAGGTTTTAAAACTGCTTCTGGAAATCGGAGAACCTTTAACCAATCAACTGCTCGTCTATAACGGATTAAATCAGGATTTTAGGAAAGTTCTCTATAAAAAAGACGCTGACTGTCCAGTATGTGCTTAGCATTTGTCATATTTTTCTATCAGATTGTTAATCTGGTTTTTAAGGATAGGTAAGTCTTTTTGTAAAACATCATTAACAATTTCCAGATCAACTTCAAAATATTGATGCACAATAAAATTTCTAAATGAAATTATTTGTATCCAAGAAATTTGCGAATTTTCTTTTCTGAAAGTTTCAGTCAGTCCTCTTGCCGCTTCTCCAATAACTTGTAAAAGATATATTATTCCGTATTGTTCGATTTCATTTAATTCAAAAAACTTGGAACAGCTTAATTTTTCAATAATTTTCTCTATTGCTTCCTGAATATCATAGAGTCTTGATATATTTCTGTTCATAAAGATACGGCCTCTTTAAGAACGGTTTCTCTAATTCTGGGTTTTAAACTTCTTTCTGTTGCAATGTCAACTTTTTTCCCCAACAATTTTTCTAAATCAGCTATAAGACCTCCGGGAAAGAAAAAGGAAGTATTTGGTCCTATGTCGATTAAAAAATCAATATCACTGTCTTCCCCTGCCGTATGACGTGCAACAGAACCAAATATACGAATATTATATGCTCCATGTTTTTTGGCTATTTCAATAATATCCTGTTTCTTTGATTTTAAAAGCTCATACAAATCCATAATCTATAATCCTTTGTCAAAGAGTTTTTATAATTTTAACATATTTTATCTAACGGTATTAGTCAGTTATGTCACTAAATTACACATCAATTATGTTAGCATATTTATAATACAAGGATTTATATATGAAAGAAAAAACGATAAATCTCATCATTGAGGGCATGCACTGCGCAAACTGCGCTATGGGGATTGAAAAAAATCTTAGAAAGCTTGACGGGATTCTTTATGCGGCGGTAAGTTTCAGTAATTACTCAGCGGTTGTCAAATATGACGAGAATAAAATAAAGGTACAGCAAATCTTAGCAGCAATAAAAGAACTCGGATACACTGCAAAAGAAGATAAAAAAAGCATTTTCGAAAACAGGGAATATTTTAACTATAAAAAACAAAGAAACAACCTGATTTTTTCAGTTTTGCTGAGTGTACCGACAGTTATAATCAGTATGTTTAATATGGAAATACCGTATAAAAACCTTATCCTTTTTGTTTTAACCTCTCTGGTTATGTTTTTTCCCGGCAGACAGTTTTTTACCGGCAGTTATAAGTCGCTGAAAAACAAAACCCCTGATATGAATGTGCTTATTGCCGTAGGAACGGGTTCTGCATACATTTACAGCATAATATCGGCTTTTTCCCCTTGGTTTTTTTATTCCTCGGGGATGGAAAATCATCTTTATTTTGAAGTTTCTGCGGTAATAATAACTCTGATTTTGACCGGAAGAACCCTTGAAGAAGCGGCAAGGAGCAAAACTTCCGATGCCATTAAAAAGCTGATTGACCTTCAGCCTAAAAAAGCTCACATTGTTGATAAGGACGGCATTGAAAAAGAAATACCGGCAGAAAATCTTAGAGTGGGAGATGTTGCCATAGTAAAGCCCGGCGAGCGAATTCCTTCGGACGGATATGTATTGGAAGGCTCCTCCGCTGTTGATCAGTCGGCAGTGACCGGTGAAAGTCTGCCGATAGACAAAAGCCCGCAGGACAAAGTGCTGGGCGGTACTATGAACATTACAGGAAGTTTTAAATACAAAGTAACAAACGTCGGAAGCGAGAGTATAATAGGTCAAATTATTGAGCTTGTTGCCAAAGCTCAGAGTTCAAAAGCTCCTGTACAGAAACTTGCGGACAAAGTAAGCGGTTATTTTGTTCAGGTTGTTGTCTTCATTGCCTTAACGGCATTTATAGTCTGGTTTGTTATCGGCAAAGGGCAGAATTTAGGCTTTGCATTAACTGTTTTTATTTCGATTTTGGTTATTTCTTGTCCGTGCGCACTGGGATTGGCTACGCCGACTGCGGTAACCGCAGGCATGGGACTGGGCGCAAAAAACGGAATTTTGATTAAAGACGGTGAAAGTCTTGAAAAAACCGAAAAAATACAGGTCATAATTCTTGATAAAACAGGCACCATAACAAAAGGTATGCCTGAGATAAGCGATATTGTTACCGATATGGATTACAATGAATTTTTGGGTTTATCCGCGGGTGCTGAAAGCGCTTCAGAGCATCCTTACGCAAAAGCCGTAATTAATAAAGCCAAAGAAAAAGGCTTGAGCTTTAAATATCCCCAAAAATTCCTTTCTCACAGCGGCTTTGGCATTGAAGCCAAAATTGAAGACAAAGATATAATCATAGGCGGTAAAAACCTCTTGGATAAAAATAACATTTCTGCGGAAAAGTTTTCTAAAGAAGCGGATAAACTTGCAAATGATGGGAAAACCGTTGCTTACGTTGCGGTTAATGCAAATGTGCATGGGATAATAGCTTTTTCTGATACAATCAAGCACGATTCGATTTCAGCCGTTAAGGAACTGAAAAAACTCGGGATTAAAATTGTCATGGCAACAGGTGATAACAAAATGACTGCTGCAAACATTGCCGGTATTGCAGGGATAGACGAGTACAAAGCCGAAGTTTTGCCGCAGGATAAAGCTGAAATTGTCAGAGGCTATCAGGAACAGAGAAAAATAACTGCTGCGGTTGGTGACGGGACGAATGATTCTCCTGCTCTTTCTCAAGCTGATGTCGGTTTTGCAGTTGGCGGCGGCTCTGACATTGCTGCAGAGTCAGGCAGTATAGTAATCATGAGCGGCAGTCTCACCGATGTCGTTAAAGCCGTTAAACTCTCAAAAAGGACCATGCAAACCGTCAGACTAAACTTGTTTCTTGCTTTTATTTACAATATAATTGCAATTCCGGTTGCGGCGGGAGTTATTTATCCGTTTACCGGAGAGCTTTTAAATCCTATGATAGCGGCTTTTGCAATGTCTTTAAGTTCAGTTTCGGTTGTTATGAACAGCCTGCGGCTTAAAATCTCGAAAATATAAAGGTATTTTGATGGCTGACGGAAAAACTCATGACAATGTAATGAAAATATCGCTCATCCCGATATTTTTGGCGGGGGTTTATCTGTTCAAATTCAGCTTGACCGGTGCGGTTATTTTCACGGTTTTTGCGGCTTTCAGCCAGTTTATGTTCGGGCCGGATTTAGATTCTAAAAAGAGCTTTCAGTATAAAAGATGGGGACTTTTAAAAACAATATGGCTTCCTTATCGTGTAATTTTTCCCCATCGTTCAAAATTTTCGCACGGTATAGTTACGGGACCGCTTTTCAGAATAATTTATCTGCTGATTGTCTGGTTTTTGTTCTTTTGGCTTTTAAATTACATTGTATTTAAGGCTTTCGGGTTTGATCTTTTATTTGTTGCAAAAATAATATGGGCATACATAGCCGGTTTTTTTGCAACGCTGAAAAAAGAAGGTTATATTGTGCCGATATTAGGAGGTATTTTTGCAGGCGCGGCAATTCATACTCTGACGGATAAATTCACGGCATTTTTTAAAAATCTTCTTTAATGCAAAAAGCCCCGAATTCAAAATTAGGGGCTTTTGAGTTTATTTACAAAAATAATTTTGTCTATAAATTAACCGCCGATGCCTTTTACGACCGGAGGTGGGATTACTTCACCGGCTCCATTTGTTATTATCGAAGTGGCTACATCTGCTTTATCAGCCACAGGTTTTCCTGCACCGGCATCAGCCACAGGTTTTGGAGCACCGGCATCAGCAGCAGGTTTTGGAGCACCGGCATCAGCCGCAGGTTTTGGAGCACCGGCATCAGCAGCAGGTTTTGGAGCACCGGCATCAGCAGCAGGTTTTACAGCGTCATCTTTTGCTCCTTCAGCCGCTTTTTCGCCTCTGCCGATTAATTTCATAAACCTGTTTTTTAAATTTATGACTTGTTTTTTAACAAATTCATATCCTCTGCGGGGGTATTTTGTTATTTTTTGAACTGTTTCATTTCCGGTAACTTTCTTAAGAGGCTCAAACCATTGGGGTTTCCACTTGTGGAGACCGAATATTGCTAATGCTGTTCCTAAAAGAGCGGCGCCAATCATTAACCAGTTTCTGCCTTGTTTAGGTTCTTCAATTTGAGCAGCCATTCCCGGCACTCCGGGTTGAGAGATACTGACGGTATCTTTTGCTGTTGATTGGGGCATTCCTGCAAGTTCTGCCGGCATAGGTGCCAGAGTATCAAAGGTAGGCACAGGTGCTGCGTTTATTTGAGGATCTGCTTTGAATGATAAGTTTCTTACATTGATTCCTGACATTTTACCTTCTCCCTATTCTTTAACATTCCATGATTATTCCTATTTAATATAAAAACGTAAAAACTTAATAATTGCTAAGTTCAATCGGCTAATTTTTATTAAACCTGCTAATAGCAGATGTGGCAGTCATTTCGAGGTATTAATATTTCGTAATAAAAGATTAATCCATGTTCTTGCAGAAAAATTTTGTCTAAAACATGTCTTTGTCATATTTAACAGCATAATGTATAATTTATTAAGTAAATTTTTTGGAGTGGATTTAGGGATGAAAAAAATATTGGTTTTGTTAGCGCTATTATTAATTCAACTGCCTGCATTTTCTTCTAACAACCTTGATTTGGAAGCAGGAAATCCCGCACAGCTTTTATACCATACAAGTCAGTATGCGCGAGTTAAAGGCACGGTTGTTAATACCGATATCACAGACAGGTCTAAAGTTATTTTTCTTAATTTCGGCAAAAGCTACAATACCTGTTTGAGTGCCGTTATTTATGACGAAAACATTCCTTCTTTTATTTCTGCAGGAATTAATGAACCTTCAGAATTTTACAAAAATAAAACCGTCTCTATGGAAGGAATTATAAGAATTTCTAACGGCAAGCCGGAGATTATTATAGATTCTCCCTCTCAGATTAAGGTTATCGGTAACGGCGCAGAATCTCCATAGCAGATAAAGTACCGAATGGATTTTTTAGACAAAATAATTAAAAACAAACGTTTTGAGGTAGATAGAATTATATCTTCAGGAGCTTATTTTGAGAACAAGCTCATATCTGCGTGTCATAATTTGCCTGTTGCAAGCAGTTTTATTTCCAAACTTGAAAAAGCTCAAAATAACAATAAAATTGCGTTAATTGCCGAAGTTAAAAAGGCTTCGCCTTCAAAAGGACTAATAAGAGAGGATTTTAAGCCTCTTGAAATCGCGCTTGAATATCAGAGCTCGGGCGCAGGAGCTGTTTCGGTTTTAACTGAGGAAAAATATTTTCTGGGTTCTCTTGACTACTTAAAAGAAATAAAAAAACAAGTTAAAATCCCTGTTTTAAGAAAAGACTTTATAATTCATCCTTATCAGGTCTATGAATCAAGGCTTGCAGGAGCTGATTTAATCCTTCTTATTGCAAGCGCGCTTGATGAGAAGACTTTTAGAGAACTTTACTTACTTTCAAAAGAAATCGGACTTGAAGTTCTGGCAGAAGTTCACGACAAAGACGAACTTGACTTTGTCATGAAAACAGGCTGCAGAATAATAGGCATAAACAACAGAAATCTTAAAACCTTTGAAGTCTCGACTGCAAACACAATCGATTTAATTAAAGGCAGAAATTTTGAAAACCGCTTTATAATAAGCGAATCCGGAATCAAATCGCATAATGACGTCAAATTGCTCCATAATGCAGGCGTTAACGGCATTCTTGTCGGCGAGCATTTTATGAGACAAAAAAACATTTCTAAAGCGGTAAAAGATTTATTGGGAAATCTGCTGTAAATTATTCTTTAAAAAACCTTTTGCTCTCAATAATTACCGGAATTCCTCTCAAGACGCATAGGAATGCGGTGATATAAGCCGAAGCGTAGGCAATCAGAGCAACAATATTTTGTCCCTGATATGACCAGTCGGGAATATGAGCAAATATTAAAAGACAAAAGGCTACTGCTTTAAAAAGAGCGTAAGAAAATCTTACAAAATTTGATGCAACTATGAACCTGCCTATTTTGCTTTGCATCATTGTGGTTTTGCCGAATGCGGTAAAGCCTTTTTCAAAAGCAAGGCTTCTTAAGCCGTCGGTAATAATTCCTCTTGTTAAGACTGTCAGAGGTATCCACAAAGGTATCCAGCCTAATGCCAAAAAAGATACCCAGTAAACGTTTTCAACGATTCGATCTCCCAAAATATCTAAAAACGCTCCGAATTTTGAAGTCTCGTTGAATTTACGGGCAACATAGCCGTCAATTCCGTCCATCCATATGATTAAGCCCGTTAATACAAAAGCTGTAACATAAAATGAAGTTTTCGGAACGAACAGCAGTCCGATTGCCAAAAAAGAAAGAAAAGTTCTTAAAATTGTAATAAAATTAGCCATTTTTCTACTCAAACAAACTCGAATTCGACTTAATATTATCTATGATTTGGCAGAAAGCATTGACTATTTGTGGATCAAACTGACTGCCCGAGAGTTTTTTCAACTCTTCTACCGCTACTTCATATGACAATCCCTTACGGTAAGGTCTGTCTGATGTCATAGAATCAAAAGCATCGGCAACGGAAATTATTCTTGCACCGATTGGAATTGTTTCACCGCTGAAACCGTAAGGATAACCATCTCCGTTAAATTTTTCATGGTGAAGTTCAACTACTTTTACAACTGATTCAAGCTGCTTTATTTCATTTAATATCTTAACACCATAGGAAACATGTTTTTTAATTTCTTCATATTCTGTATCTGACAAGTTTTCGGGTTTATTGAGAACTTTTTCAGGCACGCCTATCATTCCAATGTCGTGCAAAAGACCTGCCAACTCAAGTTCGCTGAGTTCATTATCCGAAAGTCCCATAGCTTTCCCTATTTCCAGAGAATAATAAGTCACTCTTTTGCTTCTGCCGTAAGTAAATGAATCTTTAGCATCCAATGCTTCAGTAATTGCGTTGATGGTTCCCGTAAAAAGTTCTTTGAGATTTTTTACGAGCTCATGATTATCAAGATTAAGCTGATATACTTCAAGCGAACTGTCCACTATGTTAAGCAAATCATTTGGAGACCAGGGCTTTTTAATATATCTGTGGATTTTAACGCTGTTAATTGCATTTATTAAAGTTGAAGCATCAGTATATGCCGTTACAAGTATCCTTATTGTTTCGGGATAAAGTTCTCCGACTTTTTTCAAGAACTCAAGTCCGTCCATTCCGGGCATTTTGTGATCTGATAATATAAGATCTATTTTATTGGTTTTTAAAACTTCAAACCCTTCATAGCTGGAATTTGCCATAAGCACGTTATAATTTTTTCTGAGAGTTCTCAGAAAAAGCTGTAAATTATCTATTTCGTCATCAACTACTAAAACTGTAAATTTCATATTATTTTCCGATGGTATCAGCTCTAATTATCAGACTTTTCGTTCCAGTTCAAGGGCATTTTAATAATGAATTTAGTTCCTTTTCCTTTTTGGCTTTCTACTTCTATTGTTCCTTTATGTTTTTTGATTATTTTATAACTGATTGAAAGTCCCAGACCGGTTCCTTGACCTACCGGTTTTGTAGTGAAGAATGGATCAAAAATTTTCGATTTTGTTTCTTCGTCAATTCCCTCACCTGTATCTTCAAATTCAATAACTAAATTATCGTTTTGTAAAGAAGTTCTTATATAAATGTCTCCTTTATCAGGCATAGCCTGACAAGAGTTATCAAGAATATTCATAAATACTTGATTTAATTGCCCCGCATAGCAGGGGAATATTGGAAGTTCCCCGTATTCCTTGTGTATAGTGATTTTATTCTTGATTTTATTTGAAAGAATATTCAAAGTACTGTCAATTCCTTCGTGAATATCGACATCTTTTAAAATTGCTTCATCAACTCTGGAGAAGTTTTTAAGATCAAGAATAATCTGTTTACACCTTTCCGAACCGTCTTTACAGCTTTTAATAAGGTATGGAAGGTCAGAGCAAAGAAACTCATAATCTACTTCAGTCTTAAAAGCTTTCACATTTTCAAAAGCCGCTATATTTTCAAGTTTTTTCTCAACTTCTTCATACAAAGAAATTATTTGTATCAAATCATTTCCGTAATTTTTTAGATGCTCAAGATTTCCGTAAATAAAATTAATCGGATTGTTCAGTTCATGCGCGACTCCGGCGACAAGCTGCCCTAAAGCAAGCATTTTCTCGTTTTGAATAAGCATTGATTGAGTTTCCTGAAGCTCTTTATAAGCAGTTTGTATTTGTTCATTTGCCTGATGAAGTTCCTGAGTACGGTCTTTTACCTGCTGTTCCAATGAAGAATATAAGTTATCAAGCTTTTCTGCCATTTCATTAAAGGCTTTTCCCAATTGTCCTATTTCATCGACAGTTTTAATATTACTTCTATACTTCAGATTGCCGTTTGTAAACTCCTGTGTTCCCTGAGAAAGCTCCTTTAACGGTTTTGTAATATATTTTGCCAGAAGGAAAGAGGAGAAGTAGCCAAAAACCACAAATATCAGAACAAGGGATAAATCCCCTTTTAATAAGACTTTCAAAAGAGAAGAAAGGGCATTGTTGTCGTAAAAGCCTGTTATTAATACTTTGTCATCTGTCTGAGTTGATATTTCTTTAATATCTTTAGGCTGAAGCTTTGTCAGTTTATTTATAAAGATATAAAATTCTTTGATAATGCCGTCATTTATTGCGTATATATTGTTACCCAGCATCTTATTAGCCCATTGCGGGTTGCCGCCGTTTTTTTGGGTGAAGTTGTCACCGATGTTAATCCAAAGAAATTTTTTGTTTTTGGGGTCAAAAAGAGCGGAATATAAAATTAGTTTATTATTTGTAAGAATTTGAGATATTTTGTTAATGTTGTCAAACTTGCCGGTGTTTTTGTCAGATAGATAGCTTTCAATTAAAAGATTAGATATAGCTTTATCGTTTTTGTTTTTCTCAATTTTATTTTGCGCAATCAGCACATTGCTGGAATAAATATAATAAGCGGTTAAAAACAAGATTGAAACGGATATGGAAAAAGTAAAGATACTGGTGAATTTATCGGATAAATTTTCAGGTTTGAGCTTAAAAATTTTTTTAAAATAATTATTTCCCATTAATTTAAGTTTTCTCCTAGCTTATTTCTTTATCCAACTGCTGCATGTCATCAACGAGTAAATCGTCTATTAAACCCTCATTTTCATAGTGTGGAGTTTTTTTCTTCGGTTTGAAAGACTGCTTTTCCAAGACCTCACCGATAAAATATCCTAAAACTCCCGAAACAAAAGCACCGGTCAGAGATATTTTAAGGGCATGTATCAGTGTATTTATATCAAATGACATTGCTCTAATGAAAACCAGCACGGCTAAAATTAAAAACATTAAAGTTGCGATAATAACAGCTATTCGATTTGAAAGTTTTTCACTGTTCATAGTATGTTACCCTGCATCAATTCAAATCTTTACAGTTTAGTTCAAGTTTTCTTTTAAAACAAAGCTGAACGACAGATGTTCTGTCGAAGTTGGAAATTTCGCTAAACTGACCGGAGATTAGCCATTTTTGAGAATTCTCGGATTTTTCTGATCTTAAGACTTCAAGTTTTGCGTTTATTTCCTGTTTGCCCGGTAAAGCAAACACGATTGAAAGAACTGATTTCAGTTCAAAATCCCGTTCAGAGACGAACTGAATGCCTCCGCCGCTGATATTGCGGGACAGCGCTTCTATACCGTCAGGTTTATCACTCCAAAAAACTTTCACGGGCAGAGCCAAATTTATCCTTGTATATTCTCTTCTTTGAATGTACCTGATATTTTCAGGCATAGAAAGTGCTACTTTATCGGGATATTCCAACGGCAAAATTTTACTTTCAAACCTGATAAGGCAGTTTTCAGAAGGACAAATAACTTCTAAATAAGTGCCGAAGGCAAATTGTTTTGATTCTGAATCCAATGTCTTTACGATAAATTTGTCATTATTTACTTCAGTTATCAAACCTTCGGACAATTCCTTAATATCGGCGGGTACCAACTTCAGTTTTTGCCCTGCTTTTAAAAATTCCATACCACTTTTCTGCTTATTTGCTAAATATAATAATACAATGTTAATCGGTAAAGCTCAATTTGTAATTTTTAGTTTTGATGCCAAGTTGCAGTCAATATTATATTTTTATTGTCATTCTTAACAATCGGGAATTGCGCGGAAATCTGTCTTTTACCGTAAATAAAGAGTCATCCCGTGCCCAAAACAGTCATTCTGAGGCACAGCCGAAGAATCTTAACCATATTTATAACGCCGTCATCCCGTGCCCCTTCCCGTCATCCTGAGTGAAGCGAAGGATCTCAAGGTCGTATTCTCATCTCTTCCTTCTCTGCTTCCCTGAAGCATAAAACAATGCTGTATCTATCAAACGTCGATGTTCAGTGTCTTGCCAGCATAAAATACCCATTGCAAGCGTATTCATGTCACTGCGAGACTGTTTCTACAGTCGAAGCAGTCTGTACAATACCATATTAAGTATTCAATCGCCTTTTCATCGGTACTCTACGTCTATTAAAGGCGTTGCACCCTTTACCAGCCAGAAAATGTCATTCTCAGCCCCGAAGGGGCGTGAGAATCTGTCTTACTCAACGCAGAACCG
>CAZXPD010000041.1:0-21930 GCA_964643065.1 uncultured Gammaproteobacteria bacterium | reverse complement strand
ATAAGGACTCCCTATTTGTTAGGGAGTCCTTGTTGCAAATTTATTTAGACTCGCTCAAATACGCTCCCTCAAAGATTGTAGGGACGATTATTAACTTCTTATTAGTACCGCTCTATACAAATTTGCTCAATCCGGAGGGCTATGGATTATATATGCTTGCAACGGGAGCATTAAGCTTTTTATGCATAATTTTTAGCGACTGGGTAGGTCTGGTAAGCCTGAGATTTTTTAGAGAGCATTACAACAAAGACGATATCAAAACTTTTTTCAGCACAATAATGTTTTTACTGTTTACCAATTTGCTGATTATGTATGTGCTTGGTTTTCTGCTGTTTAAACCGCTTAAAGAATTTTTTAATATATCAGGAGATTTCCAGTATCTTGTTTTTCTGTTGATAATTCCGGTTGCATTGAGAGCCCTTTTCTTTCAATTTTTGCGTGCGCAGATAAAGCCTCTTTCATATACATTTTCAGTAATAATAAATCAGCTGTTAACTGTCGGGATAGCTTCCTGGCTTATCTTGCAGTTTGATTTGGGTGTAACCGGCATTATTATTGCTATGGCAGTATCAATATCTTTAATTGACGTTGTTATGCTTTTTCAATCAGATATTTGCTGTACCTTCAGAAAATCCGAAGTTAAAAAGTTCGTCTTAAGCGGATTTTATAAATACGGTTTGCCGATTTCACTTGCATCAATCGGTATGTGGGGAATAACTCAGAGCAACAGATTTGTTCTTCAACATTTAAAAGGCTCTGTTTATAACGGATTTTTAGGTGTTGGTTATAATCTGACTTTTTCATTCTTATTGCCGCTGTGTTCCATAATCACACTCGCAGCAGTTCCGAGAATAATTAACAAGTTTGAAGAAGGCAAAAATGTATCGCCTTTGATTTCAAAACTCAGCGCTTATTACTTTATGATATTTTCACCGTTTGTATTTTTGTTTTGTATATATTCAAAAGAGATAGTAAGCGTATTTGCAAACAGCAAATTTATTGATGCATATGTTTTAGTGCCGTATCTTGCTTTGAGCGCATTTTTCATCGGACTGGCTGATTATACGACAATTCAGTATCACTTATCTAAAAAAACATATCTTGATACCATAATTAAAATTATATCCGGTTTATTGGGAATCGGTATGAGTATTGTTTTAATAGGAAAAATGGGACTGCTTGGCGTGGGCATAGCAACGCTTGTATCCAATTTTGCATATTTCCTGCTTAGCATAAGCGTTAATGTTGATAAATTTAACTGGATTGTGCCGTGGAAAGACTTGTCATTGGTATCCATATCACTTATAGGGAGCTATTTTTTCTCAGAGATTATTAAATCGGTAGTAAAGGTAGATAATTTATTCACCCTGATAATAAACCTTTCCTTGGTAATGTTTATTTATGTATTTCTTATTCGCAAAGGAAACCTGAAATTTAAATTTTAAAGCAAACCCTAACATCGAATACTTTCTATAAATTAAGGCTGTCTCGATATGTGAGACAGCCCTTTATTTTTTAAATATTAATAAATCATTTTTGGACAGCGGGGCTTTTTAGAGCAAGGACAAATATCCGGATATTCGTCTCTGATTTTAATTTTGCACTTAACTTTGCATTTTGTTTCCCAACAATCATCGCTTCTTTTTGGAGGATTGATTACGGGATGCATATTGAGAAATTTGCTGTCCATATTGTTTAATCTGGCATCAGTGTTTATATCGTTTGCTTCAAGGATTCTGACTTTTTCTTTTAAAACACCAATTTCCAAACTGAGATTATTTACTCTGATTTGTAATTCTTCGATAAGTTCTGCTTGCTGCTGATGTTTCCACTCCAAATCGGAAATATTCTTTTTGGTTGCGTAACTGACAGCAGGTTTTGTGTAACAGGATTTGTATTTAGGCTTGTAGCAGGCAAAAGCACTATCTGTACACATAGCTAAAACTAATAAGACTGTTACAATCGTTAGTGTCTTTTTCATAGAAACCTCCATTTTAATTTTAATCCATTTATTAAATTAAAATGGTTTAATGTCAATCGGTAAAGCGTTCAGTTAAAAAAAATGTAACATGTGTCGTTAAAATTCCGCAAATTAAATTCAGTATTATTAATAGCAAATGCTTTTTATATAGTCATATTAAGTTTTTTTAATGCATTTATTAAATGAACCAAAAAACTGTTTTTGGCTGATATAATAAAACCATACATGCATATTTATGCAAAAAAATAGTATTTTCTTTACACAGAAAGGCTGATATTGATGGATATTTTCAAACCTTTTGAATTAGTAGCTGATTATGTTATATCAATTTTAAAACTGTCACCCGCTTCTCATGCAGGCGAAAGCGTGCATTTTTTTATCTACGACACATTAAAAATATTCGTATTAATTTTGATTATCAGCTTTGTTGTAGGAATTGTAAAAAGCTACTTTACTCCTGAAACAACAAAAAAATATTTAACAGGAAAAAAACAGGGAGTAGGTAATATTCTTGCGGCATGTCTTGGTATTGTGACGCCTTTTTGCAGTTGTTCCGCTATTCCGTTATTTTTGGGATTTCTCGAATCCGGTGTTCCTTTAGGGGTAACTTTCTCTTTTCTGATTTCGGCTCCTATGAATAACGAAGTTGCAATAATAATGCTGTGGAGCTTATTTGGTTATAAAGTTGCTTTGATTTATATTTTGTCAGGACTGATTATAGCGGTTCTTGCGGGAATTATCATCAGCAAAATGCATATGGAGAAGCACATTGAAAGATTTGTTTTTGAAATGCAGCCTGAAAGTTGCTGCTGCTGTAAAAAGAATAAGCCCACTTTTATAGAGAGGATGCGAGATGCAAAACGAAGCGCGTATAATATTTTTCACAACGTCTGGCTCTATATAGTTATAGGGGTGGCAATAGGGGCTGTTATCCACGGTTTTGTTCCTGCCGAATTTATGCTCAAATACGCAGGATCTTCAAATGCATTTGCGGTTCCGATAGCGGTTATTCTCGGTGTCCCGTTATATGCCAATGTAGCGGGTGTGCTTCCCATTGCGGAAGTTTTGGTTAAACAGGGATTACCAATGGGGACGGTGCTTGCATTTACAATGTCTGTTACTGCAATTTCTCTTCCTGAGCTTATAATACTTCGCAAAATAATGAAGCCGCGCCTTTTATTAACATTTGTTTCTATCATAACGATTGCGATAATATTCACGGGATATTTATTTAATTTTCTTCTCAGCTAAAAATAAGCCGATTATGGGTGTTATCAAATGTTAACTTTTGCTACAATAAATTAAAATTATTTTAATAAACATATTGCATTTTTAAAATGTTTGTTGTAATTTTATAGTTGAGTTAAAAGACACAAATATTTGAGAAATTAGAGCGAGTATTTAGAAATGTTGATTAACAAAGTTAGTTTGAGTTTTCCCATAAGCAAAAATTTACGTCAGAATGCGGTTAAAAACGAAATTATCGATCCAATGCCCCCGTTACCTGATAATTTAACTGCACAAGAAGACAGAGTCAGTTTTGGGTTGTTTGGAGGACAGAAAGTTGTTGATCCACTTTTACAAGCAGTGAAAGATACGCCCGGAGCCGATAAAAGACTTATAAAGGTACTAACCGGACACTTTCAAGATTCACCCGCAATCGTAAACATTCTGGAAAAAGCAGGAATAACCGAAGCAAATATTCAAGCAATAAGAAAATACTTAACGTATTTAGATATCGATGATAAAACATTTGCGAGTGAACTTAAATCAATGCTAAACCATAAAGGAATAGCTCTTAATTAAATTTCTACATCAATTTTATCGTTAATAATTTGAGCCTGCTTTGAACCGAGAGCAGTTCCTAATCCTATTCCGAGAAGTGAGCCTGCTGGACCTTTATATCTGTGTAATATCCAACCAAGCACTGCAGACCATCCTAAGATTGAAACAATATTTACAAATGACTTTGCAGTTTGTTTAAAACCGTTATTAAAATTGTCTTTAATATTATTAGAATTGCTAAATGCTTTGACTATGGAAGGCATCTCAAGCAATGAGAAAGCCAATATTCCAATTATAGGAACTCTCATTGATGCTCCTCCAAGAACTTTTTTTATCACTGATTTTTCATTGACTTTATATGATCGAACCAAATTTTTGAATACATCTTCGCGAGTTGTAAAATCTACTGAATAGTCATAAATACCCAGAATTTTTTTCCTGAAGAACGGCATTTGGAATAAAGTTTGATCTGAATTGTATAAGAACTCTGAAATTTTGCCGGTATATTTCCCCTTTCCTTTAAGCAAAAATTCAAACCATGTACCTCTGAAGAATGAAAACAGCGGTTGAAAATCATACCCTATAGAAGAGGCTTTAACCTTTTCGGGGTGAATTATTTGCTCTGCGGCTTTTTTCAGATCTCGAAAATCTTCGGGAACATTAGCAAACAAAATTGCGGCAGCCAATGCAGCTTTAACATAATCGCCGTTATTTGCGCCGTTTTCTACACCCATTAATCTTCGTACATAAGGTATACTCTCGGCACAGCCTATTGCAATGTCTTTAATGCCGATATTTTTATTATCTTCGGGATTTACATCCTTTTTATCAGAACGCTCAAAGGTATCCTTTATGTTAAAAGGATTGGTCATAGGTACAGGAGCAGGGTTTACCGTCTTTATATTATAACTTTTTTCGTTTTTGTTTATGCCTAAATTAGACGGTTTAGTAATGCCGCCTGTATTTAATACAGGTGTAATTTCTAATATCGGGAACTTGTCCATATCCCTCCCGATTCCATATTATATTTCCCGAAGATGTCCCTTCTATATATATAAAAACAAACGTTTAGGTTTAATTGCTTATTTTTAGCAAATCCGTTACATTTCCAATTTGAACAGAAATAAACAGCGCAGGTTTGCACAAATTTTCAGAGTACAAATGTAAAGGATTGTAAATATTATATCAAATATATATCTTCCGTACGCAATTTTTATATGCGGTTTGTTTTTATATTATTGGATAGGACAATAGAGTACATTTAACGCCAAAAGAGGAGGAATAATTATGAGTATATCCAGATTTTTCGATTGTCATCCATTTCACAGATTCGTTTATCCCGGACATAAAAGGTTTTTTGGTATTGGACATCATGCCGAACACAGACCTGATTACGGATACAGAGGTCATGAATTTCGTCATCCGTTAATGAGCCGCGGCAATCACCACAGAGGCTGGCTGTTTTAATTATCCGCTTTAACCTTCAAATATCCCGTAAACATAAGCATCGCCGATTTTATACTCAAAGGCGATGCTTAATTTTTATCAACTTATGTTACTTCCGAAAAAGTAACAAATTGTAAACAATATATTGATGATATATATTTTTTACGCAATTTTTATATTCTTAATGTTTTTTTAATAATATACCCCCCCATACAAAAAATATTAAGTATTACACAATGAAGAGGAGATCAAAGTATGAGTAATTACGTAAATTGTTTCAACGGTCTTGGATTTGCAAACCCTTTAGCAGCACGCGGTGGAAATGTAGCTATTGGCGATAATAACGTTCTCATCGGCGGCAGAGGCAGCAATGTTGCAATAGGTGACAACAACCTACTCATCGGCGGAAGCGTGTTTGGCAAACCTGAATGCAGAAAACCTCAAATGCCTGCATTCAGACCCCCTGTATGCAAACCGATGCCAAAACCATGCTTACCGAAACCGATTTTTGCTCCGAGATGCGGCGGTTCAATCGTACAATCAAACGTAGCTAACCAATTCGGCGGCGGATCAATTGTTCAAAGAAACGATGCCAATCAGTTTGCCGGCGGTTCAATCATACAGTCCAACGTAGCTAACCAATTCGGCGGCGGATCGATTGTTCAATCAAACACTGCTAATCAAGGCGTACCGAGATTCTTCTGGTAAACTGCTTTAATTAGTAATAATAAATTTAAGACACCTCATACACTTATGAGGTGTCTTATTGGTGGTATATATAATCTCCAATATTCAAGAACATTAATAAAAATCCATCAGTGAAACGATTAACACCATGAAACGATAGCCATGTATGTGAAGGGTTATGTATAATTTTTACATACTAAAATAAAGCATTAATATCGGTATGATAAAAATTGTTGCCAAAGGCACTTTAATATACTTAAAAAATATTTTCACACTAACAAAAATAATGCTTTTTCCTGTATTTGGACAATTACTCGGAATATTGCTAATACTTTCACCCTCTTATTTTTTTTCTCAAAATATAACGAAATTTGTTCCACCGGAAAATATTGCCCAAAATCTTGTTTTGATAATACTGGGTTTAATAGTTCTGATATTGCCGGGCTTCTTTGTTTTTACAAAAGCCTTTTGGGAGTACATGACCGCAATGGCAGCATTAAATTCTTCAATCGGTAATATTATGGCTGAAGGCAAACTGAAAGATTACGCGATACTCAACCAGTGTATTAAATTAAGGACAAAAGAATACATACTGGTTTTACTGTATTTAACATTGATTGTTCTAGGCGGATTACTTCTTCCTTTTTCAATATATTTGCTTAAATTTTTGAACTCTGTTGATACGGCTTTTCTGACCTCGGCATTTTCTGTTATAGAGCTTTTTATGATATTTATTCTTCTTATAGTGTCGGTATATTTAAGTCTGTCATTTCAGGTTTTCGCATTTGAAAACATTTCACCTGTTCAGACAATTAAAAAAAGTTGGACACTTGTTAAAACATCATTCTGGAAGACGTTTTTCACGGGAATTGCTGTTATCCTCCTTACGGGAATACTAATTCCTTCATTATTTCAGGGACTTTTTTCAAAAGCGCAGTTTATCAGCTATGCAGTAAGACCAATAGAGATATATTTGGCAAGTTTTTCAAATATAATTGACATTTTCAGAAGAACAGACGCAGGATATTACATTTTGGGAACAATGACTAATTACGATATTGCCAAAACTTTTTTACTTTTGGTAATTGGAGGTGTTGTTAGCGGCCTGCTTCTTCCGTTAGGCAGTGCATATTATACACTGCTGTATTATGATTTGAGTTCAAAAGAAAGCTGAATGCGGAATGTTTAGATGCAGAAAATGCAAAAAAGTTGACGAGATAGGCTTGATGATTAGTCCGGCATATCGTGGCAAAGGCGAATATTCGCAGAGATTTAACGATAAAGGCGAAATTATAATCACTGTTGACGGATATGAATTTATTCCCGATTTAGCTTTTATGAATTCGCATGCCGTTTGCAAATACTGCGGAGAGATTAAATTCTGGGAGTATTACAACCCGCAGGATTACATTCAATAATTAAATTTAATAATTCTTAATTTTTTACAGGATAAATAGCAATTATTTTTATTTTTCAACTCTATATAATTAGAGAGTTGAAATTTATTGAAATGAAGATTTTAAGTTCAAACAACCGCATATCCCAAAGTAAAGCCGTAGGCTCCCAAAACATAGTGTTTGGAATAAGGGTAAGAACCTATGATTTTTACAATAAGCAAATGTTTACCAATAATGCGGTGAGTCTCGAAAAATCAGACATAGAAAAATTAAACTCTCTTTTCAAAAAAGCCCCGACAACTGCTGAAACTCTGACTTTCGACAAAAACAGGTTCAGGTGTGTAATAATTAAAAACCCGAATTTAAATTCCGATGCTTATTATACTTTCTTGATGCAAAAAACGGTTAAAGATGACAACGGCAGTTATCAAACCTTT
Source organism: uncultured Gammaproteobacteria bacterium (assembly GCA_964643065.1). Lineage (GTDB taxonomy): Bacteria > Cyanobacteriota > Vampirovibrionia > Gastranaerophilales > CAZEDP01 > CAZEDP01. Next base: position 14,197 of record CAZXPD010000041.1, on the reverse strand, counting down.
CATATTGATTTAGATTCAAAAGGAACGATAATAAACAATATTGAATACCCTGTTAACTCGTCTTTTACGCATAAACTGGGACTTCTTCTTATTCATGATACACAGGGGTTGGGTTATGCCGATTCAGCAAAGATGCTGTACGAATTCCTTCCAAAACTGCCGTTTGACAGAACCGATAAAATTGAGGCTTTAATTGCCAAGTACAAAATTCAGGCATATTTAAAATACATATCAAATAACAAAGACGGCATCAGTTATAGTTAAATATAAAAAGAAACCGGCTCTTATTGAGCCGATTTCTTTTTGATATTGGTACTTTCCTGAAAATTAATAATCCATTCCGCCCATGCCGGGACCCGGCATTGCAGGTGCTTTTTCTTCAGGGATTTCGCATACGGCAGCTTCGGTTGTAAGAAGCATTGCAGCGATAGAAGAAGCATTTTCAAGAGCAGATCTTGTTACTTTAGCAGGGTCAACAATACCGGCTTTTATCATATCGACGTATTCGCCTCTGACTGCATCATAACCCTGATTATCGCTCATTTCTCTGACCTTACTTGCTACGACTTCACCGGCAGCGCCTGCGTTAAACGCAATCTGCTTAAGCGGAGCGTCAAGAGACCTTAGAAGAATTTCAGCGCCGGTTCTTTCGTCGCCTTCAAACTTGGAAAGACTTGCTTCAAGAACCTTTGAAACTTTGATTAAAGTAACGCCGCCGCCTGCAACGATGCCTTCTTCAATAGCGGCTCGTGTTGCGTTAAGAGCGTCTTCAATTCTTAATTTTCTTTCTTTTAGTTCTGTTTCGGTTGCAGCGCCGACTTCGATAACTGCTACACCGCCTGCAAGTTTAGCAAGACGTTCCTGAAGTTTTTCTTTGTCATAATCGCTGTCTGATTCTTCAATTTGACGTTTAATCAATTTTACTCTGTCGTTAACGCCTGATTTTGATTCTTCGCCGACGACAATAGTAGTTTTATCTTTTGAAACAGTAACTCTGCGGGCTTTGCCCATCATCTGAATAGTAACGTTTTCAAGCTTAATGCCGAGTTCTTCGGTAAATATTTGTCCGCCTGTAAGAATTGCGATATCTTCAAGCATAGCTTTTCTTCTGTCGCCAAAGCCCGGAGCTTTAACTGCAACAGCTCTTAAGACTTTTCTCATTGTGTTGACAACGAGTGTAGCGAGAGCTTCGCCTTCAACATCTTCAGCAATAAGTAAAATTCCTTTACCTTCTCTTGCCACCTGTTCAAGAACGGGTACGAGTTCGGTAATAAGGTTAATCTTCTTGTTTACGCAAAGTACCATTACGTCTTCAAGAACTGCTTCCATTCTTTCGGCATCGGTCACAAAATAAGGGCTGATATAGCCTTTGTCAAACTGCATACCTTCGACAACCTTGAGTTCGGTTCCGATTGTTTTGGATTCTTCAACGGTTATAACGCCGTCTTTGCCGACTTTGTCCATAGCATCAGCAATCAGGTTACCGATTTCTTTATCGTTACCTGCGGAAATCGTTGCTACCTGAGCAATTGATTCTTTGGATTCGATTTTCTTGGCGTTCTTTTTGATTTCTTCAACAATAATATGAACGGATTTGTCAATCCCTCTTCTGATTCCGAGAGGATTTGCGCCTGCGGCAACGTTTTTGAGACCTTCTTTAACGATAGCCTGAGCCAAAACTGCTGCTGTTGTTGTCCCGTCACCTGCAACATCGTTTGTTTTGCTGGAAACTTCTTTAATCAATTGAGCGCCCATGTTTTCCATGTGATCGGCAAGTTCAATTTCTTTTGCGATTGTAACGCCGTCGTTAACAATCTGAGGAGAACCGAATTTCTTTTCAAGAACTACGTTTCTTCCTTTGGGACCGAGTGTTACTTTAACTGCATCTGCTACCGCATCAATACCTCTTTCAAGAGACTTGCGGGCATCTTCCTGAAACACTATTTTCTTTGCCATAAATATATCTCCTATCAGCTAATAAAATTCGATTACTGTATAACTGCGAGAACGTCTCTTTCAGAGAGGATTTTATATTCCGTTCCGTCAATTTTGATATCCTGACCGCCGTATTTGGCAAAAAGGACGATATCGCCGACCTTTACTTCGGGTTCTTCTCTTTTGCCGCAGTCAAGCATTTTGCCCTGACCTACTGCAAGCACTTTGCCTTTTTGAGGTTTTTCGCGGGCTGTATCGGGAATAAAAATCCCGCCTGAAGTAGTTTCAGTTTCATCAATTACTTGAACAACAAGTCTGTCTGCAAGCGGTTTGATTTTCAAATCTGTACCTGTTGACATTAGTGTCCTCCTTCTAATTAATTTTCTTTGACCTGTTTATAGTACAACAAAATAAATGTCTAAGATGTTTGTATCTATAATCAAATTTAATACAGCAAATCAAAATCAGATGAAATTTTAACGAAAATTTAATGATTCCAAATTTTTACAAAACTTCAGGCAATTATTTTTTTGTTCGGTTTTTAATTAAATGAGGAGCCAAGCGATGATTAACCGAACAAACAACAATCCTTATTTGTATTTAAACAGAGTCGAACAGAAATCTATAATTAGACCTGCAGTATCTAATCTATTGAGTTTCAAATCTTCTGAGTTCGTGACTCTGGGCAAAATGCCGAATGACATAAATATGAATGATTTAGAAAACCCCATAAAGTCAGACAGTCCTCTGGACGGAGTTTATGAGGCTAAATTCAGCGCAAAAATTTACAAATATGTTTCTCCACTGACAAAAAATGTTTATGCAATAAAAAGACTTGAGAAAAACGGCTATTCCGCCGAGATGGTGAATAAACTTGCCAAACAGTTGGAGTTGGAAGCCCGTTCTCACTATGAATTGGATGACGGCAAAACTAAGGTACCGAAATTTTATTATTATCATGGTGATTTTTCAGGAAAAAACGGCAGCGAGAAAAACAATTATATTATAATGGAATGGGTTAAGGGTATAACTGCTTCTAATGACAGTACTTTTTATGATTTGCACTTGATTTCCGATAAAGGTTTAGATGACATTTATGAACAAATTTTGAGGTTTGATATTAAAGGGATATTACATAATGATTTATGGCCCGGTAATATTTTATTCAATAAGGATGGAATTCAAATAATAGATTTCAACAGAGTAGAGAGGTTTAATCCCTCCGAAGACCTTTTAAAATCAAATCTTGACAGTTTTAAAGAAAGATTTCTTAACAGATACTTGTCGGATGTTTACCATAATTTCGGACCTGACCTGTCTTTAAACGAGAAGAAGCTTTGCGAAATTTACAAAAAATGCACTGATAATGAAATCAGGTTAATGAAAAACAGAAAAACTGTAAATTCAGGATATTGTAATACTCAGAATATTAAAAAATTTTTTGAGAGACTTCATATGCTCGAAGACATCTCAAATAACAGCAACAAATTAAGACAAACTGCTTTAAAATCGGTTTTTGATTCTGATATGCGATGTGCCAAAATTTACAGCCAGTATTTTGAGTTTAATGATAATGAAGCTTGTGAAACATTCAGAAGAGCCCGTGTCCTTTTGTTAAATAATAAAGACCTTATGAGCAAGGACAAAATTGAATTAATTGATACCAATATGGAGATAATAGACAAATTTCAAAAAGCACAATGTGCCTTGAAATCAGGAAATCTTCAAAAAACTCAACAAATATTTAAAGATATTGAATCTAAACTCACAGATAAAAGCATTTACGGAAATGAAGAAACTAATAATTTCTACTACGGCAGATTTTTAAGTTTTACATGCCTCAATATTGATGTCCTCGGGCACCTTATTAACGGCGATAAAACAAAAGCCCAACAAATTTATATTACAAAACCAAAATCATTAAAAGAATGCCGCAGGCTTGATGATTATTTCGGACTGCTTGAAAAAGAAATATACAATAACTGAATTATAATTGCTAATAAGCTCATGTTTGATTAGAATCTAAAAGGCAGACATATAGGAAACAAATTTATGCATAATATTACGCTTATACCCGGAGACGGCATAGGACCCGAGCTTGTCGAAGCCGCAAAAATTGCCATTGAGGCAACTGGAGTAGAAATAAACTGGGAAGTCGTTAACGCAGGCGCAGATGTAATTGAGCAGGAAGGAACCCCGCTTCCGCAAAAAGTTTTGGATTCAATCAGAAAAAACAAAGTCGCGCTTAAAGCCCCGGTAACAACCCCGATAGGAACAGGCTTCAGAAGCGTAAACGTATCACTTCGAAAAGAACTTGACCTTTATGTCTCATTAAGACCGGCTAAAACAATTAAAGGAATTAAATCAAGATATGATAACGTTGATTTGGTGATAGTCAGAGAGAATACGGAAGATTTATACGCAGGCATAGAGAGAAAGATAGACGATGACACGGCGGAATCCGTTAAAAGAATTACAAGAGGAGCGTCAGAACGTATAGCTCAGTATGCCTTTGAATATGCCGTTAAACAAAATCGAAAAAAAGTCACGGCAGTAACAAAAGCCAATATCTGCAAACTTTCGGACGGTCTGTTTTTGGAAGCCTCAAGGACAATCGCCGAAAAATATCCTCAAATTCAATATGAAGAAGTCCTTATCGACAATATGTGCATGCAGTTGGTTCAAAACCCGGAGCTTTACGATGTGCTTGTACTGCCCAATCTTTACGGCGACATAGTTTCAGATATTGCCGCGGGTTTAACCGGAGGGCTTGGAATTGCGCCCGGAGCTAATATAGGCTCTGAATTTGCTGTATTTGAAGCAGTTCACGGCAGCTCACCGTCACTGAAAGGTTTGAACAAGGCAAATCCCATGGCATTGATTTTATCGGCAGGTATGATGCTCAAACATATAGGAGAGCAAAAAGCAGGCGAAGCACTGCAAAAAGCTGTTGAAAAACTAGTTGCAAAAGGCGAAACACTGACATTCGACTTGGGCGGAAATGCATCGACAACTGAATCAGCAGAGGCTATAGCAAAAGAGGTTAAACATTTACTTCAGTGAAAAGAAAATATCTCAATTTTTTATTGGTTATTATCTCAGCAATTTGCTTTAATTATGCAGTTAATTTCGCGCAGGATAACAATTCCCCACCGGTCAGTTTTTATCAGCACGGCAAAGGAGTTTATGTAGTTGAAGTTGATACTGAAAAATGCTCCGATTGCCTGGCTCCATATGTAGCGCAGGATTTGCAGACGGTTAAAGATGCAGTGCTTCAGGAAGAAGCCTTTGCGGGTATCAATGCAGGGTATTTTGATACAGTCAACCATAAAACAGCATCTTATGTTGTAAAAGACCGGCAAATTATTGCAAATCCCGAAGATAACGAAAATCTCATGCAAAGCCCCACTTTGAAAAAGTATCTTCCTCAAATTCTCAATAGAGCAGAATTCAGAGTTGAGAACTGTCTGTTGAACACGGGCAAAACGGTAAAACTTTATGATATTGCTCTGCATAACGAACAGCCGATGAAATGCGAGATAGCACAATCAATTCAGGCAGGACCGATGCTTTTACCCGAAATGGACTTGGAAAAAGAAGCATTTATAGTAAGGCAAAACGGCAAAATTATAAAAGAATCAGCCGGAGTACTTCATAAATACCCACGTTCCGCCATAGCAATCAAAGGAAGTAAAATTTTGCTGATTGTAGTAGGAAATGAATCCAAGATGACAATTAAAGAACTGCAACAGCTCATGAAGGAACTCGGTGCCGAAAAAGCAATGGCATTTGACGGGGGGAGCTCAACGTCAATGTTCGTTAATCTTCCCGATAAGCCCTTTGAACTAAATTCGGCAAAAGACAATGAGGCAAGACGGGTTAAGTCGATTTTGTTGGTCATATATTAGTCTTTTTTGTTATTTATACGTACAATTATAAAACCTTTAGACATATTAATGTCCGTATTTATGTAAAATATATGTTATACTGTAGTCAGAATTAATTAAAATAACTGGGATGCTAAAAATATGAGAAAAAAATTAACGAGAACGGGAAACAGCCATGCATTAATTATTCCTCCCGCATATTTGGATATTTTAAGGATTGATAAAGATACCGAATTGGAAGTAACAATAGAAGACGGTAAAATAGTAGCTTTTCCGATAAAAAAAGAATTCGACTGGGATGCTGTTCAGGAAGAAAATGAGGAACTTTTACCGGAAGAAAAACTTGCAATGAAGCGTGGAGAAGAAGATATAATAGCAGGGCGTATTGTTGACGCCGAGAAAGTCTGGAAAAGGCTTGGGATATGATTGTAAGACTTTCTGAGGAAGCCGTTAAAAACCTTCGCGATATAGCCAAAACTGATGCTAAACAAATAAAAAAACGAATTGATAAATTCGTCGAATCTCCTGAAAGCTGTAATTTTAAGAAGCTAAAGGGTTATAGTAACCGATACAGGATTAGACAAGGCAATTATCGAATTTTATGCGAATTTTGTCAGGAAAGCGTTAAGATTCTCTACATAATTGCGATAAAACACAGACAAGATGCTTATAAAGGGAATGCTGATAAATAGTTAAAAAGCTCATTTTTTCTATTTGTCAACAGTCCCATAAAGACTAAAACACGAATGAAACCCTTTGAACTAAATTCGGCAAAATATAATCAGGCAAGGCGGGTAAAATCTTTATTGTTGATTAGATATTAATTCCTGCTCCGCATAATTTGAATTTATAGAACTGTGCACTTTTGCGGGATTACCGATTACAAGCGTATATTCGGGAACATCTTTTGTTACGACACTGCCGGCTCCAACTATTGCACCTTTGCCGATTTTTACCCCGTTCAAAATAATAGCATTACTTGCAATCCAAACATAGTCCTCGACGACTATGGGTTTACCAGCGTATGTATTGCGTTTTCCGTTGAAATCAATTTCGAAGTCGTGCAGTGAATTTGTAAATATCGTATTAAAACTGATATTGCAGTGATTTCCGATTTTAATCGGAGCCATTGCATCAAAAAGCACGTTTTTATTGAGAAAAGTATTATTACCGATTGAAACATCGGAAAATGGGCTGTGAATCGTCAGCCCTGTAGAAATTTTTGATCCTTTTCCAATTTTAAACCCGAGTATTCTTAGAAGTTCGGCTCTCGTAACACAACCGAACTTCCCCCACCCGAGTATATTCAATACACTTAAAACCCAATAAGTATAAAGTGTACTTATTTCTCTGATAATTGTATTGATGGCTTTCATCCGCATTGTCCTTTTATACAAGAATATTTCATTGATTCAAGCAGACCGAGCATACTGAAGAAGACAATAACCGTGGCTACTCTTGCGCCGTCCATTGTATGGTAAATAAAGTAGAACAGGATGATGCACAGGCTGATATTGCTGAGTATTTTCATAGAAGTCTCAGCATATTTGTCTCTGAGTATTTTAATATCGTTGACCAAAATCGCAATGATTGCGCCGTAATATAGTAATGCCATAAGCCCGTAGTCATAAAACATTTCCATATAATTGTTGTGTGTGGTTTGAACCAGATAAGTTCCCGGCCTCATAGCTGAAATAAAGAATATAGCTTCTCTCGAAGCCCCTACTCCGAAACCGAAAATGGTTTTAAATATGCTGAGGTTTGAAATCCAGTCATCTATAAAAAACTGCCAGTTTGACTGCCTGACGTTTAAAGTACCGAAACTCGAAAATCTGCCTACAATATTGTTGGCGGTGTCGACAATAAACTCAGAATTTTGCATAACCGCGCCAAAAAGAACCGCACCTAAAATTCCTAAAGCCGCAATTATAACCAATCCCGTTTTTTTACCGAAGAACGATTTCACGACATTGACTTTTATCTTATACGACACAATGAGAAAGGTAAGTAAACTGCCTGTCAAAGCAATTATCGATGTTTTGTTAATAAACAGAAGGATAAAAATCAAATTCATAGCTACAAGAAATATCAGTGCAATATCCATAAATTTTTTATTATATTCGACGTGTTGATATTCTAAATAGGACTTAAGACCGGCAAAAAATATCAAAAACATTGCAAAAATAAGATTAATCCCGTCAAAACCGAATAGCGGCTCTCCGTTTAAGCGGCCCGCGCCGAACTGAATTTTGGAAAGACCGCTTGCTACAAGTAAAAAGAGCATTGCATAATAGCCGACAAAAATATATACAATGTAATGGGCAATTTTAACGAAGTATGCATTAATACTTTCGCGTGTTTTTAAATACTTGAACAATGTCAAAGCAATCGTAAGTGCAATAAACGAACCTAAACCGCCGAGGAAAACAATGAGTTTAGCATCTTCGTTACCGATACTTCTGTCGAAATTTATCAAATATCCTATCTTTGCGCTGCCGAGGTTAAAACTGCTGTAATAAAAGAAAAAATAGACCAAATCAACAATAAAAAATAAAAGCATCAATCTGAACGAGAGAAACTTTTTCCAATAGTAGCCGAAATCCTGTTTCAAATAATAAATTGTACATAATATTCCAAAGAGCATAATCAGGGCATGCGGTCTTAACTTAATGCCGAGTGGGGAAAAAAGCCTCTGATCAAGTGACATTGCCGCAAAAACAAATTGCAGAAACAAATAAGGAATTAAAGAAGAATCGAAACTTTGCTTATATATCTGTATTCCGATAATAAAACCCGAAGCCAAAACAGTAAAAATTAACATAGGTTCAATGTCAACTTTATCGGACAGGAACATGACACCTGCAAAAGCGAAAAGTATCGAGCCCAATACAAGAAATATTTTTTCACTTAAAATTTTAGTTAAAAAATTTGAATTATTATTCATTATCTTATTAACCAATTCGAACTGTCTATGAAACGCGCTGTGAACTTTGATGGAAATATTTTTCCAATTCCGAATTAATTTCTCTCGGAATAATACCCAATACCTTGACGCTTGACTTATTGAACATGCTTATCATCTTAACGAGTTCTTCTCTGTTGGATTCCATGGCCGAAATAATGGCAACGGCGTCAGATTTATTTGTTACCGCTTTAATTTCGGGGTAGATGTAAGGCTTAGCCGGAGTATCAATCAATACAAACTCATACATTGATTTTACTTTGGCGATAAGCATTTCAAACGCTTTTGTTCCAACGTAGTCATAGATATTTTCAATCGGTTTTGCAGAACATAAATAATGGAATATTATATTCTCGCCTGATTTTGATTTGACGGATACCGGGATAATGCATTCTTCAAGCAGTTTAGCGATTTTTTCCTGTGATATCGATTTGTTGAGACGTATTTCTTTGTTAACTTCATTCAAGAAGTAAATTATGTCATTTTGTGTATGTTGATGAATACCGAGCCCTTCAAGAAGACTTAAAGGATAATTGAAATTAGTATCAATCAGTAAAACCGACCTGTTTAATTTCGCAATATTGTACGCGATATTCGGAATAATCGAGGATTTAGTCCTTGCGCCGGCTGTAGCCGCAAAACTCAATACCGATGCTTCTTCAAGGTAAGATTTTCCGATAATTGAATTTGCTATGTTTCCGTATGCCATACCCATAATGGAATCGGATTCAAATATAAACCCTGCCGCATCCTGTTTTGATTTTACCCATGGCAGAGTACCGAGAACCTTTTTGCCGGTAATATCTTCGATTTCCTGAGAATCACGCCATTTATCTTCAATATCTTCTTTAATGTATATAAATCCGAGTGCACCGAGGAAACCGAGCATCATGAAACTGACAAATTTAACAAACAAAACCTTGATTGCCGTAGATGCCGGACTTTTTGTCATGCCCAAAGGAAATATATTATCGACAACGTCACCTTCTTTGATTTTTGCTTCCATCTGTTTTCTTTTTACAGCTTCATAAGCCAATGCAAGCGCAGATTCCTGTTTTGTGAGATCATCAAGTCCCATTTTCTTACCGGGAAGCCGTGATTCTTGACCTCTGATATTACTGATTCCTCTGTTCAACGCTTTAAGCTGAGCGCGCATGGAGAGACTTTCAGCCTGAACTCTGGCTAAGTCTGTTGCTATATCTTGAGAAGGCTTATCATAAATACCTCTGCCGACTTTTAAATTAGAAAGGGTTTCCTGTTCTCTTTTCTGAATATTTTGTTGAATTTGATCCATTTCGCTTTTAACAGCTTGAACTTCGGGGTATTCATCAGTAAATTTTGCTGAAAGCATGGAATATTTTTGTTTTATCGATGCTAAATCCTGATTTAATCTGACAAGGTAGGGGTCTTCACCAATCCCTGTTGCTCTGAGAGCTGTTTCAGCATCGGGCATATTTAACTGATGTGCATATTCGGTTAATTTTCTGTTATTAAACGCCAGATTACTTTTTAATATTTGCGCCTGTTTTTCAAGGTCAACTCTTGAGCGTGTCAACTCTATTGTTTCGCTGTCTATATCAGCAATACCGTTTTTTACTTTGTAATTTTTAATTTGTTTTCTGACCAAATCAAGCTGATTTCCTATATCAACGAGCTGTTTATTAATATAACGGCTTTGTTGTGCATCTATTGAGTTGCTGATTTCGAGGTTATTTTCTCTGAAGGTATTAATAACAATGTTAATAACGTCGTAGGTATGTTTTTTTACTGGCCAACTCATTTTTATGTTCATGATATCGGTAGAAGGCTCAATTTTAACCTTCATCAGATTTAGATAAACTCTATACCAACCGTCTTTGTTTTTAACTCCCAATTTTTTCAAATCATCGGGATATTTATTATTTAATTCTGTATAAATTTTTTCAGCCAACATCTGAGATCTGAAAATCTGTATAAAGTTAAATAACGGGTTGCTGTATCCGCTCTCGGAACGATATGACGTTCTGCCGTCATAATCCGTGACTATTCTTTGCTTAACCAAATTTTTAATAAATATTTTGGAGCTTAGCGAGTACATGGGGAGATAAAAGAACATCGAATAAATAAGAAACAGTATGAAACCCGCAATAAGACCTGTTGTGATTATTTTTAACTCTTTTAAGATTAATAAAACCAACTTATTTTTCATAATTTATATTCCGTAATCCTTTTCCTTAACATTACCCGTAATTAGCGATTGAACATATCATCCCAGGAATTGTAACCTCTTGAGAATCTATAGAAAGGTTCAATCATACGCGTCAGATAATCAAAAGTCTTTCCTAACAGCGGACGCCATTTTTCAGGAACGTAAACAACATCGTTCGGCATCATCATGACATCCGAAACTCTCGGGTTCACTTTTCTTGTAACGAATGTTCCTTCCGGGGTAAGTCTGCTCAAATAAACTTTTGACGGCGCATAGGCTGAATCTTTTAAATACCCGCCCGCTGCAGTTATCGCCGAATTTATATTCAAAGATTGTGCGGGATCGAGTTTTATTAATCCCGGTGTATTAACATAGCCGTAAACTTTTACAGGAACTGTACGCTGAAAAACAACACTTCCTGCATATCTGCGATATTTTTGGTCGTCAATGGCAAGCGGATTTTTCACTTTTGGAACAAAAATGCTGTCTCCGGACATCAAATAAATATCTTGGTCACTGTCGCCATTTTCGATAATATCAAGCAAATTTACTTCAAAACTTGTGCCCTCAAACTGATTGGTAATTTTAATATGTTCAACATCGGCATCATAAGATATTCCGCCGGCTGCAATCAATATATTTGTCAATATGGGAGTTTTTCTTTCAATGAATGTTTCAGGTTTGCTGCTGTATGTTGAATGGTTGGTAATTGTATTAAGTTCATACCCGCCGGGGTTCAAAACACCGCCGCTTATATAAACAATAAACGGTCTGCTTTGCGTAAGGTTAATAAACACCTGCGGATTTTTAACATATTTTTTGTAACCCTCGATTAAATCTTCACGAAGTTCTTCAATGGTAAGACCGGCAGCTTTAAACAAACCCAGCGGCGGCAGTACTATGTTTCCGTCAGGCTGAATTCTTATGTTGTCCTGATTAAACTCGGATATACCGAGCAGATTTATGCTCAATATGTCATTGGGACCGAGAATATATTTTCTCGTTACAAATCCCCTGTTAATCAAACGTGCCTGATAAACAGTATCATTCCTATAATCAGGTGCATTCGTGTTGAGTTCGGCAGCAGATGTCTTACTGATGTTAATGAATAAACAACATAGAATAATACCCAAAATATACTTTTTCACAACAAACAACCTTTCCATTCCTGCTTTTATTACATTTATTACAAATCGATTATATTTTCGCTTTTATAATAATTCATATAAAAGTATTCAAAATGTAATATTCAGTTGGGTATATTTTTTTACAAAATTTTTGTATATAATTTCGCTTCAATATTTGTAATCATTACTAATTTAAGGAAATGTGAATTGAAGCAGAAATCACTTGCTATAATCAGCGATCAGCTTTCAGGAGGAATAGGAGGCGCAGAAAGTATATTATTCTGCGCAATGGATTTATATCCGCATGCTCCTGTTTACACCACAGTTATCAATACCGGCATTATTCCGTCTAAATACAAAGACAGAATAATAACGCCTTCATTTATACAAAAACTTCCTTTTGCAATGAGCAAATACAAGGCATATTTCCCGCTAATGCCGCTTGCGGTGGAGTATTTAAATCTGCAGGAATATGATATTATTTTTTCTTCTCATCATTCGGTGGCTAAAGGAATTATTCCGCGTCCCGACGCTGTTCATATTTGTTACTGTCATTCCCCCGCCCGTTACATTTGGGATATGTTCTGGACGTATTCTGATTTAAACAATACAAAGGGTTTTAAGCGGCTGCTTACGGCAATGATTTCTCAATATCTGCGAATGTGGGATGTTACAAGCTCAAACAGAGTAGATTATTATCTGGCGAACTCGAATTACACCGCTAAACGTATCAAAAAGTTTTACAACAGGGATTCAGAAGTACTCTTTCCACCGGTCAATACAGATTTCTTCAGCTGTGAAGATTGCGGAGATTATTATCTTATGGTCGGCAGATTAGCCGCATACAAGGGTTTTGAACTGGCAATAGATGCTTTTAACGAAACGGGAAAAAGACTTGTCATCGTTGGTGACGGGGCAGAAGCAAAACGGCTTAAATCAAAAGCAGGCAAAAATATCGAAATGCCGGGTAAAGTCAGTCTTGAAGAGTTAAAGAAATACATGAACAACTGCAAAGGCTTTATTTTCCCGGGGAAAGAAGATTTTGGGATTGTAATGGCGGAAGCTCAATCTGCCGGAAAACCCGTTATCGCATTCAAAGGCGGCGGTGCCCTTGATATTGTCATAGACGGGGAAACAGGGATATTATTTGATGAAAGTACCGCTGAGTCGTTAAATCATGCTATTTTAAAATCAGAGAAGACTGACTGGGACAATAAATTAATTAGAGAGCATTCATTGCAGTTTGATAAACGGAAATTTGAAGAACGGCTGAGTTATATTATCAATAATGCCGAGGAGTTTAGGCTTGCTTAACCGTCATCCCAATCCCCCCTTCGTCATCCTGAGCGACCAACGGGAGCGTGAGGATCTCAATCCTATTGTGTCATTCTCAGCCACGCAGCGGCGTGAGAATCTGTCTTACTCAACGCAAAAAAAACCGTCATGCTGAAGTCGTTTCAGCATCGCAAAATCATTGCAGAATAACAAAAATCCTTTTCATCTGTACTCTTTCTTTTATTTCGGTGTCTAAAGCCACCGCCTTACATTTCTTTTTCACAAAAAGAAACGTAAGCAAAGAAAAACTTTGCCTCGGATGCTCCGTATCCTATGTTTCTGCTTTGCTCAAGCCCCTAGTTATCAGAATCCGATGTTTTCAAACTCGGGCTTCGCCCTCAAACATGAAAACAAGACAAGATACGCAAAGTGAAACATTACGGTACTGCACAACTCGGCACGGGGGCGGGCTTATTGCATCTGTTTTCCGTCCAATGCTTTTCGACCTGTTTCACAGGTTTAGGGTGTTGCACAACTAAGCACAGGGAAAGTAGATCATTGTTTGGCTATATTCTTTGGGTTTGCGAATTCATTACAAAAAATGCTGAAACAATCTAAGCAGTTGTGCAAATATCATCTGGATTTATCTGCCATTTAATGGAAGGAATGGTACTCCAACTATTGGGGTATCTATAATATTTATTTTCGTTTTCATCAAATCCATTAAATAATTTCTTTAATTCTTCTTGTGTTATTACGTTAAAAAGAATTTTTGTTTTTTCAAAATGTCTATTTGATATTAATCTTCTTAAGATATCAATTT